>JAVWEG010000005.1:0-52046 GCA_036641735.1 Oscillospiraceae bacterium
CTTTTACAGTGGCAATAAGCGCAGAGAAGCTCTTAGCGTCATTGATAGCCATTTCTGAAAGCATCTTGCGGTTAAGCTCGATACCTGCTTTTTTAAGGCCATTCATAAATGAAGAGTAGTTAATGCCCTCAGCACGGCAAGCCGCGTTAATACGTGTAATCCACAAGCTACGGAAATCACGTTTCTTTAGCTTACGTCCCACAAAAGCATAGTTACCGCTTTTCATTACCTGCTGTTTTGCCATTTTAAAATGGGTAGATTTGCTGCCATAATAGCCCTTTGCGAGCTTTAAAGTCTTTTTTCTTCTTTTGCGCGTCATCATAGCGCCTTTAATACGAGCCATATTTTAAATCTCCTTTAATATGCTGTTATTTTTGTGGCTATACGCTTATGCGTACGGCAGCATTTTCTTTACCGCAGCTGCATTGGTCTTGTCGGCATACGCAGACTTACGGAAGCCGCGTTTTAGCTTAGTTGTTTTCTTGGTTAAAATATGGCTGCGGAATGCGTGGCCTATCTTTACCTTACCATTTTTGGTGAGCTTGAAGCGTTTCTTCGCTCCTGTATGAGTTTTGATTTTAGGCATTTTTATATCCTCCTTAAATTTTCGCCTGTGCGGGAGAGAGGTACATTTGCATACTGCGCCCCTCGAGCTTGGGCTGCTTTTCAATTACGGCATCAGGTATAGCTGCTGCAAAGCGCCTTTGCACCTCTAAACCTATCTCTGTATGAGCCATTTCGCGTCCGCGAAAACGAATGGACACCTTTACTTTATCTCCCTTAGCCAAAAACTTGTTTGCCTGAGCGAGCTTAGTATTGAAGTCGTTCGTGTCTATGTTGAGTGACAGGCGTATCTCCTTGATGTCAACAACCTTTTGGTTTTTCTTTGCTTCCTTGTCTTTCTTTTGCAGCTCAAAGCGATATTTGCCGTAATCCAATATTTTGCATACCGGTGGCACCGCCTGCGGCGCAATTTTTACAAGGTCAAGGCTTTTTTCGTCTGCTCGTGCCTGAGCATCTTTTACAGATACCACTCCGAGCTGGCTGCCGTCTGCGTCGATAAGACGCACCTCTTTGTCGCGAATTTCCTCATTGATTTCCAATTCCTTTTTGTTTCCGCTAATCGTAAAGCACCTCCAAATTTTAATTAAAAAAAGCACGGTCAGCATCATTGCAGACCGTACTCATAATATCACATAAATATACGTGTATATGAACCCGAACACTAAACGTGTGCAAGGTGAGCGGCTGCAAAGCCAAGCTACTTTATTTACAACTGTTAGTATACAGCACTTATGTTTTGCTGTCAAGCATTTTTTATTTATCCTTGCTCGTTTGAAATGATTTTAAATATTTCGCCACGCTTCTTGACATCTCGCTTGAAAACTCGCTGTCATATTTGCGTTTACAAAACGCTTTCAGCCAATCACTGTAATCGCTTGCGTGTGCCTTGCCAATCAGCATTTTTTCAAGCTCACTGTCATTCATTTTATGATATGCGTTTTCGTGTACAATATACTGTATTGGGCAGCGCTCAGGCTTTAGGCGATTTTTTTGCTGCTCTGTGGGGTATCCGAATACAAGCATTGCACACGGAAATACATATTCGGGCAATGCCAGCATTTCACGATGCTCTTCGCATTTTTCCATAATATCGCCTATATAGCACGAGCCTATTCCGAGGCTTTCAGCAGCCGTTACAGCATTTTGCGCAGCTATAAAGCTATCCGCCACGGCTAACATTAAATCTCCCACCTCCGGTACACGCGGATTTGCCCCCACCGATACATACGCATCATACCATTTTTGTGCATCGGCACAAAATATCAGCACAAGCGGAGCTAAGGCAATAAACGGCTGATTATCGCACGAAACAGCAAGCGCTTCTTTCAGCTTAACGTTCGTTATATCGAGTATTGTATACAGCTGCTGATTACCTGCCGTAGGCGCATTTGCGGCGGCACACAATATTTCCGCCTTATCCTGTTCACTTATTTTTTTGTCCGTGTACACTCTTACCGATTTACGCGAGTATAAGCTTTCAAGTATTTCATTCATATTACATTTTCTCCTTTAAAATAATGGGATTTCGCAGTTTAGCGCAAAAGAATAAATAGTAAGCGCTGTCACTTTCACATTAAGGCGCTTTGCTATAGCTTCACTATACAGTAACAGCTGCTTTTTGTAGCGTGATATCAGCATTTGAGATGATGAAACTCTATCCGTTTTATAATCGATAATCTCTGCTGTATCACCATTTATCAGCACAGCATCTGCAATGCCCTGCACTAATACAGGCGCTGCATTTTGCAGTTGCTCCTCTGTGGCTTCTATAGCAACATCGGGCGGCACTGACGTAATAAAATCGTATTCGCGCAGCATTTTATCGCAATGCAAAATACGGTTTGATAGATTTGACGATAAAAATTGCTCTATAGCCGCCTTATCTAAGCTATCCGCAAGCTCTTGCGTAATATACTGCATACTTACAAGCCTCGTTAGCTCTTTGGTAAGATTATCCTTTGCCGCCATAAAATCCGCATACTGCATAAAGCTATGTAAAGCCGTGCCTTTTTGTGCGCCTGTACGGCCGTCTGCATATGCAAATGACGGTTTTTCCGGTATTAGCTCCTTACTGCTATGCGTAAGCGATGAAACGCTCACCTTCGTCGGTATATCTATACGCTGCCGCATAATGCTGCGTTCACGCTCAAATCCCTCACATAGCTCATTGCAAAGGCGCTCGTCTATCGGTGCTTTATCGTTTTTAACAGTCGTTAAGTCGTCAAATTTTTCTTCGCTGTATTGTACTATTTCTGCTGAAATGTGGCTGTCTGTTTCTATTATCGGCAATAAAATTCCGCCTGCCGCGCTGCGCAGATTATCACAATCGGGATGTAGCAGTGCCGCTGTACAAAGCCATTCGGCATAGCTGTCTGCACCCGACAATATTGTTGCGTTCGCACCATTTGTACCTGCCAATGTCACCGCAATATCACTTAGCTTTTTTTCCGGCTTTTGCATAGGCACTGTAATTATCAGCTTATCTCGCGCTCTTGTCAATGCCACATACAATATCCGCATTTCCTCGCTCACAGCCTCACTGCACATTGCTATACCTATTGCTCTATGCGGCGCTGTACGATATAGCACGTTTTCGCCATCATTTAAAGTAATGGCCGCGCCAAGATGTGCGTGCGTTAGCAGTGGCTCCGACGCATCACGCAAATTAAATCCGTGGTTGGCATCTGCCAAAACACATATTGGAAACTCAAGTCCTTTAGAGCGATGTATCGTCATAATAGACACTGTATTTGCCGGCACGGCAGGCGCATCTGCCGCACTGCACCGCACCTTGTCGCCTGCTGTTTCCAGTACGCGCAAAAATCCACTCAATCCCCCTGCTCCCTTGCAGGAATTATTGGCATATTCCACAAATGCACGTACATTATCACGCTTTTCACTGCCGCATTTAGCTGCTCCTATCGCCTCAAAATATTTAGTACGAGCAAAAATTTCGGTAAACAATTCCTCTATGCTTACACTTGCTACCAGACGTCTGAATGTAGCTAAATCCGCACAAAAATGCCGCGATTTTTCGCTGTTATCCTGTAAAAGAGCGCTATACAAGCTGCATTTTTGCCATTTAATACGCAAATCCACAAGCTCCGACGGAGTAAAAGAATATAAAATAGATAAAAGCACTGCCGCCATATGAATATCCTGTACGGGATTATCTATCACACGCAGCATAGATAACAGCACCGATACCTCTGGCAGTGTAAGCAAGCTTTCGCCCGAATCCGTATATACAGGTATACCGTGCGCCTCAAGCTTTGCACTATATAGTGCAAAATTACCGCGTGTACGCAGCAAAATGCAAAAATCTCCATAAGTACACGCGCGTTCGCCTCCGCTTTTTTCGCGCACCTTGTAGCCATTATGCACCATATTATTTATAGCTTCGGCAATATATTCAGCATCTCCTGCCGATACGCCCATAGGCGTATCCACAAGTGTAAGCTGCATAGCTCCGCCGTCAAATTCGTCACTTGTTCCCACATATAAACGCTCGTCATCATTATAATCCACACCGCCGAGCCTGCGAGACATAATAACCGAAAACACATAGTTTACTTCGTCTATAATATTGCGGCTACTGCGAAAATTAGCTCCCAAAGTAAGCACCGCAGGGTGACATTGCGTTTCATATCTGTAAAAGCTATCCTTTTTAGAAAGGAAAATCTCCGGCTGCGCCAAGCGAAACCGATAAACGCTTTGCTTAATATCGCCCACCAAAAACAGATTGCTCTCGTTTTCATTGGCAAGCCCTGAATATAAAATCGACTGCAATTCGTTAGTATCTTGAAATTCATCTACCATAATTGCATCAAACCCTGCCGCCACTTTATAGCTAAGCTCGGTGCGTGTTTTATCGTCGTTACATAATAATTGCAATGCAAGATGCTCAAGGTCGCTAAATTCCAAGCTTTTTTGCGCTAATTTTTCCGCTAAAAGCTCTTTACTCAAACGCTCCGCGCCACGCGCAAGGCTGCGCAATATTGGTGCTGTTCGCAATCTGTCAGCATCAAATTCCGCCATAGTGCATACAAATATTTCTTTTTCAAGGCGCGCCGCAAGCGTTTTAGCTTTGTTACGCAGCGCTTTTACTGCGTCCACAAGTGTGCCCTCGTATCCTTTTACTGCCTTTAACGTAGATGGCTTAAACGCACGCGCTTTTTCTGCGGCTGTATCCCATTGCCGTAAACGCGTAAGCTCTTGCATTGCGCTAAAATACGCTATATCGTCCTGTAATGCTTGCGTATAAGGTGTCAATGCCTCCTCGCTAAGCACCGTAGTAAGCGCAGTGTTTTCAAGCGCAAGTGCGCTGCTTATTATGTTAAGCGCCTCATTCAAAAGCAGCTTTCCCCACTTAGTATCCACAAGCAGCTTATCGTTTTCCCAATCGTCACACAATTGTTTCAATGCTACATTTGGAAACGGCATACTTTCTAAAAACTCATATATAGACAAAAGTGCCTTCTGTGCTGTGGCATCACTGCGCGAGCGCCCATACATTGATGCAAATTCGCAAAAATCCGCATCATTATACATTTCTTCCAATACGGTCGACAATGTATTTTGCTTAATGGACATCATTTCCGCTTCGTTTGCCATATCAAAATCCGCCGGCAAATTAGCTCGCGTAAAATATTGTTTTAATAGCTGCATACAAAATGAATCTACCGTGCTGATATTCGCTCTGCCGAGCAATAAGCGCTGTTTGCGAATGTACATACTGCGAGGTGCGAGCGCCTGCTCTTGCGTAAGGCGCAATGCAATACGTGCGCGCAGCTCCTCCGCTGCCGCTCGAGTAAAGGTAACAATAAGCAGCCTGTCCGCTGAAACGGGCTTGCTTTCATCTAATAAAAGGCGCACTGCACGCTCTACAAGCACGGCTGTTTTGCCGCTGCCTGCCGCTGCCGATACAAGTAAAGTACCGCCGTCATCTTCAATAGCGGACTTTTGCTCTTTAGTCCATTTCATTGTGCGCCTCCTCAAAGATATTTTCGGGTGCCTCTACAGTTTTTTCGCATATTCCGTCCTCGTGCAAGCACACATAGCGATAATCGCATACATCGCACGGTCTGCGCGTTTTATTAACAAGCGGTTTTGCCGCTATTTCCCCTGCATATAGCCGTGATGCCATATCCACCACAAGCGTTTCAATATGCTTTTCTATATTACCTAGTTTTTTGAGCGAGGCAAGCTTTTTAGTGGCATAAGGTGTACCGTCTTTTTTAAATTTCACAGGTACAAATAGTCCCGACAGCTCCTTATCCATACTGTGCAAAATCATTTCGTCGTCTAAAATAAGCCCGTCAAGACGATATCCCGCAGCTTTATCTGTACGCGCCCCAAGCTTTGGCGCAGGATCACCTTGTAAATACAGCACCCCTGCCGCCACAGCATTGTTAAAGCGCTCATCGCCACTTTTTACCGCTGTAAACAGATACAAAAGCATTTGTGTGTTAAGTCCGCAATACACCTCGTCCAAATCGAACATTTTATCGCCTGTTTTGTAATCCACTACACGCACATAGCTTTTCCCCTCGCGATACATCACATCTATGCGGTCTATCTTGCCCACTACATCTATTTTTTCTCCCAAAGCCGTGGTAAGCGTAATAGGCTTTAATCCGTCTTCGCCTATGCTTTGCTCAAAAGCTACGGGGTGAAACGATGATTGCTCTTGCTCTTGCCGTAAATAAATGAGCAAACGTGTAACAGATGCTTTTATCTTTTTTACAAGCTCTCTAAAGCGCGAAGTGGCATCGGGCATATTTTTGTTTATATATTCATCTGCTATATTGCTCGCTATTTTGCACAATTGTTCATCAGACATTTCAACGAAATCTCCGCCTGCTTCACTAAGAGCTTTTTCTAAAATATAATGTATAAGCGTACCGCTCTCAAGCGGTGACATTTCCGCACGCTTTCTTGCGCGTATTCCCAAAATATATTGTAAAAAATATGCAAACGCACAAGTATAATACTGCTCTACACGCGTAGGTGAAATACGCAGCTTGTCGCCTAACAAATCGTGTATTAAGCCTTTTTTATCCAAACAGTACTCTCCCTGATTTGCCGCTCTGTCCATTGCGTAAATGCTGTCAGCCTCATATTTATCTCTTATTATTGCCTCGCGCAAGGTTGCAGTATTTACACTTTCGTCGTGATATTGCCCAGATAATATGTCTACGGCTGCAAATGCCGACGAAGCTCTCTGTGCAAGAGTGAGCGAGTGTGGCGCTAAATGAAGCGCCGAATGTAATATTTGCAATGGTGCAGACATAGGTGCGCCGCCATAAACTGGCGGAATATAACTAAAATATACTTCGCTTTGTGCAGCCGTAGCCGCCTTGTAGAAAAACATTTGTTCTAACAAGCTGCGTGTTTCAAAATTTCCAGGCATCTCTATTCCGCCTTTTACAAGCAGCTCTCTATCTGCGTGAGTTAATAGTCCGCTATATCCCACTTCTTTAGGAAATGTTCCCTCGCTCACCCCAAGCAAAAAGCACACCTTTGGCTCCTCTAATCGCATACGGTCGGCAGAGGTAACTATCACGGCATTTTGCGTTTGTGGCACTGCTCCTATTTCCGAAGAACGCAAAAGCAATAAAAACAGCTCGTCATATTCACTGACAGTCACATTCCCATCGCCCAGTAATTGCTCCATTTGTGATAATAAATTCATTACCTCATTCCACGAGGCAACTAATCTTTCCGCCACCATCGCTTCACCGTCTGCTTTTAGCTCGGCGGCAGTGCTAATCAGCTTCGCATCAGCTCCAAAGCTGATAATTAAATTGTACACAGCGCGTGCAATCTCCGCTGCACTTTCTGTTTTTATTTCTTGCATATACACATCTATTTTCGCCATAATATCAGCACGCATAGCTTCCAGCTGCACTCGTATTTCAGCATCTCCGTCTTTATCGCTACCAAAACCTGATGGTGATAAAGTGAACGGTGATTTAAAGTCTTTGCCATTAAGTCTCCAAGTATAAACGTAGTTTTCCAGCATTGACAATTGCAAATCACTGTATTGGCATAAGCCTGTTTTCAAAAACCGCAATATTCCCTCGGCAGTAATGCCGCCCACAGCAAGTGCCAGCCCTGCTCGCAATAAGCTTGCAGTTGCACAGCGCTCTAATGTGTAACTTTCGTCCATAAAATTTGGTATACAGGCAAGGCGCAGCTCATAGCACAGCGCCGCTTTATAATCATCGTGTATGCGGCATATTATTGCCATTTTACCATAAGGCACACCGTCATTTACTTTGCATTTAATATGTGCCGCCACAAGCTTACATTCATCATATTTACCTGTAGCACTTTCAAGGTATATTCCATCTGTGTCAGCATTTTTCTCGTTTTCATCATAAATCCCCTCCAGTATCTTTGCCGCTTTTTCTAGCATCGGGGATTTTTTGTGCCGATAATCGCAGCTTAGCTGTGTTATCGCAGCTATCTTTACATCTTTTTTCCCTGCCAATGCACGCAGCCGCGCTGCCGTATCTTTAACAGGGCTAAAAAGCCCAAGTCCGTTATCATTATCCGATATTCCATCGCAGCACAAGGTTACTGTACAATCCTGCGCTTGCAAAAGTTTATCAAGCAGCCTGTATTCAGGATATGTAAACCCGTCAAAATTATCCACAAACACAGCTATATTTTGCAAATCCTCTACATCAATACGCTCGGCAGCACGCGTAATGCGGTCTACAGGATCAAGCGCAGTATGCGCAATAATAGCCTCATATGCACCAAATACCAAGCTTATTTCGCTTAGTTTTTCTTCATTTTCAGAGCCTGCGCTAAGCCTTGCAAGATCACTCGCTTTACAGCCTGCCGTTTTCAGCTCCTTAATAGTATCTGCACACAAGGCGCAAAACGCTATGGAACGTCTTAATTTATATAATTGCGGCAAGGTATCGCCAAGCTTATTAAGCGCTCTGCGCACCAGCACCACTCTTGCGGCATCTGTGATAGTTTGTTCTGCCACACCGCCATACATACGCAATATTCGCTCTGCATACCCCGAAAAGCTTGTCACTCTCACATATCCCGAAAGCTCATCGCCAAGCTCTGTATATACTATACCCTCCGCAGTAGAAGAAAACTGCTCTGGCACTATAAATATGCTATGTTTTCCGCTTTTAGCACGCTGCTTTATGTTTTCAAGCACATATTTCGTTTTTCCTGTTCCTGCTGTTCCCAGTACCAGCCTTAGCATATACTCACCGTCCTGTCAATTTATATTTACAATATTATCATAATTAAGGTTAATTTACAAATGAAAACAGCGCTGCTGCAAAAGCTGCAACAGCGCCGTTTGTATGATGTTTATATAAATCTAAATAATTTCACTTTGCACTGTAAAATATGCCTTAGGATGGTCGCATACAGGGCATTTTTCAGGTGCATTTTTGCCGATATGGATATGTCCGCAATTGGTGCATAGCCATACTTGCTCTGTTTCACGCGCATATACCTTGCCATCGTTAATTTCTTTGCTCATAGCCTGATAACGCTCATCGTGATGCTTTTCTATCTCGCCTACCATTGTAAATAAATTAGCGATTTTTGTAAAGCCTTCTTCTTGTGCTGTCTTTGCAAAGCCTGCATACATTTCATTCCACTCATAATGCTCGCCTGCTGCTGCATCTGCAAGGTTAGTTAAAGTATCGGCAATCTCTCCGTTATGCAATAATTTAAACCATATTTCAGCGTGTTCTTTTTCGTTACCTGCTGTTTTTTCAAACACAGTAGCTATTTTATTGTAGCCATCTTTTTTTGCCTTAGACGCATAAAATGTGTATTTGTTGCGCGCTTGGCTTTCGCCTGCAAATGCACTCATTAAGTTTTGCTCTGTTTGTGAACCTTTTAATTCCATAATCTTATCCCCCATAATTTTTTATATTTCACCGCACTAATAGTGCGAATGTTGACAATCGCTAAGGCTTTGCTTTAGCACAAGCCTTGCAAACACCACTGAAAACCATTTCGTGGCTTGTGTTTTCATATCCTGTTTTATTTTTTACATTATCGTCTATAGCACTGATATATTCTATTGGTGCATCTGTAAAACAGCCGCACACTGTGCATAGCATATGATAATGCGGATATGCGTTATAATCAAATCTGTCGGCAGCTCCCGGCACAGGCACCTTGCGCAATATGCCCTCCTGCACTAAAACATTAAGATTGCGATATACTGTACCCTTGCTCACACTTGAATGTTGCAAAGCAACCTCATTGTATATTTCATCTGCCGTAGGGTGATTGACAAGGTTAGTTAAAGCCTCGAGTACAAGCTCGCGCTGAATGGTGTTGCGCTTTTCCATATCACATCGCCTTCCTTATCCTTAACAGGATTATATCTCATTAAGAACAAATTGTCAATAAGAAAAAGGAAATTATTTTGTTTTGCGTAAATTTTGGCGTAAGCTTTTTACTTCAAGAGAATTTTTTGCCAGTAATTCCTCTGTTGTTTTCAGCATATTATCGCAATATTCCGTCATTTTATTGCGCGTTTCGCGCGCGTGGCTCTGCGCTGACGACATAAGTTCCGTAGAGCGTTGCTGCGCTTGCTTCACTATTTCGGTGTCGCTTATAAGTGTACGCGCTCTATCCTCTGCGCGTTTCACTATTGTATCTGACTCTGCGCGTGCAGTAGCTACAATATCAGCTCTATCTTGCACTATTGCTTTTGCCTGACGTATCTCAGCCGGCATATTAAGGCGGATATCGTCTATAATATCACGCACCTTATCCACATCTACCATACGTTTACCGCCTGTAAATGGCAGATTAAACGCATCCTCTAAAGTTTCGTCCATTAAATCAAGTAATTCGTCGATATTCATTTTTGTACTCCTTTTTATTACTCAGGTTTTAGCTTATCCACAATATACTTGCAAATACTCTCCGGTAAAAAATCCGTAACATCTCCGCCAAATCCAGCCACCTGCTTTACCATACTGGACGAGAGATACATATAGTTTGAATTTGTTATCATAAACATTGTTTCAAGCTCGGGATTTAGCTTTTTGTTGGTAAGCGCCTGCTGAAATTCAAACTCAAAATCTGTAACAGCTCGCAGTCCCTTTATTATAGTAGATGCCCCCACGCTCGCGGCATAATTTGCCAAAAGTCCTCTAAAAGTATCTACACTTACATTAGGCAAATGGCTTGTGGCTTTGTTTATAAATCCTACTCTTTCTTCTATTGTAAATGCAGGAGATTTAGACGGATTCACCATTACAAGCACTATCACTTTATCAAATAGCTTTGCAGTACGCTCTATTATATCAAGATGTCCTTTGGTAACAGGATCAAAGCTACCCGGACAAATAGCTGTTCTCATAGCTCGTCCTCCTGCTTTGTGTACCTCGTTACCAGCATTGTACCATAGCGATATTGTTTCGCCTTTGTTAAGCCGTTACATTGGTCAGGCAGCTCTGCCGAGCGCTCTGTTTCACACATTATCACTCCGCCGTCAGCCAATATTTCATCTAACAGCGGCAAAAGTAAATTAACCGTATTGTTGCGATAAGGCGGATCTAATATTATAATATCAAAGCTTTCTCTGCACGCACGCACATAGCCTACTGCTTCTGTGGCAGCTACGCTCGCTTTGTCAAATAGCGATGCCGCACGCAGATTTTTTTGTATAATTGCGCTGGCATCTCTTGCATCATCTATAAATACGCAGGATTTTGCTCCGCGAGACAGCGCCTCTATGCCAAGCTGTCCTGAGCCTGCATACAAATCCAGCACTCTTGCCCCGGGCAAAATAAACTGCAAGGCACTAAACATACCTTCTTTTACTCTATCCGCCGTAGGTCTTGTCTCGCTGCCCTCAAGGCTGCTAAGCTTAGCTCCACGCGCCGTACCACTTATCACTCTCATAGCTTCCCCTATTTTGGTAATGAACAGACAATATCTGTTCACACGTTTTATTAGCGGATTTATCCGCCCTGTCGATTTTGCACAAGATAAAATCTTATATGCAATTTATAATTATATTATCGTGTGTTGCACGCATTTTGTCAATAAATAAAATACGCTATAACTCGCCGTGAAAATATTTATATATCACGTCTGCCGCCGCCTTGCCTATACCGCTCACATTACTAAGCTCATCTGCACCGGCTGATTTTATTGCTCCCACGCTTTTAAAATGCTGCATTAATGCTTTTGCGCGCACTTTGCCTATCCCGTCTATCTGTGTAAGGCTAGATGCGTAGCTTTTCGCCTTTTGTCCTTGCCTTTGATACGCTATAGCAAAGCGATGCACTTCATCTTGTATTGCAGTGATAAATCCGAAAACATTTTTATTGAGCGAAATCGCTATTTCTCCGCCCTGTGCCACTATGGCTCTGGTGCGATGCTTATCGTCCTTTACCATACCGAATATAGGCACATTACCAAAGCTTGTGCCATTTACTAAAGCCAATACCGCACTTAGCTGTCCTTTACCGCCATCGAGCAAAATAAGGTCAGGCAATACTCCAAACTGCCCTTTTGCATCATTATCATATTCCGCTATGCGCCTTTGCAAAGTTTCTGCCATACTTGCGTAATCATCAGTACCCATTACAGTGCGCATTTTAAATCGGCGGTATCCACTGCGCTTAGGCTTGCCGTCCTCAAACACTATCATACCTGCTACGCTTGTACCATCTCCCCAGTTTGAAATATCATAGCTTTCTATCGTATGCGGTGCTTTTTTAAGCCCCAGCATTGTCGCTAATTCGTCTAATATTCTTTCTTCGCGCGCATATCTTCCGCTTTCACGCGCAAGCCGCTCTACCGCATTTAGCTTTGCCATTTGCACAAGCTTTGCATTATCACCGCGCTGCGGCACATAAATTTGCACTTTACTGCCGCGTGTTTCGCTCAAAAGCTTTTCTATTTCCTGTATTCCTTCAAATATCTCGTCTATCGCTATCACACGCGGTATATCTATGCCGCCCATATAATATTGCGGTATCAATTCCTCACGCGCAGCCTGCGTATCTCTTGTGTCTCGCAATACAAATTCGCGTTTATCGATAAGCCTGCCGTCGCGAAACCTCAATATTGCTGCGCATACAGCCGTAGTGCTTGCCGCAAAAGCAATAACGTCTTGCTCCTTGTTTTCTGCCGACACCACTTTTTGTCCTCTATTGGCTTTTTCTATAGCACTTATTTGGTCACGCAACACAGCCGCTTTTTCATATTCCATACGTTCAGATGCTTCGCCCATACGCGCACGCAAGGTTTTTAATATTTCGCTCTGCCCATAACGTATCATATGCACAGCACTCGCTACCGCTTCGTTATAATCTTGTTTTGATATTTTACCGCTGCACACCGCCATACATCGCCCTATTTGTGCATTTAAGCACGGACGTCCCTTGCCTATGTCTTGCGGAAATCGTCTTTGGCAAGTTGGTAACCGAAATGCCATATTCGCGCTTTCCACTAATTCTCTCACCGCAAAGCTTGAAGTATACGGGCCTATATATTCTGCGCCGTCATCGTACTTTTGCAATTGTGCTTGAATACGCGGATAATCCTCTTTGGTTACTCGCACGTAGCTGTAGCCCTTATCGTCTTTTAATAAGATATTATATTTTGGCAAATGCTGTTTAATTTGGCTACATTCCAGTACTAAAGCCTCAAATTCGCTCTGTGTCACTATCACATCAAACTCGAAGGCATTTTGTATCATTTTAGTAACCTTTGGCTCGTGCGGCACTCCTTCGCGAAAATATTGTGCTACACGCGTGCGCAGCCGCTTTGCTTTGCCGATATAAATTATCACACCGGATTTATTGCGGATAATATATACACCCGGCAAAAGAGGCAACATTTTGGCTTTATTATATAATTGCTCTTTTGTAATACAGCTCACCTCCACGTAAAGCAATTAAGTTTGCAAAAATCAAAAAAGCGCCGCCCAGTAAGGCGGCGCACAGGCTACGCTGTTTTGTTTTGGCTAAGATTACTCGCTGAAGCCGGAATTAACAAGCTTTATTAGCCCTTCAACGGCTGTTTGCTCATCTGCACCGTCAGCTATTACACGAATAGTGGTGCCGCCAACAATACCCAGTGACAATACTCCGAGCAAACTCTTAGCATTTACACGACGCTCTTCTTTTTCTACCCATATCGAAGACTTAAATTCATTCGCTTTTTGGATAAAGAAAGTGGCGGGACGGGCGTGCAATCCTACCTGATTTTCGACTGTTACTTCTTTTACAAACATATTATAACGCTCCTATAAACAACTATTTTGTATGACCTTTGTAACTATTCTATACCATATAAGAGCAAATAGTCAACTGCTAATTGTAAATTCTCCCTCTTTACCTCAAACTTGCATTTGCGCAAGCTGTTCTTTAGCTATAATCACCAATAAGTTTTCAACATTATTATCCTTATTCACTACTAAGTCTCAACTAAATACCAATTTAAGGCAGTAAATCCGGTCTGCGCTCTTTTGTACGCTTAATGCTTTGCTCGCGCCGCCATTTATCAATGTTTTCGTGATGTCCCGACAAAAGTATCTCCGGCACTTTTATCCCTTGCCATTCTTCGGGGCGGCTATATTGCGGATATTCAAGATAGCCGCTGTAAAAGCTCTCGTCCTCATATCCCTCAGGGCTTGCGAGTACTCCCTCGCACAAGCGGCAAACGCTGTCTGCTACCACTAAAGCCGCAAGCTCTCCGCCCGTTAATACATAATCGCCTATTGATATTTCTTCGTCTGCAAGCGCCTGTATCACACGCTCATCAATACCCTCATAATGTCCGCACACTATCAGCAAGCTCTCTTTTTGCGACAATTGCTTGCATTTTGCTTCGTCTAAACGCGAGCCTGCCGCCGTCATAAATATTATATGCGGTTTTTGCCTGCCCTCAAGCTGTGCCGTATTGATAATATCTATGCAACAATCGTATATAGGCTGTGCTTGCATTACCATACCGTGTCCGCCGCCATACGGATAATCGTCCACTTGGTTTTGCTTGTTGGTGGTATAATCTCGTATTTGGTGCGCTTTTATTGTGATATATTCCTTTTTCTGCGCTCTGCCAATGATACTCATATTGGCATATTCTTCGCAAATTTCGGGGAAAAGCGTAGCAATATCAATCCTCATCGTCATTCGCTCCGTTATCTTCAAGCATACCTTTTATCGGTGTAACAAGCACCAGCTTTTTGTCTATATCTATCTCTTTTAAAAATTCCGCTACCGCAGGAAATAGATATTCTGCACCGTTTTCGCTCTTTATCGTATAGATATCTTGTGCCGCAGGACGTGCAATATCTGTGACTTTACCGTATATTTTATTTGTGTTTGCATCTTGCACAACACTGCCTATAATATCTTGTACAAAATAACGTCCTTTTGGTAGCTTTGCATCTTTACGCGCAAAATATACAGTTTTGCCCACATATTTACGTGCGTCCTCGGGATTGGATATTCCTTCCAGCTTTGCAAGGCACATACCTTTATGCTCGCGTGCGCTCTCAACTTGCAACGGCTTTGCACCTTTTTTATCGAGATATAAAGTTTTAAATCCACATATCATATCTGCCGAATCACAGTACGGATATATTTTTATTTCTCCCAATATTCCAAAAGTAGTAACAAACTCGCCTGCCTCTATATATTCTTCCATATTACCGTCCTTATTTTATAATTACTCCCAATAATCGTGCCAGCTCACACGCTTGCAGTGGTGTCACTATTGCTCCTGCAAGCATCTCGGGGCTAAACATATCGCCCTCTATATCACAGCTGATAAAGCTAATGCCTTTAAGCTTAGTGTTCTGCCATTCAGCCGTGCGCAAATTACAATCATCAAAGCTAAATCCGCATTGCTTTATACCGGCAAATACAGCGTTTTTTAAAGAGCTGTCCGTAAAGCTGCACGCTTTAAAGCCGGCTTCGCTAAAATTAATATAATCAGCATTACAGCTTTTAAATTCCACATCAGCAAAAGCCGCTCCCGACATCTGTGTGCCTGTGAAGCGGCAATCTGTAAATTCGATTTTATGTATTGTAGCATCTGTAAAGCGCGCCGAAGCAAAATCACAGCGCTCAAAAACGCAATTGCGTATATAAGCGCGCTCAAACGTAGCGTCTGTAAAGCGACAGCCTGTGAAGCGGCAATTGCTTATGTCGATTTTATCAAGATTTACACTTACAAGTGCTTCACTTGCAAACGCATATCCCGACAAAGCATCATCGTTTGGCACACACATTGCAAGCGCTTCTTCAAGAGATATATCTTCTTCTAAAGCGGATAGCTGCGGCTTTGCTATTTTCATCTATGTGCTGCACGCTTTGCCGTAAGCAAGCCAATTCCGCTGAAAACTATCGCTGTAATGGATATTACCGTGCCTATTACGCCAAGAATAAACCCAACTAAACGAAATGCTCCGCCCTTTTTCATATCAATACGCCTCCTGTTTATTTATAGTGTTAATTATACTATAAATATGCTATAATTACAATGTAGATTATTTTAAAAAACAATAACAACAATGGAGAAAAATATGCGTTACGATATAGTATTAGTAACATATAACAGCGAAAAATGGCTGTTGCCTTGCGTTAATGCCTTATCACAGGTGCAATATCCTTTATCAGAGCTTCATATAATATTTGCCGACAATGCTTCTTGCGACGACACAATTTCCGTTTTGCATAAACTAAAAATGCAGTATCCTGCATTTGGCGCATTTGATATAATTGAAAATGCCAAAAATTTAGGTTTTGGCGCCGCTTGCAATATTGGTGCTGATATCGGAAATGCCGATAACATCTTTTTTTTGAACACCGATACTTCGGTAAACAGCGAAATTTTTACAGAGCTTGACCTTGCAATGTCATCTCACTTAGATGCCGCGGCTTTTGAATGTAGACAAACCCCTTACGAAACAGGGCATCATATAGATCCCGTAACTTTAGAAACCACGTGGGCAAGCGGTGCAGCGCTTGTAGTAAAGCGCGAATTTTTTGTTAAAGCAGGCGGTTTCGACAAGCATTTATTTATGTATTGCGAAGATGTGGATTTATCTTGGCGGCTGCGCGCACTTGGCAAAAGTATAATTTACGTGCCGCGTGCAAAGCTAATTCATTACGCATATGAAACGGCAAAAAATGGTATGAAGCTCGGCGAATATTGCGGCAGCTTTTACGGAAATCTTCTTTTAAGATACAAATTCGGCAGCTTTAAAGATATTATAAACGGGCATAAAATGTATCTCGGCGCAATAAAACAGCCGTTGCATTTTGACAATGTCCGAAAAGCGCTTGCCAAAAATTATATAAAATCTTTCGTTTCTATGTGGCATTTTTTGTTTTGGCGCTATAGTCACCGCGCTGAATTTAATATGCACACCTCCCATTTTGACGGCGGATTTGATGCTGACAGAGGGCTTGCGCGTTTAAATGATTTTACAAACAAGCCGCTTGTCTCTGTAATAGCGCGCACCGCGCACAGACCTCAATTACTGCGCCTCGCTCTAACTACTCTTTTACACCAAACCTACGATAATTTTGAGGTGATTGTGTGTGAAGACGGCGATGATAAGCTATCTGATATGCTAAACGATGAATTTAGCAAGCTTAATATACTTTATTGTTCCCACAAGCCTGCAATAGGCAGAGCTGCAAATGGAAACAGCGGATTGCAGCTTGCGCAAGGCGAATACTGTATGTTTTTAGATGATGACGATTTGCTGTACCCCGACCATATCGAGCTATTTATGAGCATTGCACAGCAGCACCCCTGTGCCGATTTAATCTTAGGCTCTGCGATGGCAATGTTTGTAGACGAGTGCAACAATTCTCCATATCCTTATAAAGTACGTGAGCTTAAAAGTATGGTGTTTGACCGCATAGATATATATAATATGTGTGCCGACTGCCGCATACCTATAGAAGCAGCTTGCTTTAAGCGCACGCTTTACGAAAAATACGGAGGATTGTGTGAAAAGCTTGATGCCAATGAGGACTGGGCAATGTGGCTTAAATATCTTGCACACGCAAAAACAATAAGCGTTGCAGGGCCTGATATAAAACGAATGACCTCACTGTTTGTGCAAAATGCTAACGAAGAATTTGCCGAAAAACGTAAAAAAGATTATGCTAAAGAAAACGACAAGTTTTATAGCGATACATCTATCCGCTTTGATTTATCGCTAAAAGATATGCGCACTTACCAAAAAGCTGTTCTCGGTGATATAGAGCATCTTTTTTACACAGGGCAGCTTGAAGAATATCTCAAAGCTACCAAATCTAAATACAACTAAACAAATAAAAAGCCACTTGATAGCGAAAGCTATCAAGTGGCACTGCAAATATTATCTGCAAAACTTTTCAATATATAAATCTATGCATTTGTGAATAATGTTTTGGGCATCCTCGGCACCTTGCACCTCGTCTACCACTGTTTCCTTGCCCTCAAGGCTCTTGTACACGCTAAAGAAATGGCGCATTTCAGCAGAAATATGGTTTGGCAATTCCTCGATATTATGGTAGTCATTATATGTAGGATCGTCAAACGGTATCGCTATAATTTTCTCATCCAGCTTACCTTGATCAAGCATTTTAATTACGCCGATAGGATAGCAGCGCACAAGGCTGAGTGGATACAGATTTTCACTGCACAGCACCAATACGTCAAGTGGGTCTCCGTCATCGGCAAACGTGCGTGGGATAAAGCCGTAGTTTGCAGGATAGTGCGTAGATGTGTGCAATATGCGGTCAAGCATAATATGTCCTGTTTCTTTATCAAGCTCATATTTGTTTTTGGAGCCTTTTTCTATCTCTATTACCGCCACAAAATCGTTTGGATTAATGCGCGCAGGGCTTATATCGTGCCAAATGTTAGACATAATCTCACTCCTTTTTATTTGTACTTAGTATATCATTATTTTAGGCACCAAACAAGACGATTTTAAAAGTATGACTTTATAGCTAATAGTACTATTGTATTACACATCTAATTTTGTTATTATAGATAAATAAATAAGAAAGGAGCCGACAATTGAAAGGCTCTAAAACGATTTTTGCATTTTTATCAGTGATATTTTGTATGCTTATACTATGCTCGTGTTCTGAAAAGCGAATAAATTTTTCGATGTATATTGATAAATCTCCCGATACCCTCGATCCGCAAATTGCTTATTCGCCTTCGGAAATCACAAGCGCGCTTCATTTATACAATGGGCTGTTTCGCAAAGCACCGTCAGGCAAAATAGAGGCTAATATCGCAAAGGATTATTCTCTTAGCAATGACGGGCTTATATATACTATAAATTTACATCAAGATAAGTATTGGCATAGCTATAAAACAAGCTCAGGTAAAATTACGCCAAAGCTTACCGCGCAGGACTTTGTATTTGCTTTGCAAAGAGTGTTTACCAAAAGCACCAAATCTCCATATGCAGACAAGCTAAATAGCATTTATGGCAGTAAAGAAGTGCTTGACGGCACGCTTTTTGTAAGTGAGCTTGGTGTA
Organism: Oscillospiraceae bacterium; assembly: GCA_036641735.1. Lineage (GTDB taxonomy): Bacteria > Bacillota > Clostridia > Oscillospirales > Ruminococcaceae > JAGPHI01. The sequence goes on from JAVWEG010000005.1 coordinate 19,093, forward strand.
AAAGCATTAGACGATTATACATTAGAGATACGTTTGTCGCAAGCAGATCCTTTATTTATCGAAAAGCTGTGCTGTGCAGGTGCAATGCCCTGTAATGAAGAGTTTTTTAACAGCACTAACGGCGCTTATGGGCTATCAGGCAAAACAAGCCTTTGCAATGGTGATTTTTCGCTTGTAAGCTGGACTCGTGATACAGGTATCGGTATGAAAAAGGCAGATGCGCAAAAGGGAGAAGTGAATTATTTGCGTCTTGTATTGCCGTCGCACAACGATGCCGACACCGCTGCGCAGCGCCTTGAAAACGGCACTACCGACGGCGAGCTGATACGCGGATACACAGAGGATAGCCGCTTTAATATGCAGCATTATTCCACCACCGTGTGGGCATTATGCTTTAACAATAATGATAAATCATTTGCAAATGCCTCCATACGAGCAGGGCTTATGGCAAGCTTTGAAAATGCAGTGCTGGAGCTTGACAACAAATCTCTTTTACCGTCTCTTGGCGTAATACCGCCCAGTATAACAATGCTTGATAAAAGCTATCGTGATATTGCTGGCAACACTATGCCTGCAAAGCAAGATGCCGCTACCCTTTATCGCAATGGGCTTACCGAGCTTCAATCCACACAATTAAGCGGTGTTACTGTACTCGTACCCGACAAAGGCCCTTATGCTAAGCTTTTCGACGATATAAATCAGCAATGGCAAAAGGAATTATCCGCGTTTTACAATATAAAAACCCTACCGCTAAATGAGATACAAGCTTTAGTAAATAAGGGCGAATATAAAATTGCTCTTTTGCCGCTGGAACAGCACGAAAACAACGTAGACAGTATGTTAACGAGATTTGTTTCAAACGACAGCGGCAATGTGTTTGGATATCATAATATTAATTACGATTTATCTATACAAAAAGCAAAGCAATCTGCAAATGGCATAGAACAGGCAAATTTATTTGCGAATGCCGAAAGTATTTTATTACGTGATGCACCGATTATCCCTGTATTTTATGAAACAAGCACCTTCCTCACAGCATCTTGGGTAAACGATATTTTATTAAGCCCATATGGCCCTGTGATAGATGTGAGCTTTGCGCACAAAAAATAATTCTTCTTTATTTGTATGCGCCGCTGTTAATTTACAGCTATATCTTTCGATAATTATATTAGGGAGGTGGATACTATGGATCCATCCGCAATAGCCGCGGTCAGTATGAGCCTTAGCTCTGCACAGACTATGCAAGCTGCAAACGTATCCATACTCAGCAAGAGTATGGACTTGCAGGAAGCACAGATGAATTCGCTGTTAAACACGATGCAGTCTGCGCCATCATTCGGTCACAAGCTGGATACGCGAGCTTAGCTCTCTCTTTAAAAGAAAAATGTTCTATGACAATTTGTTTTGTCATAGAACATTTTTTATTAGCTTATACTACGTCCGCCGCATACACACACTATTTTTTTAAGCTGTGCATTTGCTTTCGCAAGCTCTATTGCGGCACATATTACAGCACCTGAAGCAACATCGCACGGTATACCGTCTTTATGCAATAGTTCGTTTGCCGTTTCTCGCGCCGATGCACTTGTTACCGCCACTACCTTATCCACTATATGCGCATTATAATTTTCAGGCACAAACCCTGCTCCAAGCCCGTGTATAGTATGTCTGCCGATAATTCCGCCGCCAATTGCCTGGCTTTCATATGGCTCTACTGCCACTATTTTTACATCAGGCAAATATCCCTTAATATATTCACCCACTCCGCTTACAGTGCCGCCACTGCCTACACCCACTACTATCGCATCTATATCGCTATCCATTGCCTCTAAAATTGATGGGCCTGTTATACGTCTGTGAAACTCGGTATTATAATCATTATCAAAATAATTTACAAAATATGCTCCCTCGCGCTCCACTACCTTTTCTGCCGCCCTATGCTGCTCACTGCGAGACGTACTGCTCATTATAAGGTGTACACCAAAGCTTTCAAGATACATATATCGCTCGGGCGGCAAGCCCATAGGCACTACCAAATGCAAAGTATGTCCGCTTGTAACGCACGCCGCCGCAAGCGCTGTAGCAAAGCTTCCGCAGCTTACCTCCACTATAGGCTGTCCTTTTGCAAGCGCACCTTTTTCTTCGGCTATAGAAATTATTCCTATAGCCAATACATCATTATAGCTGCCTGTAATGCCGCCGAAATTAAAATAAGCTATAGGCACATTCTCGGCATTATGCCGTTTTGCATACTCTGTAAGCGCCACCATTGGGCAAGAAAATAAAGTTTGCTCATAGCTGTCAAAAACCTGCATTACTTTCACCGCCTTATTGTACTTTTTTACATTATAACACTTTTATTGCATTTCGTAAATTAAGTATTGACAAAATAGTACTTTTAGTTTATAATAACTAGTAGTGTAAAGCTATTTACTTTACAGTAAGCGATAGAGAGGTGAAAAGAAAGTATGGCAAAGAACCTTGAAGTATCTTATTTGCTAGATTTTTATGGTGAAGTGCTTACCGAAAAGCAGCGCGATGTAATGGAACAATATTATAATGACGACCTCTCTTTAGCCGAAATAGCAGAAAATTTTTCGATATCAAGGCAAGGTGTACGCGATGCAATAAAGCGCGGTGAGGGTACAATGCTGGAGCTAGAGCAAAAAATCGGATTTGCCAAACGCTATAGAGCAGTACAGGACAGCATAGTAAGCCTTGAACATTTGGCGCGCAATATTAATTTTTGCAATGCAAACAATTACACAGTATCCGACGACATTACTAAATCTTGTGATGAAATGTTGTCGATAATATCAAAGATAAGCGATGACGAAAACGTATAAATATGTTTGAGCGCAGAAAGGCGGAGTACAGTTGGCATTTGAAAGTTTAAGTGAAAAGCTGACTGCGGCTTTTAAAAAGCTGCGTAGCAAGGGCAAGCTTACGGAAAGCGACATAAAAGATGCAATGCGCGAGGTGCGTATGGCACTGCTTGAAGCAGACGTAAACTTTAAGGTTGCCAAAGAGTTTATTGCAGACGTTACAGCGCGTGCTATCGGCAGCGAAGTAATGTCTAGCCTTACCCCTGCACAGCAGGTAATAAAGATAGTAAATGACGAGCTTACACTCCTAATGGGCGGAGATGAAGAAGCGCGTATTCATATAAAATCTAAGCCCCCTACAATATTAATGATGTGCGGCTTACAGGGTGCAGGCAAAACCACACATACAGCAAAGCTTGCAAAATATTTTATCAAAGAAGGACATCGTCCATTGCTTGTGGCTTGCGATATTTATCGTCCTGCTGCAATACAGCAATTAGAGATAGTGGCAAAGCAGGCAGGTGCAGCGGTATTTACGCAAGGCACCGATAAGCCCGAGATAATAGCGGCGGCGGCAGTGCGCCACGCACGAGATTATGGCAACGATATAGTTATCCTCGACACAGCAGGTCGTTTGCATATAGACGAAGACCTTATGGCAGAGCTTACACGCATTAAAAGTGCCGTTAACGTAGACGAAACTTTGCTTGTAATAGATGCAATGGCAGGGCAAGATGCAGTAAATGTAGCTAAAAGCTTTGCCGACACTATAGGGCTTGACGGTGTAATCCTTACTAAACTAGACGGTGATACTCGCGGCGGCTCAGCGCTTTCAGTGCGCAAGGTAACGGGCAAGCCGATAAAATTTGCAGGTATCGGCGAAAAGCTAGACGATTTAGAAGTGTTTCACCCATCACGTATGGCAAGCCGAATACTTGGTATGGGCGATATGCTCACGCTTATAGAAAAGGCTCAAGATAGCCAAGATGCTCAAAAGGCAGAAGAAGCTGCCAAGCGTATGATGTCCAGTAAATTTGATATGAATGATATGCTGGATCAGCTAATGCAGCTGAAAAAAATGGGCGGTGCTGCGGCGCTAATGAGTATGATGCCGACAGGCGGCGCTAAAATGCCCGAAGATAACGGTGCAGGCGATAAAGCTCTTGGCAAAGTAGAAGCAATTATCCAAAGTATGACAAAGCAAGAGCGCGCAAAGCCCACTATTATAGATCCTAAGCGCAAGCGCCGTATTGCAGCAGGCAGCGGCACTAAGGTAGAGGACGTAAATCGTTTATTAAAACAATTTGAGCAGATGAACAAGATGATGAAGCAGATTAAGAAAAACCCTAAGTCCTTTGGACGTATGGGCGGCGGAATGTTCCGCTAATATTTATGGTATTTTCCGCATTCGCGGTTTATAATACAAGATTATTTAGGAGGTGACAGGAATGGCTGTTAAGATAAGACTTCGCCGTATGGGTGCTAAGAAAGCTCCGTTTTATAGAGTAGTGGTAGCAGATTCACGTTTCCCGCGCGACGGCCGCTTTATTGAAGAAATTGGAACTTATGATCCTACTAAGGAGCCCTCTCTCATTAATATTGATGCAGAGAAAGCTAAAAAGTGGATTGCCACAGGCGCACAACCCACAGATACTGTGCGTGTATTGCTAAAGAAATCTGAGATACTGTAACGTGGAGGGTATGCAAATGCAAGAGCTTTTATTAGCCCTCGCCAGAGGCCTTGTAGACGATAAGGAGGCTGTAAATGTTACAGCTGATGCGCCTAACGAGGAGGGAATTGTAGTATATCACCTCAATGTTGCCGAAGGTGACATGGGACGCGTGATAGGTAAGCAAGGTCGCATAGCTAAAGCAATACGTGTAGTAATGCGTGCCGCTTCTGTGCGATTGGGCGAAAAAATTATGATTGAAATAGACTAAGTTTACCTGTAAAACAACCCCCCGACAGTGAGCATTACGCTCACTGTCGGGGGGTTGTTTTTTACTTTACCATAATGAAATAACTTGCTCGTACATCTCTACGTACTGTTTTGCCGAAGCATTCCAAGAGCAATCGCAATTCATCGCACGCGTTACAAGTGTGCGCCAGCCGTCTCTGTTTTCAAATCCTGCTTTTGCGCGCAAGCACGCATCAAGCATATCAAATCCGTTATATCCCGCAAAAGTAAATCCATTGCCTTTACCGTCTCCGGAATCTTTAATAGAATCGCGCAGTCCGCCCGTTTCACGCACTATAGGGATAGTGCCGTAGCGCAAAGCCACCATTTGTGATAAACCGCACGGCTCCGACTTCGATGGCATCAAAAACATATCCGCGCCTGCATACACTTTGCGAGCAAGAGATGGAATAAAGCCTATTTTCACCCCTACGCTGCCGGGATTTCGTGCAGCTAAATCGCGCAAAAACACTTCGTATTCGCTTTCTCCCGAGCCTAATACTACTAATTGCATCCCATTATTGATTATTTCCTGCGCCACGTGACGCACTAAATCAAGCCCTTTATGTGCCACCAAACGCGTTACCATACCCACTACAGGCACAGGCCAATCGTGCAAGCCAAATTCCGCTTGCAAATCCAGCTTACAAGCAAGCTTATGTTCGTAAAAATTATCTACATTGTAATTTTCGATAATTGATTTATCTGTTGACGGATCATATTCGATAGTGCCAATACCATTTAATATTCCGCAAAGCTTGTATTGCTTTTTGCGCAAAAAATCATCCAGTCCGTGGCTAAACCACGGATCAAGTATTTCATTTGCGTAGCTTGGTGACACTGTAGTTACCTTATCGGCACATTCTATAGCGCCTTTCATAAAGTTAATACAATCATCATATTCCAAAATATGCGCGTCTTTTTTGGAAATGCTCACTATTTCTTCCAATACCTCGTGTCCGTATTTGCCTTGATACTGGATATTATGTATAGTAAACACTGTTTTTACGCTGCCAAATCCCTCTACGCTTCTGTAAAGCAAATTTAGGTACACAGGTACAAGTGCCGTCTGCCAGTCGTTACAATGAATAAGGTCGGGCTTATAATCCACATTGCGCAATAGCTCTAAGCACGCTCTTGAAAAGAAAGCGAAGCGCTCTGCATCATCATAAAAGCCATATAGCCCTGTGCGTTTAAAATAGTATTCATTATCGAGAAAATAATATTTTACTTTGTCGCGCGTAAGCTCAAATACGCCGCAATATTGGCTGCGCCAGCCCACAGGCACAGTAAAATTAGTTACGAATGTAAGCTCACTTGCATATTTTTCTTTTGTGTCTCCGTATAGCGGCATTACTACTCTACATTCCGCTTTGCGCTCACAGATGGCGCGCGGCAAGCTGCCTGCCACATCTCCAAGCCCACCCGAAGCTGCAAATGGTGTTGCTTCACTTGTACAATATAATATCTTCATTGCCTTTATCTCCTTATACTTTGGCACCCTTTGGCACAAACACAGGCTGTAAATCCGTGCCTCCAAGATGCTTGTTTTCTAGGACCTCTACGTTTTTATCAAGCACCGCATAATCTAATTTTGCTCCCGAATGAATTACACAGCCCTGCATAACTACGCAGTTTTTAATATGCGCGCCTTTTTCCACCTTTACTCCGCGGAACAATACGCAATTTTCTATGCTCCCCTCTATTATACAGCCATCTGCAATAATACAATCCTTCACTTCGCAGTCCATTGCATATCGCACAGGTGCTTCATCTCGCACTTTAGTATATATAGGTCTGCCTTCAGGGAACAATCGGCACAAATTTTCAGGATTTATCAAACGTAGGTTTTCATCAAAATAGCTCTTCATATCGTATACACGCGCACGATACCCTGCATACTCATATCCTTGAATATCAAGAATATTTAAGCTACGGGCAAAAATATCTTTTTCAAGATAAATCATACCGCGAACCATAGCATCCTTTATCATTACTATCAGTTCTTCTCTGTCCATAACTATTACATTCATAGATAAATTTTGCACACCTGCTCTGTAATCATTGCATAATATCTCTGTAACGCGCCCTTGCTTATCCAATGTGAAAGTATAGTTATCTCGTTTTATCGGCTCTGCTATCGGCGCGCGCTCATACACCATCGTTACATCAGCGCCGCTTTTAATATGTGTATCTATAAGCTCTTGAAAATTTAAATCGCTCGCTACATTACAGTCACTTAAAATCACATATTTTTCCTTTTGCTTTTGCAAAAAATCGGTGATGCTTGCAAGAGCCTCTACTCTGCCGTGGTACACCTTGCTGTCGCTTTGTGCATATGGCGGTACTATATTAAGTCCTCCGCGTTTACGTGATAAATCCCATTCACGTCCGTTACCAAGATGATCCATAAGCGAATAATAGTTTTTCTTCACTATTACAGTAACGTTTTCTATTCCTGCGTGTACCATATTAGATAAGCAAAAATCTATCATACGGTAACGTCCCGCAAAAGGCAAAGATGCCATAGTGCGATTTTTGGCAAGCTCCGGTATAAGCCCATCATACGAGTTTGGGAATACTATGCCAAGTGCATTAATATTTACCATACTTCTTCACCTGCCTTAACGTTTTTCTCTATCATTGCTTTAGGCCCGACTTTAGCATTTTCTCCTATTGTCACGCCCTCACCCACTACTGCTACGCCCCATTTATCAAGGTCTTTTATTTCCTCGGGACGTTCGCCCACTACTGCACCTTTTTTTACGTGTACATTCTCTGCGATAATAGAATAATGCACCTCTGCACCTTCTTCTATTACGGCTCCGGGCATAATAATCGAATCGTGTACCGAAGCACCCTTTTGGATAGTTACCCCTGTAAACAGCACGCTCGATGTAACCTCGCCCTCTATACGGCAGCCCTCTGTTATCATAGAGTTATCCACCTTTGCGCTCTTGCCTGTAAAATGGCACGGGCTTCCCGATGTGCGTGAATATATTTTCCAGTTTGGATCCCATACATCAAGAGGCATATTCGGATCCAGTAAATCCATATTAGCCTCCCAAAGGCTGTCTATCGTACCTACGTCTTTCCAGTATCCTTCAAACGGATATGCCACCATATGCTGCTTATCGTTTAGCATATTTGGTATAATATTTTTGCCGAAATCGTTGGAAGAAGATTTATCTTTTTCATCGCTCGTAAGATATTTACGCAGCTTTTCCCACGTAAAAATATAAATACCCATAGAAGCAAGATTACTCGTAGGATTTTTTGGCTTTTCTTCAAATTTAGTAATATCGCCGTTTTCATTTGCCGTCATTATACCAAACCTAGATGCTTCTTCTAAAGTTACTTCCAGCACCGCTATTGTGCAATCCGCATTTTTCTCTTTATGAAAGCTTAGCATTTTGGCATAATCCATTTTATAAATATGGTCACCCGACAAAATAAGTACATATTCCGGATCATAATTATCTATAAAATTGATGTTCTGATATATGGCATTCGCAGTCCCCTTATACCAGTCCGAGCCTTGCGCCGTTTGGTATGGCGGCAATACGTGTACTCCTCCATACAAACGGTCCAAATCCCACGGCTGTCCATTACCGATATAGTCGTTTAATACAAGCGGCTGATACTGCGTAAGTACGCCCACCGTATCAATGCCGGAGTTTACACAGTTTGACAGCGGAAAATCTATTATACGATATTTGCCGCCAAACGGTACTGCCGGCTTTGCCAGCTTTTGGGTAAGTGCATATAAACGCGAGCCTTGCCCTCCTGCCAACAGCATTGCAATACATTCTTTCATCATTGTGTCCCCCTAAAGTTATTATGTATCAAAACAAGTTATATTGCTTTGATTTGCCTTTTGCACGTTTTTGCCGTCAATAAATTGTAAATTAAAATCACAAGGAATTTTACGCTTTATTCCTTTGATTTTTTATTAAGAAGCTTTGAAACCGTTGTTTTTATCTTGCGTTCCTCACGCGGAACATCAATGTAAATAGTACCCATCGGAGGAATAGTAAGTGCAATGGATTGCTCTTGCCCGTGCATTGGCTGTGGCACTGCGGTTACTGTGCCATTATGGATATCCGTGCCGCCGTATATTTCATAGTCGGAGCTTAATAGCTCTTTATACTGTCCCAAACGAGGTACACCAATGCAGTAGCGTTCACGCTTTACGGGAGCAAAATTGCATATTGCAATAATTTCTTTACCGGATTTATCTCTGCGCATAAACGCTATTATGCTTTGCGTTGAATCGTCAGGCACAATCCACTGGAAGCCCTGCCAAGTAAAATCTATTTCCCACATAGCAGGCGTGGCTTTGTACATCTCGTTTAAAGCCTTTACATAAGCTTTTAGCTTCTCGTGTTTTTCAAATTTCAGTAATCCCCAATCCAGCTCTCTTGTCTCGCTCCACTCTGTAAATTGAGCAAATTCCTGCCCCATAAACAGCATTTTTTTACCCGGATGAGCCATCATATATCCATAAAATGTACGCAGCCCCGCAAACTTTTGTTCGTATTCTCCGGGCATCTTATTTATTAAGCTGCATTTGCCGTGTACCACCTCGTCGTGGCTTATCGGCAATACAAAGTTTTCACTGAAAGCATAGAAAAAGCTGAATGTTACCTTTGCGTGATTGCCTGTGCGAAACAGTGGGTCAGTACTCATATACGACAGCATATCGTTCATCCAGCCCATATTCCATTTATAATTAAAGCCTATACCGCCCTCAGATACAGGGTGTGATACTTTAGCCCACGCAGTACTTTCTTCGGCTATCATCATAGCGTATGGCTTGCGTGCAAACACCTCGGTATTAAGCTTTTGCAAAAATTCTATTGCCTCTAAATTCTCATTACCGCCATTCTTGTTGCGCTGCCATTCACCGTCTTTACGGTTATAATCGAGATACAGCATACTGGCTACCGCATCTACACGCAGCCCGTCTATATGATAAGTAGTAAGCCAATATAAAGCTTTTTATAAAAAAAACGACTGCACCTCGGGACGTGCATAATCGAACACCATTGTCCCCCACTCTTTATGCTCTGCGCGTAAAGGGTTTTGGTCTTCATAGCACGGAGTGCCATCAAAGCGATATAATCCAAATTCATCTTTAGGAAAATGTGCAGGCACCCAGTCCATTATCACACCGATATTTGCTTTATGACACTCGTCCACAAAATACATAAAATCTTTTGGAGTTCCAAAACGGCTTGTAGGAGCAAAATATCCTGTTACCTGATATCCCCAGCTACCGTCAAACGGATACTCTGCAAGGGGCATAAGCTCAATATGCGTATATCCCATTTCTTTGATATACGGTATCAAAAGCCCTGCTAAATCTCTGTAATTATACGGGTTACCGTCGGGATATAAGCGCCACGAGCCTGCGTGCATCTCGTAAATATTTATCGGTGCTTCTATTCCATTATGCTTTTTCGCCTCACTCTGCCACTCAGCATCTTGCCATTTATATCCATCAAGATTGTATATTTTACTGCAATTGCTAGGACGTGTTTCTGCGTGTACCGCATACGGATCCGCCTTAAACATCAGCTCATCAAGCGGTGACGTAATGCAATATTTATAAATATCAAATTCTTTAAGCCCTGGTACAAAGCACTGCCAAACACCGCTATCGTCTATGTTTTCCATAGGCGTTGCAGCAGGCAGCCATTCATTAAAATCTCCTATAAGGCTTACTGCCTTTGCGCGTGGCGCCCATACTCTAAACAAAACTCCATCTTTGTTCAATATATTGCAAATATGGCTTCCAAGAAAATTTTGGCTCTCAAAATTATTGCCCTGTTTAAACAGATATATAGGCAAGTCCGCACTTAAATGTATTTTTTGTTTCAAATTATCCCCTCCGCTTCGAATAAAGCTTTATCCCTTAGGGCAAGATATCAAGCTTTTTTCACAAGGTGTTTTCTTTTATTTAGTAATCTAATTACTTATCTATAATAATACTCACTTTTAAGATTTTTTTCAATAGCTTTCTGTGATTTATATGCAATTTTATAGACAATATTTTGTCAAAATTTATCTATTATGTACAAAATATTGCAAAAAGCTATCCTTTCACTGCCAAAAACTACAATATTTGTAATTTTTAGTAATAAAAGGATAAGATTTAAAGCCATTTTTTCTTAATCATTAGTAATACTGCTACTAAAGTGCATATTGATGCCACTCCTATTAATACCGCAAATCCATATGGCGAACGCTCAAACGGCACAGGTACATTCGCGCCCCATAGCGCAAATATCATAGATGGCAAAGCTATAATAATAGTTACCGCCGCCAGTAATTTCATCACAAAGTTTAGATTGTTTGATATTACAGAAGCAAATGCATCTCTTGTACCCGACAAAATATCTCTATAAATATTACACATCTCAATAGCTTGCTTGTTTTCTATAATTACATCTTCTAAAAGCTCTGCATCATCGGGAAAATCGTGTACAAAGTCTAGCCGCATCAGCTTTTCCATCACTATCTCATTGCCTTTTAGTGAAGTGGAAAAATACACAAGGCTTTTTTCAAGCCCCAGCATCTGTACAAGCTCTTCGTTTTTCATAGATTTATGCAGCTCATTTTCCACTCTTGTACTTGCTTTATCTACCTCTCTAAGATAAAACAAAAACAAAGTGGCATTGCGGTACAGCATTTGCAATGTTGCTCTAATATGCTTTTTAGTGGAAAAGCCTTTTACCGCATTTTCATAAAAGGCTCGCGCAAGCGCACTTTCTTTAAGGCATACAGTTACTATATTCTCCTTTGTAAGGATAATACCAAAAGGTATAGACGAGTACACAAAGCTGCGCCCTTGCATCTCTACTGTAGGTGTATCCACTAATATCAATGTGTTGCCGTCATCATCATCTATACGGCTGCGCTCTTCTTCGTCCAGCGCTGCGTGCAGCAGTGACGGCGCTATATCAAGCTCTTTGCTTATAGCACTAAGCTCTGCTTCATTAGGTGCGCACAGATGTATCCACGCGCCCTCAACAGGCTGCTCTAAGCGTGCAAGCTGACCGTTATTGGAAATATATACCGTTGTCATAGCAAGCCTCCTTTTGGCTGATAATACATTTTATGTTATTGCTAAATGCTTTGTCAAGCAATGAAATTATACATTGCTATTATTTACAGGCTAATTTATATGCTTCGTAAAGTCCGTCTAACAGCAGTGATGGCACATACTCAATATTATGCTCACAATGAGGCACCACAAGCTGTGAAGCACCGCCTGTGGCAACATAGCTTTTCACTCCTCCAAGCTCTTTATCAAACCTTGTAAGCATACCGTCAAGCATTGCCGCATTGCCAAACAACGCGCCGCTTTTCATACTTTCAGCCGAATTTTTACCTATTGCAGCGCGCGGCGGCTCTATAGCTATGCCCTTTAATTGGCTGGTAGAGCCTGTGAGCGCATCAAGCGCAATGTATAGTCCTGCCAATATCGACACGCCCTGTACCGCCCCTTGCGCGTCCATAGCGGTGATAGTAGTGGCTGTACCCATATCTATTATTACAGACGGTAACGCATAGCTGTGTTTTACAGCTATAGCCGTAGCCAGAATATCATTGCCGAGTTCTCGTGGATTATCTATAGACACTTCAATATTGCTATTGTCGATAGTAAGCAGCATTGGCTCAATATCACACAAAATTTTCAGTGCCGCCATAATGTCGGTAGTAAGCCCCGGCACTACACTGGATAGTGCTATGCCCTCTATCGCTTCACTGCCTACGTGATATAAGCTTAGTATTCCATTAATTTGCAATGCGTATTGTGCCGCCTCTAAGCTGCGGTCAGTAGACAATCGTGTAGAAAACCGCAGCTTGTCATTTTTATATCCTCCCATAACAATATTGCTGTTTCCAATATCAATACATAATATCATATAAAACATCCTTTGCAATTATTTACATAAAAAAGTTTGCTCTTGCATACTCTTTATCATTATAACATTTTCGCTTGCTAATTAATATTTTATTTAAAACTAAATTATACAGGCTAAAAGTGTTAAACGTTCAAGAAATACAAGGAGGGAATAATATGTTCTTTTTCACCTTACACAAAAACGGGATAAAAAAAATTGCCGTGGCAGCTTTGTGTGTAGCCATACTTACCGGCTCCGCGATAGGTATATCCGCAATTTTCAGCAGCGATAAAAGCAAGGAGGCGGCAACTGATATGTTTACAGATAAAAAGGTATCCGGAATTGAAGACATTTCCGCATTTTTGGCAAATTATAATATAATATGCGATCCTGCCACAAGCGAAGTACTCAGTGTGAAAATTCCACGAAAATGGGACGATAGTTTTAGAGCATTTAATGAGGTAATACGCGAAAGCGGACTTGATTTATCTAAATTCAAGGGTAAAAAAGTGGATAAATGGGTAGTGCTTGCACCTACGCTATGCAGCGATACCGAAAAAACGTCAGGTGTAGTACTGGTATATAAAGGCAAGGCAATCGGAGCTTATCTGATAGCAAAGCCATCGGGAGAAGTATCGGCAATAAAAATGCCAAATACAGCACCTGCGCCTTTATCAAACAGTGAAAAAGCCGCTAACGCAAGCTTTGGCGATGCTGCTCAAGCGCCCACAGATGCAAATATCACCGCTGAAGATGCCCCTGTAGAAGCCGCCGCCGAAGAAGCTATGCCTACAGAATAAGCTTACTCTATGCCATATGCTTTAAATGTGCTTAATATATTTGCATTGTTCAGCTTTTTTATCAGTAGCTCTTTAAATTGCACGGATTTTTCTTTGTTTTGTGTACGCAATTCAGCAAGCTTTTGTGATATAATTTCTTGTTGCTCCGTAATATCGCAATAAATATTCTCATAGGCGGCAAGGCGAGCTATCGCTTTGCCGCCATAAATATTATCTGCCAAAAGCGTTAATTCCCGCGCCGCATATTCACCGTTTTCGCATTTGTAAGTATAGCGCATTTTACATATCTCCGCTCATAATACTCTGCATTTCTTCGCCTGTTATCGTCTCTTTTTCCAATAAATAATCCGCAAGCCTTTGTAGCATAGCTTTATTTTCCGTCAGTATTTCTTTAGCTGTATTATGCGCTTTTTTTATTAGCATAAGCACTTCATCATCCACTTTTGCACCTGTAGCTTCACTGCACGCAAGCTCTCTGTCTGCGCCAAGATAACGGTTGCTTTGCGTTTCGAGCGCCATCATATCAAATTGCTCGCTCATACCAAGATTCATCACCATATTGCGTGCAAGACAAGTAGCTTCTTTTATATCATTGGCAGCTCCGCTTGATATACTGCCTTGCATCAGCTCCTCGGCGCTGCGCCCTGCCGTAAGCACCGCAAGCCTAGCCATTGCCTCGTCGCGAGACAAAAGCACTGCATCTGTATCCGGAGTTTGCATTGTATATCCTAACGCTCCCGATGTGCGCGGCACTATTGTTATCTTTGTTACAGGTGCTAAATTTGGCAGCTTTACCGCCACAATTGCGTGTCCTATTTCGTGATATGCCACTGTCAATTTTTCGCTTTGCGTAAGCACCGCATTTTTGCGCTGATGTCCTGCCACTACCACATCTATTGCATCTTCTAAATCCGCTTGTGTTACATTTGTTCTATTGCACTTTACACATCTGAGTGCCGCTTCATTTACAATATTAGCTATTTGCGCACCTGATGCTCCCGAGGTAGCACGCGCCAACATCAAAAAATCAATGTTTTTATCCAGCGAAATGCGTTTTGCGTGTACGCGCATTATAGCTTCGCGCCCTGCTAAATCGGGCAATTCCACAGGCACTCTTCTGTCAAAACGTCCGGGGCGCAATAGCGCTCTGTCTAAGCTATCGGGGCGATTAGTAGCGGCAAGCAGTACCACACCCGATGAAGCATCAAATCCATCCATTTCACTCAATAGCTGATTTAGCGTTTGCTCTCTTTCATCATTGCCGCCAAATCCTGTACCATCGCGTTTTTTGCCTATAGTATCTATCTCATCAATAAACACAATACACGGAGATTTTTCTTTTGCCTGACGAAACAAATCTCGCACGCGCGCCGCGCCCTGTCCCACAAACATTTCTACAAATTCACTGCCTGCTATAGAAAAAAACGGCACCTCTGCTTCGCCTGCCACTGCCTGTGCAAGCAAGGTTTTGCCTGTTCCCGGAGGGCCTACCAATAAAACGCCCTTAGGCATCACTGCACCCACAGAGCGATATTTATCGGGATTATGCAAAAAATCTACTATTTCTTCCAACGCTTCTTTGGCTTCTTCTTGCCCTGCCACATCGGCAAAGGTTTTGCCTGTTTGCGCCGCTACATACATTTTGGCATTAGATTTTCCAAATGTCATAGCATTGTTTCCGCCCGTTCGCTTATTTAACAGTCGCACCATAAGCACTCCGCCTGCAAACAAAATTACCGTTGGCAATAGCCAAGTAAGCAAAAACGACAATAGCAAGCTGTTTTGTATAGGTACAAGCTTATCGTATTTTATTTCAGGGTGCGCCGACAAGCGTTCCACAAGCTTTAAATCGGGAAAAGCACCTGTGGAATAACGCTTATTCTTGCCGTCCTCATTTGTCACAAAGTTTATCTGAGTTTCTTCCTTATTCATTTCCACCGAAACTATTTTATTGCTGTCGAGCATCTGTAAAAACGCACCGTAATCCACTTGGGTAATACGGACGCGCATTATCCACGGAAACACAAATACATTAAGCAAAAGCAAAATAGAAAGTGCTAATATTACATAATAAATTACGGGTTTTTTTGATGTTCTCTCATTTTTCATTACTGCACTCCGTTCTTGTTGCATTGATATTTTTTAAATTTCTTTTTTGCTTTAAGATAGCTCCATAATTGCACTAACAGCATTAAAATATATGCGCCTGCCAAATCCTTGATAGCTGCACGCATAACACCCGGCTGCACGATAAATTTCGGTATCAAACCAATAGCCTGCCACAATGTTACACCCTGCCAAAAATACGATAAAAACAGCGTAAGCCCAATTGCCAATATCTCTGCCGCCGCAAGTGACACAAAGCATATAGCACTGCAAAGCCGCGCTCCCTTTGCAGTATAAATTCCGCCTGCCTTTTGAAATCCGAGTGATACAACAAACCCCATTACAGCGCCGAGAATTACAGACGTAGCGCCAAGCTGATATACAAAAACATAAATTATAACACCAAGTATTGCGCCGATAATCGCGCCCAAAAAATCTTTTTTATGTATTAATTTTTTCTGTACAAGCTCTATCTTTTTATCGTTTTCTCTCGCCTTTGCTCTACATTCCTCGCACAATAATATCGGCTTACCGTCAACAAATCTCATATCAAGATTTGTTTTATCATTGCACTGCGCACATGCACTTTCAAGCCCTGCATTATGCGCAAGCATATATAAGCGCTCTGCTATTGCCGACAGCATAAGTGCGCTATTTATCGACGTTTTATCGGCGCTTGCCGTCAATTGTCCATAATCAATTATAATTTTAAGCGATGTAGATGCCTGCACAAGCTGTTGCAGCAAGGTTTTGTCCGCAGGCTCTTTAAAAAACAGTGTAAACAAGTAATTGCCGTTATTGTTTTCTGCTTTTAGTGCAAACCCATTGCTAAATCCATATGCAATATTGGCATCGCTATTGTACGCAAAACGATTATCCTCTGCGTATTGGCTTAATAAATCTCTCATAATCCGTCTATTTCCAAAGCAGCACGCGCACACGTGAATATCCGTTTTTACTATCGCTTTTCAGCTTTTCTGTACATTCCCATTTATCATTTTTGCCATCAAACATAAGCGATAGCTGCTCACAGTCATCTAAGGCTTTCGGTGCTTCGTTTTTTTGCGAATGGCTGCATTTATCATATTGCCACGCTATGGGCTGCGCTGCATTGCCCCACATACTTAGCACTAAGCCTGCCGCCTCGCCATAGCAAAAGCGCTCAAACAATATTTTGCCGTCCATATACACGGTAATTCTATCCCTGTATTTATTATGCCCTGTTTTTTGAAATCTTATTGCGGCTAATTTCTCCGCCTTAATCTCGTCCAGTATTTTATTAAACATTATATTTCGCACCTCTTAAATATAGATAAATATGCTTTTAAAAATGCTTCATCATCTGTTTTTTGCCGTTTTAAATTATGTGTATATCTGCCTTGCTTGCGTTCTTTTTGCGCATTATAACGCGTGTAAAGCATAGCTTCGATATTATCGTTTGTATATTCCGTGCCGCTGTTACCAAGCGCGTATCCGCCCTTACCCAGCACAAGTGCCGCCACACCGTAATCTTGTGTAATTACTATATCGCCTTTTTTCACCATATTGGCAAGACGAATATCGGCAGAATCTCTCCCTTTATCCACTACTATTATCTGTGCATAATCGCTGTGTAGCTCGTGGCTTGTATCGCATAGCATCACTACAGGAACATCGCGCATTTTAGCTTCGCGCACAGCAAGCTCTTTTACGGGACACGCGTCTGCGTCTATTAATATCGTCATTAAATGCTCCTTTTATAAGTCTTAATTATATATTATCCGCCCAACGCTTGCAAATGTCAAATAGTTTAATTTTGCATAGCAATTGCATAGTATTTTATCTTACCGTTTATATTTACTGTATAATATGTACAAAAATATTTAAAAAGCTCGTTTATTTTGTCTATTGCATTACAGTATCGTGCAAGCTATAATATAGACATAAGGAAAGGGGTGAAACCAATGTACCAAGATGAAGATCCATTTATCGGGTACAAGGTAACACGCTAACGCAATGTCCGCTCTATTCTTAGCCAATTAGGTTTATTTCGTTCCGGTGTTGCAGGTGTGTCAGCTTGCAGGAGATGAGAATGAATTTTTAAAGGAGTAAGGACAATTCGTAGTGGTGTGCCTTGTGTATACGAAGAATGTAAAAGTCCGAATATCCACTCGAAATTTTTTCGCGTTAAGTTTTGCATTTATATAGATATACAATTAGTTTTATTTGTTCAATTTTATATAACCGGCATTACGACGAATTAATTAATACATTTAAACAAAAGAGCTGTCACTTGAAACGTGGCGGCTCTTTCTTTGTGTTTTATGAAACAATCAATATATCGTATTTTATATCGTGCATATCCGTTGGCACATTATTTAGTATCAGCTCATTACGGCATAATAAAATCTTATACGCATTGCAATGCGCTAAATATTTATCATAATATCCAAGCCCGTGTCCCAGCCTATTGCCTTTTTTATCCGCCGCAAGGCAAGGCATCACGCATATATCTATATCCTCGGGGCTTGCCTTACAAGCGCTTAAATTTGGCTCTAATATTCCCATATATGCTCTATGCAGCTCATTTATGCTTGTAATATATCGTGCCGTCATTATACCGTCATCTTGGCACAATGGCACGCATATAGCCTTGCCATCTGCAAGCGCAGCGTTAATAAACGGCATCGTTGCACATTCTGCGCCTATATTTACATAAGTAAATATCACTTTGGCATTTTTATATTGTTCCAGTGAGCGTATAGACATCGCCGCCTTGCCATCGTCCTCCTGCAAGGTTTTCGCCACCGCTTTAGCGTATTTTCTAGCTTCGTCTTTACTGCTAAATATCTCTTGGGAACACATCATTTTCGCTAAAGTCCTCTCTGTCCAGCGTAAGATTAGGGCTATAATACGGATCGTTAATAAGACGTTTCCCGTAGCGTTCTTTTAATAGCCTCTGTTCACCGTCGAAGCGCTGCTTTGCAGCACCTTTTGTGTCTGCTCCGCGGCTTTTAGATTCGTAATGATATAACTGTGCATATGGTGTATATAATACTCTGTAGCCCTTATCACGCACGCGCAAGCAAAAATCCACATCGTTAAATGCCACTGTAAATTTTTCGTCCATACCGCCCACTTCATCATAAACATTTGCCTTTACCATAAGGCAAGCAGCCGTAACGCAAGAAAAATCCTGTACTGTATTTAAGCGAAACATATATCCGCCCGAGGAACGTACCGCATATTTATGGCTATGCCCTGCATATCCGCCAAGCCCTGTAATTACACCTGCGTGCTGCACTGTATCATCGGCATAATAAAGCTTTGCTCCCACAATACCCACGTTTTTTTGTACGCAAAGCGATAGCATTTCTCTAAGCCAAGCATCATTTATTATTTCCACATCATTATTAAGCAGTAATAGATAATCGCCATTTGCGTATTTACGGCCAAAATTATTAATGGCACTAAAATTAAACGAGCCATTATAATATTCCACCTTGCACTTTTGCGGTAAATTAGCATAATAGGCAAATGTCTCATCATTTTCACTATTATTCTCTATTATAATAATCTCATAATTTTTATAATCGGTTTTTTCAAGAATGGATTTTATCGCCTTATCAAGGTCGTCTATATGGTCTTTATTCGGGATAATAATGCTGACAAGCGGCGTACCCTTTATCACGTATTCCACTTTATATGTGCTTTGCGACAAGCCCTCCGTCACCACACCATCTACGTCTATTCTCTCTAAATGATTAGAAATAGCACGGATAGCAGCAGTGGTAACATACGGCTTTGCCGATGTACCACCGGACGTAGAGCCTTCGTGTACGCGCCAATAATAAAGCACTTTTGGGATATGCACAGGCTGTGCTTGCTCGGACAATTTCAAAAACAAATCGTGGTCTCCGCTGCCGTCGCAAGCGCTGTCAAATCCTCCTACACTCCAAAATAATTCTTTTGTAAATGCCGAAAAATGGCAAATATAATTACAGCAATTAAGATAATCAGGCGCAAAGCAAGGCTTAAAATGCCCGACAATAGGTTTTTTAATATCTGTAGTGAAAAGAGCTTCGTCGCTATAAATAAATTTTGCTTTTGTATCGTACGCTGTTTTCGACATTTCATATATGGCATTTGGCGACAGTACATCATCGTGGTCAAGCAAAGCCAAATACTCACCGCTTGCAAGCTTTGCTGCGGCGTTTGTGTTTGCGCCTATACCTTTATTTTCCACTTTGATATATTTTATGCGGCTATCGTGTAAGGCTTCTAAAAATAAGCGCCTTTGATCATCGCTCGAAGCATCTGCACAGCAAAGCTCCCATTTATTGCAGCTTTGCCCTAATAAAGCAGATACCATTTCCTGCAAATACTCTTGTGATGTATTAAATAAAGGCACACAAACTGAAATTGTAGGAAGCAGAGTGAAATCCGTTTTTTTCTGCCTTTCAAGCGCACTTGCAGCAGGTAAAAAGCGCCCCTTTTTATGCTGCGTGCGCCTTTTTATAAAATTAACTCCTCGTTTAAAGGTAGCTTTTAAGCCGTCTTGCTTTATAGCATCCATTAAATATTTGAGCAGCTCTTTTATTCGTTTTAGTCGCAAATTCATACTTTACCATCCCATATTTATATAAATAGCAATATAGGGAACGCCAAAGCGTTCCCTATAATAAGTAATATGACTCCGTCTATCTAGCGAGAAGCTTACTTGTTAACTGCTTCTTTAAGCACTTTGCCTGCTTTAAATGCAGGAGCTGTTGTCGCCGGGATAGTAATTTCTTCTTTAGTGCGTGGGTTACGGCCCTTACGTGCAGGGCGGTTACGTGTCTCGAATGTGCCAAAGCCCACTAGAGCAACCTTGTCGCCGTTTACTAAAGCACTTGTAATTCCCTCAAGTACTGCGGCTACTGCCTTCTCTGCGTCCTTCTTAGTAAGGTCAGCATCTGCTGCTACCTTTGCGATTAGTTCTACCTTTGTCATATTAATAACCTCCAAAATATTTATGTTCACAAAAATCGACAAAATGTCCATTGTTTGTAAAACGATTAATTTAAAGCATCACCGATGCAATTTGTCTCTGCTTTCGCTTTGTTCCACAGCTCATCTAATTGCGCCGCATCAAGCTCTTTAAGCTTTTCGCCTTTAGCCGCCGCAATTTGCTCTGCCTTTGTCACTCTTGATACAAATTTATCATTTGCAAGTGTAAGCGCCTGTTCTGAATTTACTTTTAGCTTGCGCCCTACATTCACTGCGCTAAATAGCACATCTCCAAGCTCAGATGCAATATTGTTTGCATCGTTTGCTTGTATCGCACAGCGCAGCTCCGCTATTTCACCGTCAAGCGCATCTAAAGCAAAATTTACATCTTGAAAGTCATATCCATACGTGCCTGCACGCTTGCCCAGCTTTTCTGCTCGCATTAATGCCGGAAAATGCTTTGGTACGCTTTCAAGATTATTTTGTGCTGTATCTCTGCCTTTTTCTGATTGCTTTAGCTTTTCCCACGTAGCAAGCACCTCTTTGCTATTAGCAGCTACTGTATCCCCAAATACGTGCGGATGCCTATAAATAAGCTTTTTGCATATTCCGTCACATACTTCATCAAAAGTAAATCCGCCAACCTCGCGTTCCATCTCGGTATGTAACGCTACTTGCAACAATATATCTCCCAGCTCTTCACACAACAGATGCTTGTCCTCAAGCTCTATTGCATCAGCCACTTCATATGTTTCTTCAATAAAATTCATTTTAATGCTTTTGTGCGTTTGCTCTTTATCCCACGGACACCCTCCGTCAGGATTGCGCAACAGCTCCACAATATGCAATAAATCTTCAATATTATAATTGTCTTTCGCATCAAAGCTTATCATTTAAATAACCACCCTCCGCAAAAGCCGCTTTATAGATTTTACCGCATTATACCGTAGTTTGCAATAGTTTTAACGCATTTTAGTGAACTTAACATAAATATACGCAATTTATCACAAAAAATAGAGTTAATCGTCCAATCGAATTATCGTTTTTTCGCTACTGCAATACATACACCTTTATTAGGGCTAAAGTTTGCCCCCACACCCATTACAAAAGAGGGCATCCTCCCTCACCTCCGCACCGCAAGCCGGGCAGCATTTTATTGTTTTTGCGGTGTAATGTACACTTTCACCTGTAAGGCTCGACAGCTCATTATCCAATTTTTCTATGCTGTCAATATATCTTTTTACAAGCAAAGAATTTTTTTCACCTGTTTTATGCAGCGAATACACTAGCGCTCCAAGCTGGCGCTCTGCTTTGGCAAGCTTATTTTCTGCGGCAATAATATCTATACGCTTTTTGCCTTTGCCCACAAGCTCACCTGTTGCCTGCACGCATTTATCAGCACCTGCGGCGCAGATATCCGCCAATCTATCTATTGTGTTCATTGTAAAAGCCTCCTATAATTGATTGTTTCAGCAGCCTATAAATTCACGCAGCATCGAATTTTGCGGTATATAGCCTTCTTGTATATTGTCGCAATACGAAAATTTGTTTACAAGCGATGTAAGCATTTGAAAATACAAATTATCTTTATCAAGTGCATTTGAAAACGTTTTTACAAACGGTGCTAAGCAACAAATTTCGTATGAAAAGCTAGTGTCAAACAGCAAATCGGCATTTGGCTTAAACACCTTAATATATCTGTCCTCACCGTCACATACATTAGTCCACATACTAAGCGTTTTTTCAAGAGAATGTCCGCGAAACTTATAATCGCGTACCATTCTGCGCGCAAGGCGAATGTCTCTTGTAGGTAAAAAGCGTATGCCCTCATAGGCATATTCTTCGCGCAAGCCTGCGTATATTTTATACACCTTATCATCAGGTACAAGCTCTATCAGCTTTGGATTTAAAGCGTGTATTCCCTCTACTATTGCCACTCCGCCTTTTATCTCAACTTTGTTTTTCTTATCTTTTCTGTGTTCTGTAATAAAATCAAATTCAGGCACATCGGCACTATCTTTATTGATAATATCGTTTAGGCACTCGTTTACTTCTTTTATATCCAGCGCCTCTACGTTTTCATAATCTTTTTTGCCATTTGCAAGTCTTGGATAATCCTCTACATTTTTAAAGAAATTATCAAGGCTTATCACCTCAGATTTATGCCCCATTGCACATAAAGCCGCTGCAATTTTGTGTGCAGTGGTAGTTTTGCCAGAAGCTGACGGCCCTGTCAGCATTACTATTTTTGCCTTACTAAAAAGTATTTCCTTCGCTGCCGCCTGCACTCTCGCCTCGTACTCTATTTCACAATGGCAAGAAAAGCTTGCCGCAGCCTCTGCCGCAGTGTTTATTAATCCTATATCCACTAAACGCTTAGGTATCCATATTGCCGGCATAAAAATCATTCACTCCTTTTTTCTTCTCCAGAAGCTTATCAAATTGGTTTACATATTCTGTGGGATACTTATAATTAAAAATCCGCTCTATTCTGCCATTATGTCCGCACAATTTTGTAGAGCCGCCTGCTCCTACCGCAAGTATACTGTGTATTTCTTCCATAATATATACATTATACAAGCACTCATAGCCTGCTTTGCTAAATCCTGTATTCTCAAGACTTTGCAAAGTATTTTTCTGTCTATACATATAATATGGCTTATAATCATAATTTGCAAGCTTTTTTGTATAATTTAACATCTGTTCTACATCTGCGTACTGTGTATCTGTATGTTTTATCACAATATTACTGGCTCGCTTTAGTGTAAGTGTATGTACCGTAATGTTTTCAGGCGCAAGTGATATCACCTTATCTAAGCTATAGCCAAATCCGTTTACCGTATCAGTAGGTAGTCCTGCAATGATATCCATATTTATATTATCGTGTCCTGCCTTGCGTGCATCATCATAGCATCTTATTATATCCTCGGCTGTGTGCTTGCGCCCAATAGCCGCAAGCACGCTATCACACATTGTCTGCGGATTTATAGAAATACGCGTAGCGCCATACTCTTTGATGATATCAAGCTTTTCGCGCGTGGTACAATCAGGTCTGCCTGCTTCTACGGTGTATTCGCATACGTTTGCAATGTCAAAGCTCGCTTTTACCGCTGCTAAAATGCGGCGAAGCTGCTGTGCCGATACGGCTGTCGGCGTGCCTCCGCCAATGTAAATTGTTTCTAGTTTCAGTTTGTTTTGTTTTGCCATATCCGCCGTATCCTTTATTTCAAGGCACAGCTTATCTACATATGGCTCTATTAGCTTTGCAGCGCCGCTTATACTTGTGGATACAAAGCTGCAATAGCTGCATCGTGACGGACAAAACGGTATAGATATATATAGCGAATACGAATTGTCGGCGCTTTGCGCTATTATCGGTATTTGCCTTTGCGCTATATCAAGGCTTAAATCAATTTTATCTTTATTTACAAAGCACTCATTATGAAGCCGCGCGATTATTTCATCGCTCGATAAGCCCGATGCGTGTAAATCGTGTACAAGGCGCACAGGACGTACACCCGTAAGCAATCCCCATTTTGGCACAATCCCTGTTACGCTGCTAAGTAATCTGTACAATTGCTGTGCGAGCGCAAATTGCTTATCCTGTGCATCTTTAATGCAAGTACGCGTATAATGCAGTACTCCGCCAATTCTCACAGCCGCAAGTGTGGATATTGTGCCAAGACGTACAAATATTATATCGTCCTTACACAGCTTTTCTGTGCTAATACGCGCCGACGGATAAAATACACGCGCCAAATGTTCAGGCTCGTACGATGATTTAAGCCCTTTTACTATTATTCTCATAATACGCTTTTAAGATACATATTGTGTTTAAGCTCACTTGCCATATCGGTAAAATCTCCGTGTCCGGGGAATATACGTGTATCTGTAGGTATCCGCTTTGCAAGTATTGCAAGGCTAAGCTTTTGCTCGTCGGAGCTGCCTCCCTCAAGGTCTGTACGCCCTACATCTCCTGCAAAAATTGTATCTCCTGCAAACAGCATATCCTCACACAATAAGCACACACTGCCGCCTGTATGTCCAGGCGTAAAAACAGGTGTTATATTGATATCATCTATTTTTATCTGCTCATTATCGATATATTCATCTGTTTCAGTAAGCTTTGAAATACCTCTGTCTCTTTTGTTCATATACAGCTTTGCACCTGTAATTGCCATTAGCTCATTTACAGCCGCAATATGGTCGTGATGTCCGTGGGTTAGCATTATCGCATTTAGCTTTGCACCGTTTTCGGATAATACATCTAAATATTGCTGTACTCTTGCGGCCGGATCTATTATTACAGCATTCGCTTCGCTACCTATAATTACAAATGTATTTGTTTGATACGGATATGGACCGTTAATGTGTATCAGCTTCATATTTTCCCCCTAAATTCTCGTTACGGACACTATATTTTTAATCTTTCTAAGACGTGACATTACTGTGTTTAAATGCTCAATATTGGTTATTCCTATTGTAATAGACATCACCGCTCTGCCATCTGATACCTGACGCGCATTTATGGCATAGCACGGCAGACGCATTTCCGAAATAAGTGCTGAAATTTCCGCAAAAAGCCCGTCTCTATCCATCGCAGATATCTCTAATGTAGATTTAAAGCTTTCTTTCACCGATTCTGCCCAGCGCGCACGTACCCAGCGCGGTGCATCGTCTGATGCAAGCCCTAAATTTACATTTTCACATTCTCTTTTGTGTATAGATACACCAAATCCGCGTGTAACAAACCCCACTATATTATCCCCGGGCAGTGGATTACAGCATTTAGCAAATTTCACAAGGCAATTATCTAAGCCCTCTACTATTACACCCTCTGATGATTTATGCTTTTTGATAGGAATATCAAATATATCTTTCGGATCACGCTCACGCTCTATACGTGTGTATTCCTCTTTTATTTTTATCATTAAGCGCGATAGCTGCATACCGCCGTAGCCTATAGATGCAAACAGCTCATCTGCACTGTTTAAGCGCTGTCTGCGCGCCATATCCTGCATAAACTCATCATATTTATCATCTGATAAATTGATAAGATTACGGCGCAGCTCTTTATCCAGTGCCGCTTTGCCCTCTATGATATTTTCTTCCTTGCGCTCTTTTTTAAACCAAGTGCGTATCTTGTTTTTAGCTTCGCTTGTAGTTACAATATTAAGCCAATCGCGGCTTGGCCCTTTGTCTTTAGCTCCTGTAATTACCTCTATTATCTCGCCTGTTTGCACCTTATGGTCTATAGGCACTATACGTCCGTTTACCTTTGCGCCCACCATACGGTTGCCCACCGCCGAATGAATAGCATATCCAAAATCTATCACTGTAGCGCCTGCAGGCAAATTTATTACATCGCCCTTAGGGGTAAATACAAATACCTCCTCGGGCAAAAGCTCACTTTTAATATCGCGCAATAAATCACTTGCATCCTCGGAATCTCTTTGGCTTTCCAGTAATTGGCGTACCCACGCTATACGCTCTTCAAAATTATCTTTATTTTGTATTCCTGCTTTGTATTTCCAGTGCGCAGCTACACCGTATTCTGCCATTTGGTCCATCTCGTAGGTACGTATCTGCACCTCAAACGGAATACCCTCGTGTCCTATTACGGTGGTGTGTAAAGACTGATACATATTAGGCTTTGGTGTGGATATATAGTCTTTAAAGCGGCTCGGAATAGGGTGATACATATCGTGTATTACCCCTAGCGCGTTATAACATTCGCCTACGCTTGCAAGTATTATCCTTACAGCATAAATATCGTATATTTCTTCAAAATCTCTGTTTTGTACATAGAGCTTACGATATACACCGTAAACCGATTTTATACGTTTTTTGATAGTAAAATCAGCTATGCCGTTTTCACGAAGGCGCTCGCCTATGCGCAGCGACAGGCTCTCCATAAAATCCTCTGCATTGCCGGCTTCGTCTAAATGCTTACGCACCTGTGTATACCCAACAGGATCAAGATGCCGTAAGCTTCTGTCCTCAAGCTCTTCTTTTACATTGCTCATACCAAGCCTATGCGCTATAGGTGCATACACTTCCATAGTTTCAAGCGCCTTATCGCGCCTTTTTTGTTCAGGCCAAGCATCTGACGTACGCATATTATGCAAACGGTCGCAAAGCTTAATCAGCATTACACGGATATCTTGGCTCATCGCAAGCAGCATTTTGCGCAAGTTTTCAGCTTGCTGCTCCTCCACAGACGAAAATTTTATACGTCCAAGCTTAGTAACACCATCTACTAATAATGCAACATCTGCGCCAAACCCTGCCCGCACTTCTTCTATTGTTACGTTGGTATCCTCCACCACGTCGTGTAAAAGAGCAGCGCAAACAGAGTCTGTATCAAGCCCGAGGTCTATTAATAAACTAGCTACATTTATTGGATGACTAATATAGCTTTCGCCCGATAAGCGACGCTGTCCGTCGTGCGCACCGCTTGCCAAGCGATATGCTTTATCTATTTTTTCCAAATCGTAGCTTCTGCCCGAAGTTTCGATAATTTTTACAAGTTGCTCATAGGTATCTATTGCCACCGTCAATCCTCCAAAGAGCGCAGCACTAAAGCGTCTGCCAGATTTTTCTTTTCTTTTACTTCTGCTTTTTCGTAATACTCTGCTTTACCTCGTCGCAATTTATTTATAAGCCCAAGCTGTGTAAGCGCTTGCAATGCCACAAGCACTCTGCCTGTATTTTCTTCTCCAAGCTTTGCGAACACAGGACGTAAATCGCGCGCAGACAAAGCTTTTGCGCATATCTGCCTATAAACTATAGCTATAAACTCACGGCTTGGCAATAGCGAAACCCGCTGTTCCTTACTAAGCGCATTGTTGCACATCAGAGCATAATACAGCTCTTGGAATTGTGTATGCAATTCTGTCATTCCACTCGGGCGCAGCTCCACAACACGGCTTGATATCATAGGCCCCGATTTACCGTTAAAAACCGACAAGCTCACTGCCGCATCTACGTGCGCCCCAATATCTATTCCGAGTGCTTCAGGCTCTACATTAAACATCATTGAATAAATACTGTCTTGTCCTTTTACTAAGCGCACACGCGTATGTTTACCCTCGCTTACAGCATACGCGCCCTCCAAAAGCATATCCTCCAGTAAAAACACAGGTGACGGATTAGCTGCGCCAAACGGCGCCAAAAGCCCAAGCTGCAATACATCATCTGCCGTCAAGCCTTTAATATTCAGTCTTGCATCTATATCAAGTATTCTCGCACGTTGTTTTGCATAATGCTCGCTCGCATATTTATTAATAGCTATGCGCAGCGCAGGTATTTTGTCCTCATCTACAGACAATCCTGCCGCCATAGCGTGTCCTCCGTAACGTATCAAAAGCTCGCCGCACGATGCTATTGCATCGTACAAAGACATATTCTCCACGCTGCGCCCCGAGCCTTTTCCCACACCGTCCTCATCTATGGATATTACTATAGTGGGCTTGCCAAAGCGTTCCACAATACGAGATGCTACTATTCCTATTACTCCTTGATGATAGCTTTTACCGCTCACCACAAGTATTCTGTCTTTATTGTAGCTTTCATCGTTTGATATTTTATTTATAATTTCATCTGATATGCTTTGCTCTGTTTCTTGTCTGCTGGCATTGTTTGATAAAATCTTTGCCACTATAGTGGCAGCATTGTCAATATCGTCACACAAAAGCAATTCTATAGCTGTGTTTGCGCTATCCATTCTGCCTGCTGCATTTAGGCGCGGTGCTATACCAAATGATATATTTTCCGCCGTCAGCTCCTTACCTCCAAGCCCTGCTGCCTCTATAAGTGCTGCTAATCCGGGGCGGTCGGAACTTTGCATCAGCTCTACACCTGCTCGCACCAATATGCGATTTTCACCTGTGAGCGGCATAATATCACCCACTGTACCTATAGCTACAAGGTCTGCGTAAAACGGCATTAATTCATCTGCCTCGCACCCCTCTAATGCGCAAGCTAGTTTAAACGCTACTCCCACCCCTGCCAGTGGCTTAAACTCGCTCATATCTCCATTTAGATAAGGATCTACAATCGCAACTGCATTCGGTAAGTTTTGCGGTGGCAAATGATGGTCTGTCACTACCACGTCTATTCCTTTGGTTCCTGCATAATCTATTGCCTCCCCTGCCGACACACCATTATCCACAGTAACTATCAGCCCCACACCTTTTCGGGCAAGCTCATCTATTGCAGTGCAAGACAGTCCATATCCGTCGTCCTCTCTGTTTGGCAGCTTATATATTACGTCTGCACCAAGCCCATCAAGATATGTGTATAATAATGCGGTAGCGGATACCCCGTCTACATCATAATCTCCAAATACCGCTATACGCTCCATTTTATCCACTGCATCTAATATACGCTTACACGCAATTGACATATTTTTAAGAGTAAATGGCGAAGCCAATGCTTCACTTGGGCATAAAAATTCTCTTGCCGCAGCGTCCTCGTCCATACCTCTTTTTACAAGCACATCGCACACAAGGCGCGGCAAGCCAAGCGATAAGCATAAGCTGTCGCTTTTTTTCTTGTCTTGCTTACCTACCTTCCATTCGCGATACACCATATTTATTTCCCCTTTTTTACCGTTTAATACAATTTTAATGCCGTTTTAATGCCGTCCACAGCCGCAGACATAATACCGCCTGCATATCCTGCACCCTCACCGCAAGGATATATTCCGCCTATATCCACGCTCTCACCGTTTTCTTTGCGCTCTAATCTAATAGGGCTTGATGTGCGCGTTTCTATCCCTGTAAGTATAGCATCATCAGCCGTAAATCCGCTTATGCGCCTGTCAAATGCACGCAAAGCTATTCGCATATCATCAGACAGCTCCTTGCCAAGCAATGCGCCGAGATCCGCTTGTACAACACCTCTTTGATAAGTAGGCTTTACTTCTCCCAAAACAAGCCCTTTTCGTCCTTGCATAAAGCTTGCCATATCGGAAGCAGGCGCAATAAAGCTGCCGCCGCCGATATTAAAAGCTGCTTTTTCCATTTTGCTCTGATATTCAATAGCTTTATCTGCATCATTACCAAAATCAGCTTCGCTTAAAGATACCGCTATAGCGCAGTTTGCATTTAATCCATCTCGCGCATATTCGCTCATCCCATTTGTCACTACTGCTCCGCCTTCGCTTGCAGCAGCTACCACGCTGCCTCCCGGACACATACAAAAGCTGTACACACACCGTCCGTTTACTTTATGAGATAATTGATATTCTCCCTTTGGAAGGCTCCGATGCCCTGCCGCTTCGTGATAAAGCGCTTTATCGATATTTGCTTGTAAATGCTCTACTCTAAATCCCACCGAAAACGGCTTTACTCTAAGCACAGTCCCTTTTGTTTTAAGCATTGCCACAGTATCTCGCGCAGAATGTCCTGTAGCCAATATCAGCTTTTCACATTCAATCTCACCGTTATTTGTGATTACTGCATTGATTTTGCCGTTTTTCAAAGCTATATCTATGAGCTGAGTATTAAACCTCACCTCGCCGCCAAGTGATATTATCTCATTGCGAATACCTTTAATTATACTGCGCAGCTTATCTGTGCCAATATGAGGCTTTTGCATATAAGCTATTTCCGCAGGCGCTCCGTATCGCAAAAATGTACGCGTAACATATCCGCACATCGTATCGCTTATACGTGTGGTGAGCTTGCCGTCAGAAAACGTGCCTGCACCGCCCTCACCGTATTGGATATTACTGTTTGCATTTAAAATGCCTGTATTCCAAAATTTATTTACAGCATTTACTCTATCATCTATCTTGTCGCCTCGCTCAAGCACTATTGGCATAAACCCCTGTCTTGCCAGCACAAGCGCCGCAAAAATACCCGACGGCCCAAATCCGCACACAATCGGCCTTGCGCCTTTATTGTCTTTATTTGGCAGTATGAGCTGTGTATCTGTCTTTAAATAGGTGCCGGGTGCCAAGCCGGCATAGCCAGGCTCCGCACCCGCATCCTTTAGCTCAACAGCTACATTGTATACAAGCTTTGGTGTACAATGACGAGCATCTACCGATATTTTGGCAATGCCAATATTTTCTATATCATTTGGCTGCACTCGAAGCCTTGCAAGTGCTATTTTTTGTGCATCCGCATCGGTTTTATCTAAAGATAAACGTATTTCATTTACTAATAACATTAATTCACCGTTGTATCGCATAAAACAGTATAACTGCCTATTGCAAATATTTTAGAAGATGACGGTATGAGTATCTGCACAGGCACATTTTGCTTTGCATTGCTAAGCGAAACATCTTGAGCATTCATCTGTGCCACTACACTTTGCGGAGTAATTTCATCTATCTCATCTTTAGGGCCTACCAATACCACGTTTTTTATTTTGGCATTATTAGGTACTTTTAGAGTTAATCCTATCGGAGTAGCTCCGCTCACTCTGATATCTGTAACCGTTATCGGCTTAGTAACAAGCCCTTGTGTATCAAATGTAGCCGTAACACTTAGCAGCTTATCCATATTGATAAATCCGTCGGGCAGTGTAATGGGGAATGTATATTCACCGTCAATTTCAAATTTTGTAAGGTCTACATATCCTGCATCAAGCTCTTTAAATGTATCCCATAGCTTTGTTTGCCCTGCTACACGTATTACATCAGTTGATAATTCCATTTTCAGTGATGAAGTATCAAAGCCTGTCGGCGCGCCTACAAATCCTATTTTAATAGGAATTTCACGTTCTTCTAAAATAGGTATACGCGCCTCTATTTGCTCTGCATCCATTGTAATATTGCTGCCTGTAATAACATTACCGTCTTTATCCTGTATTTCCAAAGGCGCATTTGTAATTACCGAGTCCTTGCGCTTTTCCACAAGCATAACATTTGCCACTACCTTAGATACATTTGCCATCTGTGCTTCAGGGCCTGTGAGCGTTACCTCTGCAGGTGCAGCGAGCGGCTGATCCATAAAATATCCTATCTCCGTCTCTATACCTGTAGCCAATACTGTTACCGGAAATTTTTTGCTCACTACTTTATCAAATTGCACTTCTACAAATTCCGGTGAAATAGCCATCACCTTAAACGCTTGAGAACCCATTGTTTTAGAATTGAGCATCAGCTCATATTTACCTGCACCCTTTACTTGAGTATATGATGGATACACAGTAAAATCTTCTGCGTGCAAAGAATCCACAACATATCCGTCGCCCTCTACAGTGATATTAACATACATATTCGGCTTTGCGATAATATCTAAGTTTTGCCCTGTATAAGATGGTGAATTGTACGAAAAATCCACAGGTACTTTGTCAATTGTTTTAGTTTTTTCAGGATCTATATATAACGCTACTGCTACCCAGGTTGCCACTGCCAACACAAGCGACAGCACAATATTAAACCGTTTGTTTTGAAATAATGTTTTATCTTTTTTATTATTTTGCATCTTTTTTCCTCCGAAACAGGGGTTTCTTTTTTTCTTCTTCAGGCAATGGCGGCACTATGTCGCCCTCAAGAAGATTAAACAAATTTTGCCTATCCAATCTGCGGATAAGCACCCCGTTTTTCGCAAGCGAAATTATACCTGTTTCCTCACTTACCACCACTATTACAGCATCGGAATTTTCACTCATTCCCAGCGCCGCACGGTGGCGAGTACCCATATCCTTGCTTATTTCAAGGTTATTTGACAGCGGTAAAAAGCAGCCTCCTGCTTCTACCTGTGCATCACGTATAATAGTAGCGCCATCGTGTAACGGCGTACCTTCGTAAAATATTGTACCAAGCAGCTCAGGGTTTACATCTGCGTGCAATTTAGTACCTGTTTTGATGATTTCGGATAAATTGCTCTTTCGTTCAAATACTATCAATGCGCCTGTACGGCTTTCCGCCATACGCTCTACTGCATCGCAAACAGCTACAACGGTATTTAGCCATTTTACTCTCATATCGTCGTCATCTGTACTAGAGCGAAACAGCTTTACTGCAAAAATATTCGCTCTGCCCATTTGCTCAAGCGCTCTGCGCAGCTCGGGCTGAAACACTATTACAAGTGCCAAAAAGCCTACTTGCATTACCCCTTGCAAAAAGAATTTAAGCGTATGCAGCTCAAAAATATCTGCCGCAAAAAACGATGCAAGTAAAATTATAATACCCTTCGCCAGCTGCGCTGCGTGAGTTTGTCTTACAAGTGCTATGCACTCATATATTAAAAAAGCCACTATTAAAATATCTACAATATCAGCTATTGATGGCGCAGTTATTGTGCTAATCAGCCGATACCACATATCCTGTACGGTCTTCATACGAAGCCCCCTGTTCATTTTAATAATTAAAATCTATATATTTTATATATGTTCTGATATTTTATCGCAATTATGCAAATACTA
>JAVWEG010000006.1:0-51648 GCA_036641735.1 Oscillospiraceae bacterium
TGAGCCAGGATCAAACTCTTTATTAAATGGTATATAAACCAGTTTAATAACTGAATTTAAATCTTAACGCTCAAAACGCAATCGCTTGCGTCCTGTCATTACTTCTTTGAGACTTTTTTAAAGTGTGCCTCTCACTTCTTAAGGGTCCGTTTAAGCTTCTTCTATATTGTTTAATTTTCAAGGTCCTGTGCTGCTTGCCTCACTTGAGGTGCCTGATTATTTTACCATACTCAAGGCTCGTTTGTCAAGTCTTTTTTTAATTTAATTTTCAGGAATTTGTTCTCGTGCGAGTTGTTCAGCGTCGCCGTCTTGTGCGGCTTAGTTATAATACCACAGTAGGAATACCAAGTCAACACTTTTTTAAAACTTTTTGTAGTTTTTTGTAATTTAAAATACAAAAAGCTGTAGGTTCGTTATTTATTGGATTACTCTGCTAAAGAATGTCTCAGCTTATCCAGAAGCTTGCGCTCTTTGCGTGATATTTGCACTTGAGTTGTACCTAATATACGTGCAGTTTCGCTCTGTGTTTTATTATTAAAGAAGCGCAGATATATAAGCTGCCTGTCTTTTGGTGCAAGTGCAGACAAAACCGTTCGCAAACTAATTAGGTCTGCCAATGTTTCTTCGCAGCTTTCTTGTGGGATATCAAACTCTCTGTTTCCATCTTCATCTGATACAGGTGTAAGCGATAGCGCAGGCATTGATGCACTGATAGCATCAGCTACTTGTTCCAATGAAACAGATAGCTTATCTGCGATATAAGATATTGTCGGCTCCGTCCCATTCATTTTAAGATATTTCTCGCGTAAATAAGTTACCTTTAATCCCAGCTCCTTAATCGACCTACTTACCTTAACAGTACCGCCATCTCGAAAAAGCTTTTTTATCTCTCCCAATATCACAGGTACAGCATAAGTGGAAAAGCATAATCCTCTGCCCTCATCAAATCCATCGTATGCTTTTACAATTCCCATACAGCCTGCTGAAAACAAATCATCATATTCAATACCTCTTCCTCTAAAGCGAGTGGCACAAGAGTGTACGAGTCCTAAATTTTTTTCGATAAATTCGCTGCGCGGTCCAAGAGTGACAGGCATATATTTACCTCCTAATTATTTATGTATTTAGTCAGTGTCACTCTTGTCCCCTTATTTAGTTTACTGTAAACCGTTACTTTATCCATAAAGCTCTCCATTACGGCAAACCCAAGCCCTGCTCGTTCATCGCCTCCCGTAGTGAAAAGCGGCTCGCGTGCCTTATTAATATCCTCAATACCAACACCCTTATCGGCTATAGTAATAGTAAGACGTTCACTACCATATACAGCTATGCGTAATGTTATGTCTCCAAGCCTGTCCGGGTATGCGTGAACTATTGCATTGGTTACCGCCTCCGACACAGCAGTTTTAATATCCGCAAGCTGTTCTACCGTAGGATCGAGCGATGCTACCAGCGCCGACACCGCCCCACGTGCAAATCCTTCGTTAATGCTTTTGCTTTTAAACGTAATCTTTACAATATTATCAGCCTTCATTTTTTATTCTCCTCGTATTCACATTTGATACCTGCAAGATTTAACAGTTTATGCACGTGCATTGGCACTCCCTGTACAATAAGTTTGCCTCCTAAAATGGAAATAAGCTTGTGTCTACCCAAAATAAGCCCTACTCCAGAAGAATCCATAAATGTAACGCCATTAAAATCCATAATAAGAATGTCCGGTGTAGCTATTTGTACAGCCGAATCTATTTTAGAGCGCAAAAGCCCTGCCGAATGATGGTCTATCTCTCCTGCAAGATACGCCGACAGCACATTGTCTCCATGCTCGAGGCGCAAATTAGTCATATAAAAATCTCCTTAGCATAAAATAAAAGCATACCGCCTATGTATAAATCATAAGCGGTATGCTTTAAATATTTTGTTATATTATGTTGCTCATATTAAATATTTGCGAGCTTCGGCAGCAAGATACAAGCTGCCACATATGCAAACCCCACTGTGTTTGTCACCTTGTGCGATTTTTAGCGCCGTTTGAACATCGCTGCAAGGCTCTACGCGCAAAAAGTGCTTTTCAGCCAATACAGCCAAATCTTCGGCGCTCATCGCGCGCGGATTGTCGGGTGTAACGGTTATCACTCTAGCAAAGCACGGCTCCAGCGCCTTTAACATTTCTTCCGGATTTTTTTCTTTTAATATTCCCATTATGGCAGTAAGCCCTGTAGCTTTACTTCGCAACAATTCCGCTTCAAGCGCTCTTGCTCCGTCAGGATTATGTGCACCATCTAAAATTACAAGAGGTGAGTAGCTGATTACTTCTATACGTGCAGGGAATTTGGCTTTTGCAATGCCGTCAATAATATTTTCATCACTGATATTATATCCCATACGCCATAACGCAAGCGCCGCCTCTACCACTACAGCCGCGTTATAAGCCTGATGTATTCCCGGTAAGGGTATTGTTAAATCATATCCACCGTAATTTGCCCTGTTTTCAAAAGGAGCATTTTTATATAAATAAATATCCTCAATTTCCGGCACTAACAAATTACTACTTGCTTTTTTAGCCGATGCTTCAATGACACTTAATGCCTCTTGCGGCTCGGCAGGATAAGCAATTACTTCACATTTATTTTTAATAATTCCGCATTTTTCAGTTGCGATTTTATTCAAAGTATCTCCAAGCAGCTCGGTATGATCCATACCTATACACATTATCAGCGCAAGTAAAGTATTTTCTATTGCATTGGTGGCATCCAGTCGCCCACCAAGCCCTACCTCCATACACACAAGGTCACATTTATGACGTGCAAAAAACACAAGAGCTGCCGCAGTTACCGCCTCAAACTCTATTATTTTAAATTGCCCATCAAGCTTGTCTGCCGCGTTCTTTACTAATGTAAGAACCTCGGCAAGCTCGCTCTCAGTTATCATTTCTCCGTTTATTTGAAAACGTTCGCAAAAGCACAGAACATACGGGCTGATATTAGTGCCTACTGTAAATCCCGCTTCCTTTAATATAGATGAAAGCATAATAGTGGCACTGCCTTTGCCATTAGTACCTGCAATATGAATAAATTTAAGGCTTTTTTCCGGATTGCCAAGCTTAAACAAAAGAGCTTTTATTGCATTTAAATTAGCTTCGCTCGATATACGTCCAAGTGAATGTACCCAATTAAGACTTTGTGTATAATTCATATAATCTCCTTAAAGCGCACTCAAAGATGCTTTAATATTGGTTTGCTTATCTGTTGCCGCCTCTAATTTCGCTTTGATATCATCCACTACTTTTATTGGTGCTTTGGCTAAAAAGCCCTCATTACCAAGTTTTGCCGTAAGCATTGCAATATCTTTTTCGCAAGCGGCAAGCTCTTTATTTAAACGAGCTGTTTCTTTATCTTTATCTACAAGCTCCTGCATAGGTATAAACGCACGTGCAGAATGTGTAATTACCTGCACCATTCCGCTTGCATCATCACTATATTTTTCAGTAAATGTAATATCAGTGGCAAATGCAAATTTTTCAAGATAGCTTTCTCCGTTTTTAAATGCTGCCGAGTCCTTTGTTTCTATAATAATAGAATTGCGCTTTGTGGGATGCACATTCATATCTGCACGTATTACGCGCACGGCCTTTATCAAGTCCATTACCTTTTGAAAATCTGCTTCTTCGTCATCATAGCTCATTTCTTCGCGATATATAGGCCATTCCTGTATCATAATAGTTTTAGAATTTTGCGGAAGAGCAAGATAAATTTCCTCGGTAATAAATGGCATAAACGGGTGTAAAAGCTTTAGGCTTTGTGTTAATACATATAAAAGCACCTGTCTTACATCATCTGCCTCTACTTTATTGTCTGAATAAAGGCGCAGTTTTGCTATTTCAATATACCAATCGCAAAATTCTTCCCAAATAAAATCCTGTACCTTTTGTGCAGCTAATCCGAGATCATATTTTTCAAGATTATCAGTTACTTCTTTTACAAGGTTATTAAGCTTTGTCAATATCCATTTATCGGACAAATCTAATGCAGACGGTGTACTCACATCAAAATCTTGCGGTAAGTTCATCATTACAAAGCGAGCCGCATTCCATAATTTATTGGCAAAATTACGGCTGGCAAGCACCTTTTCATCTGAAAAACGTGTATCGTTGCCCGGAGTAGAGCCAAGCACAAGAGTTAAGCGCAAAGCATCGGCACCGTATTTATCTATTATTTCAAGTGGATCTATTCCATTGCCAAGCGATTTTGACATTTTACGTCCCTGACTGTCACGCACAAGCCCGTGTATAAGCACCGTATCAAACGGCGCCTTTCCTGTGTATTCGAGTCCCGAAAAAATCATTCGGCTTACCCAAAACGTAATAATATCGTATCCTGTTACAAGCGTATTAGTGGGATAAAAATATTTAAAGTCCTCTGCATCAGCATCAGGCCAGCCCAATGTGGAAAATGGCCACAATGCAGACGAAAACCAAGTATCCAAAGTGTCTTCGTCTTGGCGCAGCACACCACCGCAATCAGGGCAAACGTCTATTTTAGTGGCAGATACGTGTATTTTTCCGCATTTGTCACAATAATATGCAGGTATGCGATGTCCCCACCATAATTGGCGAGAAATACACCAGTCGCGCGTATTTTCCATCCAGTGAAAATAATTTTTATCAAAACGCTCAGGTACAAATTTAATAGATCCGTCACGCACTGCATCTATAGCAGGCTGTGCCAGCGGCACCATCTTTACAAACCATTGCAAGCTTGCCATCGGCTCTATGGTAGTGCCGCAGCGATAACAAGTGCCTACATTATGTGCGTGCGGCTCAATCTTTGCTAAATATCCGCCCGCTTTGAGGTCTTCCACCATAATTTTTCGTGCTTCATATCTATCAAGTCCTGAATATTTACCATATCCATCTGCAATATGTGCATCATCTGTAAGCACCTTTACAATAGGAAGGTTATGTCTTGTACCTACTTCAAAATCGTTAGGATCGTGCGCAGGAGTAATTTTCACTACACCTGTACCAAATGCCATATCTACATAATCGTCGGTCACTATTGGTATTTCTTTATTCAGTAAAGGTAAAATAACACTCTTTCCGTGCAGATGTTTATAACGCTCGTCTTTAGGATTTACCGCTATCGCTGTATCGCCAAGCATAGTTTCAGGACGTGTAGTAGCAAGCTCCACATACTCATCCGATCCTACTACCTTGTACTTGAGATGCCAAAAAAAGCTGTC
Organism: Oscillospiraceae bacterium; assembly: GCA_036641735.1. Lineage (GTDB taxonomy): Bacteria > Bacillota > Clostridia > Oscillospirales > Ruminococcaceae > JAGPHI01. Next base: position 5,242 of record JAVWEG010000006.1, read on the forward strand.
TTGCTCTTCATATTCCACCTCTGCATCTGAAATAGATGTACGGCAGTGCGGACACCAGTTAATAATACGTTCTCCGCGATATATTAAGCCCTTGTCGTACAAACGTGTAAATACATTAAGCACTGCATCAGAGCAGCCTTCATCAAGGGTAAATCGCTCACGCTGCCAATCGCACGAGCAGCCCAGCTTTTTTAGCTGCTCCACAATACGTCCGCCATATTGCTTTTTCCATAGCCAGGCACGATCTAAAAATTTATCTCTGCCAAGATCTGCTTTAGACAGTCCCTCTGTTTTCATTTCATTCACTATTTTAGCTTCTGTGGCAATTGACGCGTGGTCTGTGCCGGGCACCCACAATGCCGCATACCCTTGCATACGTTTAAAGCGAATTATTATATCCTGCCAGGTTTCGTCCATAGCGTGTCCCATATGCAGTTGTCCTGTAATATTTGGCGGTGGCATTACTATAGTAAATGGCTTTTTGCGCGCATCGCGCTCGGTATGAAAATATCCGCCTTCCTGCCAAGCCGCATATAGCTCATCTTCCACTGCTTTTGGATTATATACTTTCTCAAGCTCTTTCATAATATCCTCCTAAAAAAATAAAGTCCCATACGTAAATACGTATGGGACGGAATTACCGCGGTACCACCCAAATTGCCACGCTATAATTGCGTGTGCCAACTTTTGCTCTCTTAACGCGAGATAACGCAGACGGCTACATTAACATTTTTCACCGCCTATGCTCCAAAGCGACAATGCAAAACATCTTTTGCCCGTTCTCACCTTCTCGGGTTCTCTTTAAAAAGAAACTGTTTTACAAATTCTTTATCATTGCATTTTATTATAATTGTATCTTTATTGTCTTTTATTAAAGGGCTTTACGCATAAAAGGCATATCTATTTCATTGCCTGCTTTATCTGCCCAAGCTACAAGTGCATTGGTAGTAGTGCGTACTACCTTTACATCTTCTTTTATAACCTTCACGTCTTTTTCCACGTGCTTTAAGCGTTTGTCTATCTCATCAACCTTTGCTTCAAGTCCGTCAAAGCGTGTTTCAAGTCCGTCAAAGCGTGCTTCAAGCCCGTCTAATCTTGTTTCCACCTTGTCTAGTCTTGTTTCAATGCTTGTTAATCTTGTATCTATAACTGTTAACTTATCATTAATAGGGCTTATCATATTTTGCATTGCCGATAATATTTCTGTATCTGTCACTAAATATCATCTCCTGTCTTATTAAGTGTAATGTTCTTATTATATATTATTATAATGGAATTTGCAATTGCAAAAATGCCCAAAACATTAAAACTTTATTGTCTATCCCAAAGATACTCCCATACGCCTTGCTACAGTAAGCATATCACAGCTCTCAGGTACTAAGCGAGACTTGCCTGCCACTTCGCTAAGTGCATTTTCTGTTACTATATTATTGTGCATCGCCACAGCCACACCGTAATGCTCTGCCTCTACAAGCTTTGCCGCATATGTGCCAAATTGAGTGGCAAGCACTCTGTCATAAGCAGAAGGACTGCCGCCGCGCTGCATATGCCCGGGCACACATACTCTCGTTTCAAATCCTGTAATCTCCTCTATTTGGCGCGCAATACGGTTAGTAGCCGTCACTTCTCCGTTTGCCGCCCTCATTGCAGCACGCGCTTTTTTCTTCATCGCCGCTTCCTCAATATCATACACGCCCTCCGCTACTGCCAATATCGAAAAGGTCTTCCCTTTTTGCGAACGCTCATTTATTGCTTTACATACTGTATCAATATTGTAAGGCAGCTCCGGAATTAATATAATATCCGCCCCGCCTGCAATACCTGAATACAATGTAAGCCAGCCTGCTTTATTACCCATTATTTCTATCACCATTACGCGGCGATGGCTAGATGCCGTAGTATGAATACGGTCTATTACTTCTGTGGCAATATCCACCGCCGTATGAAAGCCAAAGCTTACATCTGTACCATAAATATCATTGTCTATAGTTTTAGGCAATGCAATAATATTAAGTCCCTCTTCGCTTAACAAATTGGCTGTTTTGTGAGTACCGTTGCCGCCAAGACATAATAAGCAGTCCAGCTTCATATTTGCATAATTCTTTTTCATAGCAGACACCTTGTCCACTTTGTCGTCCTCTACTACTGTCATCATCTTAAATGGTGTGCGTTTAGTGCCAAGTATTGTGCCGCCAACTGTAAGAATACCGGAAAACTCCTGTGGCTGCATTTCTCGCCAATCGCCCTTAATAAGCCCTGCATAACCATTGGTTACGCCTACAATCTCCACACTATCGCCAAAACGTTGATACAACGCTTTAGCCGCTCCTCGAATAGTCGCATTAAGCCCCGGACAATCTCCACCCGAAGTAAGGATACCTACGCGTTTTTTCATCTTAGCACCTCCATATTTAATAGACATATATATGTATTAAGAGTATAACCACAAAAGCAATTTGTCAAGGGGTTTATAAAAAGGCAAAAAAGTGTTGACACTTACAATCTTATTCGCTATAATAATTAAGCACTGCGGAATTGTGTAATGGTAGCACGACAGACTCTGACTCTGTTTGTGAGGGTTCGAATCCTTCTTCCGCAACCAAACGGCAGCAATAGCTTTGTTGCCGTTTTTACTTCGGGGTATAGCGCAGATGGTAGCGCGCTTGGTTCGGGACCAAGAGGCCGGGCGTTCAAATCGCCCTACTCCGACCACGCATTTGGCAGTAAGCGAGTGAAGCTTCGCTTATCTCCGTAGGAGATGCCAAAAAAGCAGCTCATTTTAGCATTGAATAGATGCTAAAATGAGCTGCTTTTCTTTTGGTTGCTTATTTGTTGTCGCAATAATCAATCGTTATACGCATTATATTTTCAATGATAATATCGCTGTAAACACTCCGTCATTTTTTTGTATTATCAGCTCGCCATTATAGCGGTTAGCTATATCCCTCACTATCTCAAGCCCATAGCCGATACGCTGTGTTTTTATTGCAGGCACAAATTTGTTTTCTACTTTAATAAACAAATATTGCAGCTCACACTGCGCCCTAACCACAATATTTTTATCTGTAACCTGCGGCACATTTACGGCTTTTATCGCATTGTCTAATAAATTGGAAAACGCGCTGCAAATATGCAGCTTTTCTATATTTATTTCATTGGGTACAAATACATCAATATCAATATTAATTCCTTTGCTTTTACAATCGGATACTTTATCGCACAATACCGCATTCACTATGTTGTTTTGGGTATAATTCTCGATTTCGGTAGTGCAAATTTCATTTTGCAATGCCATCAAAATATCTTTTCCGTCATTAATATCAGCGCTTCCGCCTTTTTCAATTAAAGATTTCACCACTGCAATATGATTTTTATAATCGTGCCTTATTTTTGCAAGCTCTTCGTTATGCTGTTGCAGGCTTTCATAATATACAAGCTGCGCTTTATTTTGATATTCCATATTTTTTATATATGCTTCCAGCTCATATTTGCGCGAATTTTCCATCATCGCCCTCACCATAAGCACGTCCGCCGCTATGGAAATAAATCCACCTACAAGGCTTATTCCCATTGATGTTTTGATATTCAAAACCCCATATTTCATTACTAGTATTGCAAATAAAAAAACGGCTTGGCTTAATGGAAAAAGAGCAAACAAGAGCATCGAATGTGTTTTGATTGAATTCTTTCTTTTGTTCCAAAAATATAATGCCACAGTAAGTAAAACTGTAAGCGGAAAAGTCACTCCCACCGTTATATATGCGCGCATTATACTATAGCCTTTAATGATTGTAACTTCAAAATTCTGCATTGACATTAAAATCGCACCGAAAAATATTTCACTGCCGAGCATCGCAATTATAAAGAACGCTTGTACGAACGCTATTTTTAATATATGTCCTTTAAAAAGCACAAATGGGCATAAAATATAAAAAGTAAACCAAATGAAGCTTTTTAGTCCCACATAATCTTTTTCCAGCGGAACAATAGCCAAAAAAACCGCAGAAATTAAAATTGCATATAAAACAACAGAGATTTTTCGATTTAGCTTTGGCTCTAATATTTGATGAGTAAATACACTGATTACAAGCGATTCAAGAAGCACTGCAAAAGCAGTCGCTATAAATCCAATAGTCATAGCTTCAGTCCTTTGTATGTAAAATATGCCGTTCGCGCTTGCTTATATTTAGCTTTACTAATAGGCACTTCCGCTTTGTTATCCAATGCCACAAACACATTGTTAAACATCAGTATTTTATTCATATTTACAATAAAGCTCTGATGTATACGCAAAAAATTACTTGGTGCTTCAGCCTGTATTGCATCTAATCTTCCATTTGTGCCATATTCCTCAAAATCCGTATGGACAATTATTTTATGCTTAGCGCTTTCTATATAATAGATATCCTCATAATTTATTTGTCGCACTGTACTGCTGGTTTTAATATTAAAGCTATCCATTGCTTCTTTTTGTACTTTTTCTACTGCTTTTGTTATATTTGCTTTTAATATTACTTCGTTAAACGGCTTTGCCACATAACCGATAAGATTTATTTCACTAAGAAAAATATTTTGAGAATATTTTGCATTGTATCCTGTAATGAAAATAAATTTAATATTTTTATAGTTCTTGTTAATCTGTGCGGCAAGCTCTATACCATTATGCTGTGGCAATTCAATATCCATAAAAATTATATCAAACTTCACAAGTCCGCTTAAAAGCGCATCTAATAATTCATCGCCGCTATTGTAAGTGAATACCTTTATTTGCGCACCGTTATACTCATTTATCACATTTTGACATTGCTGCTGAAATAACTGTTCGTCATCACATATTCCTATATTTATCATTGTTGTCTCCTTGCGCAAAACCCTTTACTGTTTGCTACCGCCTATCATTTCTATTTTTCCGGGCTTAATAACGGATTTTTCACACGCAAACCATAGCTTCGCACCGTTATAATCTATAATCTCGCCTTTAGCTTCGCCCACCGTCACATCAGTAAGTGTATTATTTTCCACACCCCAAGTGATAGTGTAATTGCCAAAAAATCTTGAGTACGTAGTGCTGATATGCGTGCCAAAATTATTATTTGCTATAAATCCCGATACACTGCACAGCTGATATCCAAGTAAACCTTTATCCAGCACCGCGCTTGCAAGCTCCCCTTTAGCCGTAGTATAAATATACACATATGCGCCCTTATTACACTTTATAGGTGCGAGCGCCACTTGCTGCGAATGTTCATATGCCGATGATTTATAATCACGATTAATAGCAGCGGCAGGGCTTGCATTAAATTTAAAGGCTAAAAACACAGCCACCATTGCACAAACTGCCAATATTATTAACAGCACAAATTTGCGAAGCTTCATCAGCAAATGCGTAGGTATTATATACCTCATTTTATACTCCTTTTATCTGTAATCATTTTTTGTTATGCACTCTGCCAATAATAAATGATGATATGCTAACCGTAATAAGGCTGCACAATATTTTTATTATTGGTATATATGTAAGTGATAATACCAGTACCACTAAATCAGTAAATAAATACGCTTTACCTATAGGCAGCTTTGTTTTAGCGCATATCACCAGTGCTAAAGCATCATCTCCGCCCGATGCTCCGCCTACTCTCACTACTAATCCCACTCCTACGCCCACAAAGCATCCGCCTATGATAGCCGCCAATACAGGATGTGATGACATATCAGGCAAAATCGGCGGAAACATCTCATATATCGTATATGAAGTAGCAAATGCCGCGCTTGCCACTATAGAATACTTGGCAAATTGTTTGCCAAGATACTTAAACCCAACAATATAACACGTAGCATCCATAATAAATCCGGATACCGCAGGGGAAATGCCAAACCAATGATGCAAAAACAGTGTCATACCAAGCACACCGCCCTCGGTGATATTACTTTGAGAATGTACATTATATAAGCCAAATGACAAAATGCTCGCGCCTAACATAAGAGCGCCATATTTTAGTATTACGCGCACACGCGCGTTGCTTCGGGATAACATTATAACAAATCCTTTCAATGATTAATGATAATATTGTATCAGAATATTGTTGCAACGTAAAGTGTTCTTTGTAAATAAAATGCTTGACAAAGCTTATAATTATATATATATTTAACAAATGAAGTACCTTAAAGGAGGATTTTATAAATGGACGACAGCGTTATTGTTGCCTTGCAGAATATAAAAGTGGATTTTGATGACGAGCCTGTGCTTACGGGTTTAAGCCTTAACATTCACGATAAAGAATTTGTTACTTTGCTCGGGCCGTCCGGCTGTGGAAAAACCACTACGCTTCGCGTAATTGGCGGATTTATAGAACCTAAATCAGGTAAAGTGCTTTTTAATGGTAAGGATATCACCGCTTTGCCTGTGTACAAACGTCAAGTTAATACTGTATTCCAAAAATACGCTTTATTTCCACATTTAAACGTATTTGAAAACGTTGCGTTTGGTTTGCGCCTTAAAAAAACCGAAGAAAAAGAGCTGCGCGCGCTTGTTTTAAAAATGCTTGATATGGTAGGGCTTAAAGGCTTTGAACGGCGCAGCACGCAAAATCTTTCGGGCGGACAGCAACAGCGCGTGGCGATTGCGCGCGCTTTAGTAAATCACCCTAAGGTGTTACTTTTAGACGAGCCTCTCGGTGCGCTTGATTTAAAATTGCGCAAAGAGATGCAGTATGAGCTAAAGCAAATACAGCAAGAGCTTGCCATTACATTTATATATGTAACGCACGACCAAGAAGAAGCGCTCACTATGTCCGACACTGTAGTGGTAATGAACGGAGGAGACATACAGCAAATAGGCACTCCTCAGGATATATATAATGAGCCTAAAAATGCCTTTGTAGCGGACTTTATAGGTGAATCCAATATTCTCGACGGTGTAATGCTACGCGATTTTCAAGTGGACTTTTCGGGACAGGGCTTTACCTGTGTAGATAAAGGCTTTAAGCGTAACGAGCTTATCAGTGTTGTTGTTCGCCCCGAGGATATCAAGGTAGTGCCATCTATACAGGGGCAGCTTACAGGAGTGGTAAAAAGCGTAACATTTAAAGGTGTGCATTACGAAATGCGTGTAGAGCAAGGTGGCATAGAGTGGATAATACATTCCACTCAAGCATCAGAGCCGGGCGAAGCCATAGGTATGCTTATCGGGCCTGATGATATCCATATTATGCACAGAATGGAGGGCTAGTTATTGAAAAGCAAATCTACGGCATATCCATACATTGTGTGGATGAGTATTTTCATAGCTATTCCCCTTTTAATAGTAGTATATTTTGCATTTACAGATAAAGCAGGACATTTTACATTTGATAACCTTACAGGACTTGGTAAATACGCAGGAGTGTTTGTGCGCAGTATATTATTAGCGGCAATTGCCACAGTAATATGCCTTGTTATTGCATATCCGCTCAGCTTTATGCTGTCTCGCTTACGTGCATCTAAACAGCGCATTATGCTAATGCTTGTAATGCTGCCTATGTGGATGAACTTTTTGCTGCGCACTTATGCCTGGATGACGCTTTTAGAGCGCAACGGTATTATCAACAGAGTACTCGGAGTTTTTGGCATAGGCCCGTTTGAAATGATAAACACCTCTGGTGCTGTGGTGCTTGGTATGGTGTACAATTATCTTCCTTATATGATTTTACCGCTTTATACTATAATGGTAAAAATAGATGACAGTATTATAGAAGCCGCGCAAGACCTCGGCGCAGGGCGCATAAGCGTATTATCTAAAGTGCTGATACCTCTGTCTATGCCGGGCATTACCACAGGCATTACAATGGTATTTGTGCCAAGTATATCTACGTTTATTATCAGCCGAATGCTCGGCGGCGGCAGCAATCTTTTAATTGGCGATTTAATCGAGCTGCAATTCCTCGGCAACAGCTATAACTATAATCTCGGTTCTGCTATGAGCCTTGTGCTAATGGTAATAGTGCTATTATGTATGAGCTTTACAAGCGGTGGAGACGAAGTGGAGGGTGCGTATTAATGAAAAAACGTGGGCGCATCTGGCAGCGTGTATATATGGTACTTGTGTTCTCATTTATGTACGTACCTATAGCCGTAATGGCTGTATTTAGCTTTAATAAATCCAAAAGCCGTACCGTATTTACCGAATTTACACTGGACTGGTACAAAAATCTTTTTGGCAACGAAATGATTTTAAAAGCACTTGCACTGTCTTTGGTAGTGGCATTTATATCTGCAAGCATAGCCACCGTTATAGGCACAATGGCATCAATCGGCATTAATAATATGAAGCGCCGCACTCGCAGCTTAGTATTGAACATAAGCTATATGCCTGTAGTAAATCCCGAAATTATCACAGGTGTATCACTTATGCTTTTATTTGTAGTATATAAAAGCTTTGCTAATGGCTTGCTCGCGCAATTTGGCATTGGTACAGACGGCGGAGCATTGCGCGTATTTGGTATGTCTACATTATTAATAGCACATATTACTTTTTGCTTACCATATGTAATATTTAATGTTTCACCTAAGCTGCGCCAAATGGACGTGCATATGTATGAAGCCGCAATGGATTTGGGCTGTAATGAAAGACAAGCATTTTTCAAAGTAGTATTGCCCGAGATAATGCCTGCTGTTTTGTCTAGCTTCCTTATTTGTCTCACTTATTCAATAGACGATTTTATAATATCGTATTTTTCCAGCGGCACTAAGCAAACTTTGCCTATTGCAATATATTCTATGACAAGAAAAAAAGTGAGTCCCGAAATAAATGCACTATCTACTATTATGTTTGTAGTTATTTTATCCATTATCCTTATTCTCAATGCTGTAGACTCGCACAGCGAGAAAAAGTCTAAGATAAAGGTGGAAGAAACAGTATGATAAAACATAAATTTTCGTGTTTAATTCTCGTTATAATATTATTATTTACTGTAGCTACCCCTTGCTATGCCGCTGACGAGCCTTACGACTGGGGCAAATACAAAGATGATAACATTACATTAAATGTATACAATTGGGGCTTATATATTTCCGATGGCACTGACGATACGATGAACGTGATAAAAGAATTTGAAAACAAAACAGGCATTAAAGTGGTATATAACACCTACGATACAAACGAGAGCCTTTACTCTAAGCTGCGTAGCGGCGGCGGCGATTACGATGTTATCTTCCCTTCCGATTATATGATAGGTAAAATGATTGGCGAGGGGATGCTAGCCGAGCTTGATTATAATAATATCCCGAATATCGCGATGATAGGTGATGAATACAAGCACCAAAGCTATGATCCCGATGATAAATATTGTGTACCATATACCTGGGGAATAGTGGGAATTGTATATAATAAAACAATGGTAAACGAAGAAATCACCTCTTGGCAAAGCTTATGGGACGAACAATATATAGGCAATATTTTAATGTTTAACAATAGCCGCGATGCATATGCCATTGCCGCCAAAAAGCTGGGTGTCAGCCTTAATCCAAAAACCGAAAAAGAATTAATAGCCTTAAACGAGGAGCTTAAAACGCAAAAGCATTTAGTATCTGCATATGTAATGGACGAAATTTTCGATAAAATGGAGGGCGGAGAAGCCGCTTTGGCACCCTATTATGCAGGTGATGCCATAACTATGATTAGCGAAAATCCCGACCTAGCCTTTGCCATTCCCGAAGAAGGCACCAACTATTTTGTAGATGCAATGTGTGTGCCGAAAACCAGCCGTAATAAAGGTGCTGCCGAAATGTTTATAAACTTTTTGTGCGAAACAGATGTGGCACTTGCAAACTGCGAATTTATCGGATATTCAACACCACATACAAAAGCGCGTGAGCTATTGCCAAGCGAGCTTAAAAACAGCCCTATCGCCTATCCCCCTAAAGAAGTGCTTGCTAAAACAGAAACAATGCAGGTGCTAAGCGAAGATATGAACACCGCTATGGATGCCGCTTGGAGCGAGATGAAAAGCTTTGACGAAAACGGCAGCGGCTGGCTGATACCTGTAATGCTAGTGGCAATGCTATTACTCACAGCCTTTGGCTTTTATCGCAAGCGTGTAAAAAAGCTTCGCAATTTATATTGATATTTTATTTAATCGCCGCAAGCTATTGACTTGCGGCGATTTTGTATTATAATAGTACTTAGCAATGCTAAGTGTTATTAAATCGAGGTGATATTTTGGAAAGCAAATTTCGGCAACAGCTAAAAAAAGGCGTGCTGGAGATGGTAATATTAAAATGTATTAACGACAATCCTACCTACGGCTATGAGCTGCGAATGGATTTGGCGCATAAGTCCGGAGGCTTGCTTTGCCTAAAGGAAGGCACGCTTTACCCTATATTATATAGGCTTGAAGATGCAGGGCTGATACTTTCCGAATGGCAAACGCAAAGCGAGCAAGGTGGACGCTGCGCTCCCAAAAAATATTACACTATATCTCCGATTGGTAGCGAAATGCTAATACAGCAAAAAGCGGAATGGGCGCAATTTTATAATTGTATCAATAATTTTGTAGGAGGAACTGAATAATGACTATAGAAGAACAAGAAATCAAAAAATACATAAATGAAATAAAGCACTTAATAAAGGCACCTAACAGTATGAAAAAGCGTATAAGCGCTGACCTTGCGCAAGACATTAACGCGCGGATAGAAAAAGGCGAGAGCTTTGCCGATATTAGGCAAGACCTCGGCACTCCCGTTACTGCGGCGGCAAGCTTTAATACAGAGCTTTGCGATTGCATCGATAGAGGCAGTAAGTGGCAATACCTATTTCTCGGATTTTTAGCATTATTATGTGTATTTGCAATAGCTATGTCTATATTTCACGGCAAAGCGGCGGCAAGCTCTATTGGTATTATCGGTGGTGCAGACGGGCCTACCTCAATATTTTTAACATATGACCTTCCCTCCTTAACCTTTTCAATTATTATACCGTTTATATCTATTGCTCTTAGCTGTGTAGCCGCATATTTATTGCTGCGCCGACATAATCTTAGCCGTAAATATCTTTATATCACACTCGCTTTATCGGCTGTGCCGATAATTGCACAAATCATCTTTTTTATATATAATATTGTTTCAAGCAGCGGCATACTTTTGAGCGACTTAAACAGTACAATAATATTTGCATTTTGCTATAATCTGCTATCCCCTGCATTTTGGCTGCCGATAGTCACTTTTGTAGTTAGCCTTGTCAAAATTAAAAAGCTTAACAAAAATCATTAATATAAATCAAAAATCGCACATCGGCAAAATGCCAATGTGCGATTTATTTTTATCTGATTATTTATCATCGTGCTTTGCAGGCACAAAATCTATATTGCCGTGCGGCACATCTACAGATGCAAGCTGTACACGCATAGAAGCACCAAGTCTCCATATTTCGCCCGTTAGAGGATCTGACAAGCTGACACCGTCCACAAGTACAGGCTCACCCTTACCAAGCGACTGTATACGTATAAGCCCTTCAATAGTATTATTAAGCTCTACATAAATACCGTGCGGAGTTACCGAAGAAATAATGCCGTCAAATTCTTCCCCAATAAACTTTTGCATATATTCAGCCTTATAGCAATCCTCTGTATCTCTTTCCACCTGCATACTTAGCACTTCACGTTCACTCGAAATAGTGGCAGCTTCGCTTGCAAATGCGCCATAGCGGCGCTGTAGCTCGCCCTCGTTTACACCTTCTACGATATCTGTGAGTATACGATGTATGGCAAGGTCTGGAAAACGGCGAATAGGAGAAGTAAAATGCGCATAGTCTTCAAGCGCAAGCCCAAAATGTCCTTTAGGCTCTACATCGTACCTCGCTTTAGCCATCGAACGTAAAATACCTGTGTGTACTGCGCGTTCTAACCCTGTACCGCGTGTTTTATCAAGCAGCTTTGAAAGCTCCAGTACTGTAGGCGCTTCGCCCTCAAAACGATATTCCACACCGCTTGCAGACAATAGCTTTTCAAGGCGCTCTATACGTATTGCTTCCGGCTGCTCGTGAATACGGTATACAAACGGTGCTTTTAATCTGCGCGCAAGTGATGCCGCGCAAGTGTTTGCCAGCAGCATAAATTCTTCTATCATACATTCTGCCACTCCGCGTTCGCGCTTTACTACATCTACGCATACCCCGTTTTCGTCTATTATCAGCCCTGCTTCGCCGCTTTCTATATCCATACTGCCTCGTGCTGCACGCAGCACGGCAAGCTTTTGATAAAGCTCGTCCATAATGGATATTTCAGCACTTACCGCACCATATTTAGCCAAAATTTCCGTGCTTGCACTATCGGCGATTATCTCATTCACCTCGGTGTATACGCCCTTAACGCGCGAATTAATCACCGATTTTACAAATGAATAATCCTTTACCTTGCCGCTTGCATCAAGCTGCATCATACAGGTAAATGCCAAACGGTCTTCACCTTCATTTAGGCTGCAAATACCGTTAGATAGCTGACGTGGAAGCATAGGTACTACGCTGTCGGCATAATACACAGATGTTCCTCTGCGCATAGCTTCATTACCAAGTGCCGTATTAGGCTTTACGTAATAGCTTACATCTGCAATATGCACACCCAGCTTATATCCATCGCCTACACGCTCTATACTAATAGCATCGTCTATATCTTTAGTAGAGCTTGAGTCTATTGTAAATATCGGCTTGCCTCTATAATCCTTGCGCCCAAGTACATCGCTCGGCTGCACCTTTGCTGCCTCAAAACGCTTTGCCTCAGCTTTTACAGCAGCTGGAAACTGCTTTTCAATGCCTGCACCGTATAAAATCGCTTTCGCGCATTGCTTTGCAAAAGTAGCTGCTCCAAATCGCATTGCCACTCCTGCACGATGTCCGTCGTGGTTTTCTGCACGCTCCATTATCACTATTGCGGCTTTTTCACCTTTGCACACACCGCCGTCGGCAGATTTTTTTATTGCAATAGGTGTAGACGGTGCTGCATCAGGGATAAGCACTAATCGCCCGTCTCTTTCATCTACCGTACCCACGAAATTGTTTTTTTCTTTGGTAATGCTTACTACTTCGCCCTCAAGAGTACCTTCTACTCGAGGAGTGGCAGATATCTTCACCAAAATTTCGTCTCCCGGCATTGCTCCAAGCATAAAACGGCCGGGAACAAAAACATCTCCACTGCCATCTATTTGCTTTGCAAAGCCAAATCCCTTGCCAAGCTTTACTAAAATGCACTTTACAGCTCCATCTAAATTTTTAGGTGCATTTTTACGTGCAATAGAATAAACTCCATCGTTAATAGTGAGCGTTTTGTTTTCCAAAAGCTCATCTAAAGCACGCACTAATTTTTTATCATTGCCAATTTTGCTTTTAAGCTCTTTTACTCTGCGAGGACGTTTTTCAAGTTCTGTTAAAATCTTTCCTTTTATCGACATTTCTTCACACTTTTCTTTTATATTATATTAATGTTATACCTATATACCTATATTATAACAAAAAACCCGCCATAAAGGCGGGTTTTTGAAAAATTATTTTTTAAGATAAATACTAAACACGCTTACTAAGATTGTTGCAACAAAAAACACGATTGCAGCATACTTCGTATACTTAGCAAGAATAGCGTCTTTATTACGTGATCTGCCCTCGCCCTGCATCATCTCTCCGCCGCCAATAGCGCCGGACAAGCCATTGCCCTTAGACTCCTGTGACAATACCATTAAAATAATAAACACACTTGAGATAAGCAGCAATACTGCACTGATAATTTCAAAAATTCCCATAAATATACCCTCCTGTTACTCTAACAAGCTACATAATATCACAAAGTGCGTAAAATTGCAAGCAAAAATTAATTTGTGTTTTACGCAGCAGCCGTTTCCATATTTTGGCTTTTAGTATATGATTAATTGTTGTGCGTTTGAGCATACTATTATTTAAAGGAGAGTGAATAATAAAATGAGTTACGAAGATAAGATTTTACAAAGTAATGAGCCAAATGAGCCTAATGATGATGAGCATTGTCCGCATTGCGGCGACGGCAGCGGCAAGCAAAGCCGTGACTATGGATACAACAAATATGGCAGTAACGTAAATCAAGGCACTCCGGGACACGTAGGCGAGCAAGAATACTTTCCTGCCTTATCACACGATGACAGCGACAGCGAAGCATACGAGGACACCTATGTAGAGGACGAAGACCAAGACGAAACCACCGACGGCGCCAAAGAAAACAACAGCTACGAGTAATATTTAACGTTTAAGGATAGTGAGTAAAGCAATGTTTTACTCACTATCCTTTTTTGCGTTAGTGTTAAAAATTTGTTCACAAAAAATTTTTAATTTAACCTATTGATTTTTTATAGAAATAAGGGTAGAATGTATATTAGCACTCAAAGACATAGAGTGCTAAATAAATAATATTTTAATTGGGGGAAATAATTATGAAAATTAGACCTCTCGCCGACAGAATTGTCATTAAAAACGTAGAAGCAGAGGAAACAACGAAAAGCGGTATCATCTTAACGGGTGCTGCCAAAGAAAAGCCGCAGGTTTGCGAAGTAGTAGCAGTAGGCCCGGGCGGAATGGTAGACGGCAACGAAGTAGTGATGAACGTAAAAGTAGGCGATAAAGTGCTTATCGCCAAGTACGCAGGCACCGAAGTAAAGGTAGAGGACGATGAGTGCGTTATCGTGCGCCAATCGGACATACTCGCAGTAGTAGAATAATTATTATATAATATAAGGAGACTTGCATTATGGCTAAACAATTATTAAATGGCGAAGATGCGCGCAAGGCGCTGATAAACGGCATAGATAAGCTTGCCGACACTGTAAAAATTACATTAGGACCTAAAGGGCGCAATGTAGTTTTGGGTAAAAAATTCGGTTCACCTGTTATCACTAACGACGGTGTTACCATTGCTAAAGAAATAGAGCTAAAAGATATATTTGAAAATATGGGCGCACAGCTGGTACGCGAAGTAGCTACCAAAACAAATGATGCAGCAGGCGACGGCACTACTACAGCCACTGTATTAGCTCAAGCTTTGGCACACGGCGGTATGAAAAACGTTGCCGCAGGCGCAAATCCAATGGATTTAAAGCGCGGTATCCAAAAGGCTGTAAAAGCCGCGGTATCTGCTTTTGAAACAAACAGCAAAAAAGTGAACGGCTCTGAAGATATTGCGCGTGTAGCCACAGTATCCGCAGGTGACGAAACTGTAGGTACGCTAATTGCCGAAGCAATGGAAAAAGTAACTGCCGATGGCGTTATCACTATTGAAGAGAGCAAAACAGCCGAAACATACAGCGAAGTAGTAAAAGGTATGCAGTTTGACCGCGGATATATCACCCCTTATATGGTAACAGATACAGAGCGTATGGAAGCCGTATTAGACGATGCTCTTATCTTGATTACCGATAAGAAAATATCTGCTATACAAGACATTTTGCCTTTACTTGAGCAAATAGTGCAAGCAGGCCATAAGCTTGTAATTATCGCCGAGGATATTGAGGGCGAAGCACTGTCTACATTAATAGTAAACCGTCTGCGCGGCACATTTACAGTAGTAGCTGTAAAAGCTCCCGGGTTTGGCGATCGTCGCAAGGAAATGCTGCAAGACATTGCCGTGCTTACAGGCGGCACTGTTATCTCAAGCGAGCTTGGTTATGAGCTGAAAGATGCCACCATCGATATGCTCGGTCACGCACGTCAGGTAAAAGTAACCAAAGAAAACACTACCATCGTAGACGGTGTCGGCGACAAGGAATCCGTAAATGCGCGCATTGCACAAATACGTGCCGAAATGGACGTTACCACAAGTGACTTTGATAAAGAGAAGCTGCAAGAGCGCCTTGCCAAGCTTTCAGGCGGTGTAGCCGTTATCAAGGTAGGTGCTGCCACAGAAGTGGAAATGAAAGAAAAGAAGCTCCGTATAGAGGATGCACTAAACGCAACTAAAGCCGCAGTAGAAGAAGGCATCGTTGCCGGCGGCGGTGTTGCTCCTATCAACGCAATGCCTGCTGTACTAAAAGTAGTAGACAGCCTCACAGGAGACGAGCGCACAGGTGCTGCAATAGTGCTACGTGCATTAGAAGAGCCTTTGCGCCAGATAGCAGCTAACTCAGGGCTTGAGGGCAGTGTTATCATAGACAAGATAACCGCAAGTGGCAAAACAAATTACGGCTTTGATGCACAAAAAGAAGTATATACAGATATGATTGAAGCAGGAATTGTGGATCCAACTAAGGTAACGCGCTCTGCACTTGAAAATGCAGCAAGCGTAGCTGCAATGGTACTCACCACAGAAGCTCTTGTAGCTGACGAGCCTGAAGATCCTGCCGCTGCTGCCGCTGCAAATGCTGCTGCACAGGGTATGGGCGGAATGTACTAAATCATAAGCAAAATCCAATTTAAATATCAAGGCACGCTCAAACGAGCGTGCCTTTTTGTATTATCGCGCACAGTATGTGTACTAAAAAGTTTTATAAAAAATAAGTTGTAGTTTATTTAACAATATTCGATTTATAGGCTTGAATATTGCACTCATTTAAATTATAATATATGAAGAATTTGTTAAAAGGAGGTTTTTTGATGAACATATCCCAATTATTCGCTTGTGCCGTTGCAGCTGCTCCCGCAGAGCCTGCCGTAGGTACAGTAGTAGCTACAGGTCTTATACTGGTGTTTTCCGTATTAATATTGCTTTACGGTCTTATTGTATTACAGGGCAAGATATTTACTGCTATAGACAATAAAAAAAAAGGCAGCAATACAAAAAACAGTGAGGTAACAGCGCCTGCTTCTACCAAGAGCGCTCCTGTCGCCTCGGCAGCCCACATTGAATCAGGTATTCCTAATGAGGTGATAGCCGCTATCACTGCCGCTATTTCTGCTATGGACGGCGGAAAGTACACTATTCGTTCGCTCACACGTGCAAGCGGTAACACACAGCGCAATGCCTGGGGCAAAGCAGGTGTAATTGCTTACACTGAGCCATTCTAATATAAGGAGAGTACAAATTTATGCAAGGCTTTTTAGATGCCGTTACAGGCATTGCTCAAGAATCCGGCTTTATGGGGCTTATCCAAAATCCGGGTTATCTTGTAATGATTATAATCGCGTGCGTACTTATTTACCTTGCCATAGTAAAGCAGTTTGAGCCTTTGCTCCTATTGCCTATTGCTTTTGGTATGCTGTTAGCTAACCTACCTTTCGGTGGAATTATTCATATGAATATGTTTCTTACGGAAACAGGTCACCCCGATTTCTTAAAGGTATTAAACGAGGGCGGTCTTGCGGATATGCTGTATTTAGGCGTAAAGCTTGGCATATATCCTCCGCTTATTTTCCTCGGTATCGGTACAATGACGGACTTTGGCCCGCTTATTTCCAATCCTAAAAGCTTATTGCTCGGTGCAGCTGCACAGCTTGGCATTTTCACCACATATTGGGGTGCAAAAATGCTTGGCTTCACAGGTGCGGAAGCCGCCTCTATAGGCATTATCGGCGGTGCTGACGGCCCTACAGCCATTTACGTTACAAGTAAGCTTGCCCCTCATTTGCTCGGTGCTATTGCGGTGGCGGCATACAGCTATATGGCGCTCGTGCCAATTATTCAGCCGCCCATTATGCGCGCGCTTACTACGCACAAAGAACGTATGATAGTAATGACACAGCTTCGCGAAGTATCTAAAGCTGAAAAGATTATCTTCCCTATCCTATGTACTATAATTGTATCGCTTATTCTTCCAAGCGCCACACCTCTTATCGGTATGTTAATGCTTGGCAACCTTATGAAGGAAAGCGGAGTAGTTGATCGTATCAACAAAACCGCGGGTAACGAGCTGATGAATATTATCACAATATTCCTCGGTATCTCCGTAGGCTGTACCACAAGTGCAGATACCTTCTTCACAATTGACACCCTTAAAATAATAGTGCTGGGGCTTATTGCTTTCTGCTTTGGTACTGCTGGCGGCGTGCTGCTTGGTAAGGTAATGTGCTGGGCTACACACGGCAAGGTTAATCCGCTTATCGGCTCTGCCGGTGTATCGGCTGTACCAATGGCTGCCCGTGTATCACAAAAGGTCGGCCAACAAGAAAACCCACAAAACTTTTTACTTATGCACGCAATGGGGCCAAACGTAGCCGGTGTTATCGGCAGTGCAGTAGCCGCAGGTATTTTAATCAATATGCTTAAGTAATTTTAATTAGAGTTTTAAGTAGGGACGGATAATATCCGTCCCTACATTTATATTACGCTTAAAGGAGTGCTTAAATGTTCAATGTTTTGCTCGCCGTTATTTATGTCTCATTTATCAGCTTGGGGCTTCCTGATGCGCTGTTAGGCTCTGCGTGGCCAAGCATATATGCTCAGATTTCCGTACCTATTTCGTTTGCAGGCATAGTGTCTATGACTATATCGGGCGGCACAATAATATCAAGCCTTTTAAGTGACAAGCTTATACGTCGTTTTGGCACAGGTAAAGTTACTGCTGTCAGCGTGGGTATGACAGCAATTGCACTTTTGGGATTTTCTATGTCCACCTCATTTTGGATGCTGATTGCTTGGGCTATTCCTTATGGGCTTGGCGCAGGCTCTGTAGACGTAGCTCTCAATAACTTTGTTGCGTTACATTATAAAGCAAGACATATGAGCTGGCTGCATTGCTTTTGGGGCATAGGCGCTTCTATTGGCCCTTATATTATGGGGTTTTGCCTTACACGCGGACTTAATTGGAATAGCGGTTACCGCTTTATCTTTATTTTGCAAGCAGCCTTAACTGTTGTTTTGATATTCTCCATTCCTTTATGGCGCCGCCAAAACAGCAATATTAGCACATCAAAAGCATCTGCCAAAAGTATAAAGCTTCGTGATTTAATAAAAATACGCGGTGCAAAGCCTGCCTTAGCAGCGTTTTTTTGCTATTGCGCAATAGAAACTACAGCAGGCCTATGGGGCAGCAGCTATATGGTAATAAAAAAAGGTATACACCCCAATACAGCCGCCAAATGGGTATCTCTATTTTATATAGGTATCACAATCGGGCGCTTTATAAGCGGATTTATTACGATGAAAATAAACGACAAAAATATGGTGCGTTTAGGACAAGCTTTAACATTGCTTGGAATTATCACTCTTGTACTTCCTTTAAATAATATAAGTATTTGCGCAGGATTTTTGTTCATCGGCATCGGCTGCGCTCCAATATACCCTTGCCTTTTGCACTCCACACCCAATAATTTCGGCAAAGAAGCTTCGCAATCTATTATGGGTATGCAAATGGCTTGTGCCTATATAGGCAGTACATTTATGCCGCCCATAGTCGGCTTTGTCATCGAAAATATCAGTATTACGCTTTATCCTGTTATTATGGCATTTATAGTATTATCAATGATAATACTGACAGAACGGCTAAATATCACTACAAAAAGCGTAAATATGTAAATTATTCTTGCCGAAATTACCAATATATGATACTATAATCATATATATATAGCAGTTTATTCAGTAAAAAAAGGAGTTTTTATATGAAAACAATTAAAATGCGCATTACCGTCATTATTATTGCGTTCATTTTGTTTATTTGCACAATTATGGGTGGTATTAGCTGTGTGCTTAATTTTACCACTGCCGTTGACGTGCTTAAACTTAATCTTCCCGTCACCGCGCAGCAAGCAGCTGACCGCGTAAGTGCTGAAATTAAGTCTATCGTTAACGTAGCGGCGGAAACAGGCTGTACCGCGCGTATTGCAAGCGAAGAAAACTCCATTCCCGAGAAAAAAGCCCTTATTGACGGCAAGGTATCAACCTATGGTTTTGTAAGCGGTGATTTGCTTGATATTAAAGGTGTAAGTAAATTTGACCAACAAGATTATTCAAACGAGGCTTTTTTCAAAGCTGCAATAGCCGGTAATTCCTATATCAGTGAGCCGATAATAGACGAAAAAACAGGCAAACCCGTTATACATATTTCTGCTCCTTTATGGCAAGACGGTAAACGCGGCAGCTATGTAATAGGTGTTATCGCTTTCGTTCCAAACGAAAACGTGCTAAATGATATTGTAAAAAATATCAATGTCAGCCAAAGCGGATATGCTTATATCCTTGATAAAACAGGTACAAACGCCGCTGATATCAGCCTTGATGTTGTAGGCATTGAAAACAGTATTAAAGAGTCCGCCTCCGATACTTCTTTGCAAGCAATAGCCGAAACAGAAACCAAAATGATAAATGGCGAAAGCGGTTTTGCCGAGTATTATTACGAGGGCTACACTTGGGTGCAGGGCTATGCCCCTATCGCCGGCACTGATGGCTGGAGCATTGGTGTAACTGCCAAGCGTGATGATTTTGTGGGCAATTTCTACGTTTCACTATATATTACTTTAGGTGTAATAGTAGCTTTTCTTATTGTTGGCAGTATCAGCGCAGGAAATATCGGCAACAGAATAGGCGCACCGATACGCAAATGTGTTACGCGCTTAGAAGCATTAGCAAACGGCGACCTTACAAGTGAAGTACCTGTAGTAAAAACATCAGATGAAACAGGCACTCTCGCCACGTGTACCGCAGACCTCACTAAAAAGCTAAATGCCGTGGTAAATGAAGTATCTTCACATCTTACGCAAATGGCAGACGGCAATTTTTCTGTGGCGGATTTGCGTGAATACAGCGGAGACTTTGCTCCATTAAGCGATGCCACCAATCACATCGTAGCTTCCTTAAACGATGCCTTAAAGCAAATAGATGTAGCATCAGACCAAGTATCCACAGGCTCAGACCAAGTATCATCAGGCGCACAGGCGCTATCTCAAGGCGCTACCGAGCAAGCAAGCTCCATTGAAGAATTGTCAGCATCTATCACAGAAATATCCGAACACGTTAAAATGAACGCCACTAATGCCAACAACGCAAGCTCTATTTCAAATGCGACAGGCGAGCAATTAATGCACGGCAATGATGAAATGAAAAATATGCTGCTGGCAATGGAAGAAATAAGCAATTCATCAAAACAAATAGGCAATATTATCAAAACGATTAACGATATTGCTTTCCAAACAAATATTCTTGCGTTAAATGCCGCTGTAGAAGCTGCACGCGCAGGTGCTGCAGGCAAGGGATTTGCTGTAGTGGCAGATGAAGTACGCAATCTTGCAGGTAAATCGGCACAAGCCGCTAAAGGCACCACAGACCTTATCACAAGCTCTATTAATGCCGTAGCCAACGGCACAAAGATAGCCGATAACACCGCTGAAATATTAAAGGACGTAATGGTGCAATCCAAAAAGTCCATAGACATCATTTCAGATATCGCCGTAGCTTCGAGCGAGCAAGCA
This sequence comes from Oscillospiraceae bacterium, assembly GCA_036641735.1. GTDB lineage: Bacteria > Bacillota > Clostridia > Oscillospirales > Ruminococcaceae > JAGPHI01. The sequence goes on from JAVWEG010000006.1 coordinate 26,561, forward strand.
CAATCAATAAGCCAAATTACACTTGGCATAGAGCAAATATCGAGCGTAGTACAAACAAACTCCGCTACAGCCGAAGAAAGTGCCGCAGCGAGCGAAGAGCTTTCAGGGCAATCTCAATTACTAAAAGAATTGATATCTAAATTCAAGCTAAAAAACAGCGGCAATAAATAATAAATAAAAGAGTGTCCATAAATTTATGGGCACTCTTTTTTATAATCAATTATTGTATTAAAGCTTATTTACATATTCCTCTAGGCAAAACAAAATGTGCGGCATTTGGCAGCACCTCTACATCTAAACTGCCTGTTTTAGTACATTCTCCATCTATGTTTACAATAAACTGCCCACCGTCAATCGGTGTTATTTTTACCTTTTGCGTTTGCACATATGTTAATATATCTGCTAATTCTTTCGTCACTTCACCGTCTTTTATATGCTCGCCGTTTTTATATTTGTCAAGCACGCCTGCAATACGTAGACGACTTATTTTTTTCACCATTACAAGCTCTAGCTTCCCATCTCGTACATTGGCTGTGGGCGCTGCCTTATATCCTCCTCCATAAGCAATCCCATTGCATATAGCTACCAGTAAAAACACGTCCTCTATTGTTTCCCCATTCACTTCAATACATAAACGCTTGCCAAGCCGTGAGCAAAGACATTGCATAATAGACATAGTGTATGCCATCTGTCCCCCACAAAATGGTATGCGCCTAAATTTCGGTATGCCAAACGCAACATCAGAATCAATACCCACAGATGAAATTGCAGCAGATATACCGCCATTAGCTCTCATCAAATCTATTGGCACTGCCGTGCCGTTTATATTGTCAGATAAATTATAAAAGTCATCTGCCGTGCCAAAATTAAGAACGAAATCGTTACCGGAACCGCACGGTACGCTTGCCACCTCCACTAAAGGAAAGCCATACGCTCCGCTAAATACTTCGTTCAATGTGCCATCACCACCACAAGCATATAATCTTACAGCTTCTTTCGTGTCGGCATATTTATGTGCCAGCTCCTTTGCGTGTCCGCGATACTGTGTTAGCTCTATATTATAATCAAGCCCTTCCGCTACGCGCTTTATTGCAGGAATAAGCATTACGCTTGCATCTTCTTTACCTGACACCGGATTTACTATAAAAATATGTTTCACAGCACCGCACCACCTTTGTACTTAATATGATAATCTTTTTCGACAAAATTTTCAATAGATAAACTTAATGTTTTGTATAGTATTTAATATAAAGCTTATGGGTAAAATAGTAAAAATATGTTTGTAGACAGGAGAAGCACCTATGGAAATTATTCATATTATTATTACAAGCCTTGCATCGCTGCTTGTATTGTTTTTATTGGCAAAACTTATAGGTAACCGACAAGTAGGTCAAATGAGCTTATTTGATTACATTATCGGCATTACAATAGGCTCTATTGCAGCCGAAATGGCAACAAGTATTAAATCTGATATTATAAATCCGCTAATTGCGATGCTTGTTTACGGCATATCGGCGGCAATTATTGCCCTTGCTACTTGTAAAAGTATGCCTTTGCGCAAATTGTTTAGCGGCACTCCGACATTATTACTTGAACACGGCAAATTATACGAAAAAAATTTTGCCGCAGCAAAGCTCGATATCAACGAGTTTTTAACGCAATGCCGCGTGGCAGGATATTTTGACCTCACTCAATTAGAAGCTGCTGTATTAGAGACAAATGGTCAAATAAGTTTTTTACCTCTTTCGTCACAGCGCCCACTTACACCATCTGATATGTCTTTATCCCCTGCTAAAGCTTCACCGTCTATCAGCCTAATACTGGACGGCGAAATACTGACAAAAAATCTCAAACAATGTGGAAACGATGACATTTGGCTTAAAAATCAGCTTGCATCGCAGGGTATTCACAATGAAAAAGATGTATTTTATGCAGCCGTCAACGCACAAAATGAGCTTTGCGTATATGTGAAAATCAAACAAAAAATAAAAAAAGAGATTTTCGAATAACGAGTAAAAAAATATGGCAAGCAAAATAATTTATTTTGCTTGCCATATTTTTAATTATTTTTTCAGTCTTTTTGCTCGTCGTTTGACTCTGTCGGTAATTGCGCTTCGTTTTCTTCTACTGCTACTTGTGTATCGCTTGGCAAATCTTGATTGGTTTTTGTGTCTGCACTTTGAGAAACACTAACCTCATCAATAGCTTGTTCGGCAATCGGCTCAGGGATAATATCATCTACTACAGGCGGCAATTCGCCACCGTTCATCAAAATAGTAAATTCTTCTCCCGAAAGCTTTTCTCTGTCTATAAGCGCCGCTGATACTTTATGCAGCTCATCTTTATGTGCAGACAAAATATTGCTTGCGCACTCAAAAGCTTCATCTAGCATTTCGCGAATTTCCGCATCTATTTCCGAGGCTATATCCTCAGAATAGCTGCGCCCTGAATTAAAGTCTCTGCCGAGGAACGTCTCACTTGGCTCTGTGCCATACACTACAGGCCCTAAGCGCTCCGAGAAGCCATAGCGCGTTACCATAGAGCGTGCTACCCCTGTGGCTCTCTCAAGGTCATTTGATGCGCCCGTTGAGATATCATCAAGCATTAGCTTTTCCGATACGCGTCCGCCTAGCAAAATAACTATTTTTTCTTCCATTTGCTTTTTGGTTACGTAATTGGAATCGTGCTCCGGCAAGCTCATTGTAAATCCGCCTGCCTGCCCACGCGGTATAATTGATATCTGATGCACAGGATCGGACGATTTGCAAAAATAAGTGGTAATTGCGTGTCCAGCCTCGTGATAAGCCGTAAGCTTTTTTTCCTTTTCGGTAACTACACGGCTCTTTTTTTCCGGCCCTGCTATTACCTTAACGCTTGCTTCTTCAATGTCTTTTTCAGTTATTGCCTTACGCGCGCGTTTTGCCGCAAGCAAAGCTGCTTCATTCACAAGATTTTCAAGGTCTGCACCCGTAAATCCTGCCGTTGTTTTAGCTATTGTTTTAAGGTTTACATCGGGGCCAAGCGGCTTATTGCGAGTATGCACAAGCAATATTTCTTCTCTGCCCTTTATGTCCGGCAAGCCCACATATACCTGTCTATCAAAACGGCCCGGGCGCAGCAAAGCTTTATCTAATACATCAGCACGGTTAGATGCAGCTATTACTATTACACCTTCATTTGCAGCAAATCCGTCCATCTCCACAAGCAATTGATTAAGTGTTTGCTCTCGTTCATCGTGTCCTCCGCCAAGCCCTGTACCTCTTTGACGTCCTACCGCATCTATTTCATCAATAAATATGATACACGGTGCAGATTTTTTCGCCTTATCGAACAAATCACGAACACGCGAAGCACCTACACCAACGTACATTTCTACGAAATCCGAACCCGATATTGAGTAAAATGGTACTCCTGCTTCACCTGCGCACGCGCGAGCGAGCAATGTTTTACCTGTACCCGGAGGGCCTACAAGCAACACTCCGTGCGGTATACGCGCACCAAGAGAATTAAACTTTTGCTGGTTTTTAAGAAATGCTACAATCTCTTGCAGCTCCTCTTTTTCTTCATCTGCACCTGCCACGTCTTTAAACGTAGCTTTACGTCCCTCGTCCGCCTGATTTTTCACCTTTGCTTTGCCGACATTCATTGCTTTGCCGCCGCCGCTTTGTGCATACATCAGATAATAAAAAATACCAAGCGATGCCAAAATCAGTATGAAAAACGGCACCATAGTCATCCACATCGGAGTTTCTTTTATCGGTGTGTAATCATATACCATCGGTGTATCGTATTTTGCATCGTGCGTAGCTATATATTTATCTACTTTATTAATAAAAAGCTCAGGTACACCTATTTTAAAAGCTTTAGGTGTTTTGTCGCCCTCTATTAAATATTTCAGCGTGCTTGTATTTCTATCATAGCTGAATTCTTTTATATCTCCGCTCTCAAAGCTTGCGATTATCTCTGAATACTTCGCAGTTTGAGGAGCTTTTTGATTCATTATCAGTGTTACTGCTATTAGCAAGGCGATGGCTGCCAAAACAACAATGCCTGTATTACGCGATTTTTTATTCAATATCTTCACTCCTAATTGGAATACACTTCGGGCTTTAGCACACCAATGTATGGCAGATTGCGGTATTTTTCGTCATAGTCAAGACCATAACCTATTACAAATTCATCAGGCACGGCAAAGCCGACATAATCTGCCTGTAAATCCACCTTACGGCGGCTTGGCTTATCCAGTAAGGCTGCTATTTTTATAGAAGCAGGATTACGGCTGGCAAGCAAGTCCTTGATATAGCTTAAAGTAAGCCCCGAGTCCAAAATATCCTCTATGATAAGTATGTCCTTACCTTCTAGCTGTGTATCCAAATCTTTTATAATTTTTACTACTCCGCTAGACTTTACTCCTGAACCGTAGCTCGATACCACCATAAAGTCTATCTCTGCGTGAATATCTATTTCACGCATAATATCAGCCAAAAATACCACAGCACCTTTTAGCACTGTAACGAGAAGCAAATTGCGCCCCTTGTAATCTTTACTTATTTGCTTGCCCATCTCGCCTACTTTTTCGCTTATTTGTTCTTTAGTAAGCAATATTTTCAATACGTCCTCTTGCATTTAAGTTACCTCCATATTGTTTTTTAATGTTATATAAATTACTTTTTCAGTGTCTTTGTCTATTTCAAGTCCTGCACTAAATCCGTAATTTGGCATCCATAGCACTTCGTTTTCACACACCAGCATAGGTAAATATTCACGCACTGTTCGTGGTATACCTGCTTCGTTCATCAGCTTTTTTACAGTTTTAGTAACGCCTCTTTGCCGTGATGTGTATTTATCTGTACTTTTTCGTTGCCTAAAATATCCTGTATTGTTTATTTTACCATAATCCGCTAAGAAAATTAAGTCTTTTTTTTGAATAATTGAAGAATTTAAAAATAATTCGTATTCAGTCAGCTCCACTTGCAAATAATAATCGTCAAAAACGTGGAAATTCCCCTCTTTTATTGGCATATTGAAATTTGGCGCTTCGGAATAAATTTTTTCTATAAATATAGCATTTTGCAAGTTAGTAAGCCTAAATTTGCGGCTAATCTCATATTCTCCGCTTTTTTTATATAAAAGCTCCTGCGCTTTCATTATCATATTTGCATTTACATCTATATTTTTCGGCAGCATTAATTCCAAAGCCTTTTTTTGCAATACATTCGGAAGTAGCCTTAAAATATCTATTTTGTATGCTTTAGATGAAATATATCTTTTGCTGCGCTCTATGTCACTGAATGCCGCTGCATTTAATGCTTTACAAGCTTCATTGTTAATATATACATCTGCTTCACGCGCCTCTTGTGCAAAACGCGCGAGCGCCGCGCTTGCTCCATCGTGTACGGTATTTAAAAGAGGAATAATATTGTTACGCACTCTGCCTCTTGCGTATTCCGAAGTAAAATTAGTTTCATCTGTAACATATTTTAAGCTGTTTTCCTCACAATATTTTTCTGTTTGTTCTCTTTGAATATCAATAAACGGACGTATATATGCTCCTCTGCACGGCGGTATACCGCCTGCTCCGCGCAATGATGTGCCTCTGCACAAATTCAGCAATACAGTTTCCGCATTATCACTTGCAGTATGCGCTGTGGCAATGCGTATATTATCATTCGTTACAAGTGTATCAAAAAATGCGTAGCGCTCGTTTCGCGCCCATTCCTCGCTCTTGTTTTTTTCTGCGCTGTCCAGCTTTTTAAAATGCAGCTTTACACCATATTCTTCGCAAATTTTCCTCACGTATTCCGAGTCTTGCTCACTTGCTTTTTCACGCATACAATGGTCAATATTAACAGCTTCCACTACAATGCCAAGCAAATCTCTGTTTACAAACAAAAAGTGGAATAAAGCCATTGAGTCCGCTCCTCCCGAGAGCGCCACAATAATAGTATTCCCCTTTTTTATCATATTGTATTTATCAATAGCAGCAAATACTTTTAACATATTATCCATGCGTATAATCCATATCTGTAAAACGTGTATGTGCGCCGTCCCAGCCAAGCTCCACTTTTCCTATTTCACCGTGACGATTTTTGGCAACGATACATTCAGCGGTGGAAGTATCTGCTTCTTCGCCGTTATCGTAATATGCTTCGCGATATAAAAACATCACTATATCGGCATCCTGCTCTATAGAGCCTGAATCACGTAAATCCGACAATACAGGGCGATGATCTGTACGTCCTGTAGCTTTTTCCGCACTACGTGATAGCTGTGATAATGCCATAACAGGTACATTCAGCTCTTTTGCCATTATCTTCATATTACGGGTAATTTGGCTTATTTCCTGCACACGATTTTCAGTACGTTTACCTGAACTCATCAGCTGTAAATAGTCAATAATAATAATACCGATATCGGGCTTTTGCGGATCTTGATTAATGCGGCGCACCTTTGCCTTTATTTCGGGAATTGTAATATTAGACGAATCGTCCATATAAATATTGGTTTTAGCCAAAATATCAGATGCCCTTGCCAAATCAACCCAATCCTCCGTAGATAGCCCTCCTGTGCGAAATGCCTGGCTGTCTACAGCAGCTTCACTGGACAAAATGCGGCTCACAAGCTGGTCTTTTGTCATTTCAAGGCTGAATATCGCCACCGGAATACCGCTTTTTTTCGCTACATTAGTAGCGATATTCAGCGCAAATGATGTTTTGCCCATACCGGGGCGCGCAGCTAAAATAATAAGGTCGGATTTGCCAAGCCCTGTAAGCATATTATCAAGATACGTAAAGCCTGTAGGCACTCCCAAATATTTATCTCTGTTAGGGCCTGACAGCTCCTGTAAATGCGCATAAGTGTCCAGAAGCACCGTGCTAATCGGTGTAAGCGTTGACGTATCACGTCCCGAGCGTATCTCGTATATTTTTTGTTCGGCGCTTTCTAAGAGCATATCTGCATCGCTCTCTTCGCCTGTTTGCTCCAATATTGTTTTAGCCGCATTCATTAGCTGGCGCACAAGATATTTTTCGTGAATTATTTTAAAATAAGAATCCGCGTGCGATATTGACGGTACAGTCTCTGCAAGCGTAGTAAGATATACCTTAGCTTCCTCGGTAGTATCAAACACCTCCGCATCCTGTACAGCACCCAGTAATGTTACGAAATCCACAGGCTGCCCTGCTGTAAATAAGCGCATCAGCTGCGTGTATATTTCTGAATTTTGCCTTGCGTAAAACATTTCCGGGCGCAAGGTTTCCACCATTTTAGGTATAATATCCGCATCAAGAATAGCGGCGCCAAGCACAGCTTGCTCCGCCTGCATACTATATGGTAAATTTACGCCCATAGTTTCGAGCGAAAGTGAGAGTTCATTCATTTTGCCATTCCTCGTTTGTTCATACTCATCTAATTCTAAAACGCTTGGATTAGCTAACGAGTGTTTTAGAGTTGGATGAGTATCAGCTTATTCCTCTACTGTTACTGTTAGCTTTGCCGTCACTTTTGGATAAATTTTTATCTCCGTCTCGTATTTTCCATAGTTTTTAATATCTTTTGCCAATACTATTTTACGCTTATCAATAGGTCTGCCTGTCATCTTTTCTATCGCTTCTGCAATATCCTTAGATGTAATAGCACCAAAAAGCCTGCCGCCCTGCCCTGCTTTAGCTTTTATTGTAATGATTTTTCCGTTTAGCTCCTCTGCTTGCATTTTAGCATCTGCAAGCTGCTCTGCTGCGTGAAATTCGCTTGCAGCTTCTTTGTTTTTCACTTCGTTTACCGCTGCTGCATCCGCCTCTTTTACAAGCTTTCTCGGCAATAAATAATTGCGCGCATATCCATCTGACACTTCGCACATCTCACCTTTTTTACCTATAGATTTAATATCCTCATTCAAAACTACTTTCATTGTAAACACCTCTGTTATTATATTTTATTGTTTGCTGTCTTTCTTTTGGCTGTCTCTATAATTATCTATTGCATCATAAATAGCCGTTTGCGCTTGCGCTAATGTACAGTTTTTCATCTGCGCACCTGCCATAGTAAGATGTCCGCCTCCGCCTAATTTTTCCATAATCAGCTGCACATTTACACCGCCCATACTTCTAGCCGATATTACCACTTGGTCATTTGTAAGCACCGCTACAAAGCTTGCCTCCACACCTTCTATAGTAAGTAAATCGTTAGCCGCCTGCGGCACTACTACTGCCATTTCTCCCGGCATTTCGTCTTGTATTACTACCGCGCACCCTCTATAAAGCTGTGCCTCTGTCACGAGCTTGCTTTTAAAAGCATATGTCTCAAATGAAGATGCAAACAGCTTTTTTACTTCTTGCGTTTGTGCGCCCATACGGCGTAAATATGCTGCCGCCTCAAAAGTGCGCACACCTGTATGCAGCGAAAAGCTGCGAGTATCCAGCATAATGCCTGCTAAAAGAGCTTGCGCTTCAAGTGCTGTAGGCTTATCTTCTTTGTCTCCGATATATTGCAAAAGCTCGCTTACAAGCTCCGATGCACTCGAAGCATACGGTTCGTGATAAAATATTACCGCATTTTCAATATATCCCATACATTTACGATGATGGTCTATCACCACTACGTTTTTGCATTTATCGTACACCGCCGTACTTTCCAGTATATGCGATAAATGCGTATCCACTATAATAAGAAGCGTTTTATCGCTGATATTATCAAGTACTTCTTCAGGTGAAACAAAATCATCAGCATATCCTGCCGCATTAAATTGCGCCAAAAGATTTTGCGCCAAAGAATACCGTTCGTTTATCACTACAGCAGCAGGCATATTACATATTTTACAAAACCGCAGCATACCTATTGCCGCACCCACACAGTCCAAATCCGAGGATTTATGCCCCATAATAAGTACCGAATCGCACTGCTGCATCATATCCCTTAACGCAGTAGCTACTATACGGCTCTTTACTTTACTGCGCTTTTCCACGCTGCGCGATACACCGCCATAAAATTCAAATCCTTCGGGGCTTTTTACAGCCGCTTGGTCTCCGCCGCGTCCCAGCGCCATATCAAGTGCCTGTGAAGCCATTTCTTCACATTCGTGCATATTTTTGCCGCCGCGCCCCACACCGATAGACAGTGTTACCGCCACGTTTTCATCACCTATAGCGCGCACTGTGTCCAGTAAATCAAATTTTGCACTCTCTATATCTTGTAAATTGCGTTCTTCTACCACCGCGATATATCTTGAAGCCGAGGTTCTGCGCAAAAATCCACTTGTTTTAGCAATAAATCGTTCAAGCACAAGATCTATTTCTCCTGCTATATGTGCGCGTTCGCTCTCTTTTAGCTCTTTTAATATCTCGTCATAAGTGTCTACTGTTACTATCAGCACACACGGGCGCGAAGCTTTATATTCCGCCGCCTCCGCCTTTAGCACTGTATTATCTATAAAATACGCAACAAACAGCCCAGTATCACTTTTGCCGCCTCCGCCATAAATAGTGAAGCGATGCTCTCCTATAAAGAGGTCTTGTCCCTCTTCTTCGCTTATCTTCAGCATATCAAATCCGGGTATCAGCTTAGATATAGGTAACAAGCAAGCATCTTTATCGTCTAAAATATTGTGTAAAAACGTATTATTATACCACACAATATTTTTATCCGACAATGCCAGCACCGGAATTTTAAGCTCTGTGAGTGAAAAGCGAGTTTCACTGTTTTCAAACCCTGAACCATATAATGCTTTTGATAATGCGCTTCGCAATCTTCGCACATTAAAAAATATAATTACCGCTATTATCAAAAGCACTATAAGCACAGGAATAAAATAATAAGGATTTGAGATAGCAAGCGCACAGCACAGCACAGCACAGGTAACTCCAAGTATCAGCAATAACATATCCACTGTAAATAGCCTACGCTTCATCTTGCTCATCACCTTTCCTTTAAATAATAATTTACACTTCCATTAATATTGGCAATATCATAGGGCTGCGCTTAGTGCGGCGATACATATAAGCCGATACCGCCTCACGCACGCGCAGCTTTACGCTGCCCCAATCACGTACATTTTCTTCATTGCATTTACTTAATACATCACGCACTATTTCGCGCGCTTCGCCTATAAGCTCCTCTGCCTCACGTACATATACAAATCCGCGAGACACGATATCAGGCCCTGCTAATACTTCGCCTGATGCGGAGTCTACAGTTGCCACTATTATTACAAGCCCGTCAGCCGACAGATGCCTGCGGTCGCGCAGCACTACGTTACCTACGTCGCCTACCCCAAGCCCGTCTACCATAACAGCTCCTGCTATTACACTCTCGCCGATAAAAATACCATCGCGTGACAAGCTGATATTGTCGCCGTTTTCTCCGATATATATGTTTTTATCGGGTACACCCATAGCGCTTGCCGTAAGTGCGTGCTTTTTCAATTGTTTATATTCACCGTGTACAGGCAAGAAAAACTCCGGCTTTGCAAGTGATAATATCAGCTTTTGCTCCTCTTGGCAAGCGTGTCCCGATACGTGTACATCGTACATAGATTCATATATCACATCAGCGCCAAGCTTTAGCAGTGAATTAACTACCTTAGTCACCATTTTTTCGTTACCGGGAATAGGATTGGCCGATATTATAATAAAGTCGCCCACTCCAACGTGAACATTGCGATGGCTACCGCCTGCCATACGTGACAACGCACTTAGCGGCTCTCCTTGACTGCCTGTGGTGATAAGCACCACCTGCTCGGGAGTATATCTGTTTATTGCCTCAATATCAATCAAAACACCTTCAGGCGCGTGCAGATATCCTAGCTCCAATGCCATTTGAGTATTGTTTACCATACTGCGGCCCGACACAGCTACCTTGCGCTGTGTGCGTACGGCAATATCAATAATCTGCTGTACTCGATATAAGTTTGAGGCGAAGGTAGCAATTATAATACGTTTTTTATCTGCCGTATCAAACAAACGTTCAAAGCTCTCGCCCACTTTTTGCTCTGTAGCTGTAAATCCTGGACGTTCTGCGTTAGTGGAATCAGATAGCAGCGCCAAAACGCCGTTTTTACCATATTCTCCTATAGTAACAAGGTCTGTTGGGCCACCTGAAATAGGAGTATAATCTATTTTGAAATCGCCCGTTTGCAATATTACACCTGCGGGACAAGATATGGCGAGCGCCACAGCATCGGGGATAGAATGATTAACGTGAATAGGCTCGATAACAAAGTTGCCGAGCTTAAACTTTTCTTTTGGACGTATTTCTATTAGCTTTGCATCTGCTTTAAGCCCGTGTTCCTCTAGCTTATTACTAATAAGCCCTATTGTAAGGCGCGTAGCATATATTGGAAAATTATATTCCTTTAATAAAAACGGAAGTGCGCCTATATGATCCTCGTGTCCGTGTGTGATAACTATACCGTGTATTCGCTCTTTATTTTGCAAAACATAAGTGAAATCCGGAATTACCAAATCCACACCAAACATATCACTGTCAGGAAAAACAAGGCCGCAATCCACCATAATCATTTCATCTTCGCACTCATAAAGCGTGATGTTTTTGCCTACCTCGCCAAGCCCTCCAAGCGGCATAATGCGCACAGGTATCGCAGGCTTTTTGGGTGCTGCTGCCTTTTTATTCCCTCTGTAATATCCTCTTTGCACCACCTGCTTTGGCTGTGTCTGTGCTGCACCTTGCGTTTGCTGTGGCAATACTGCGCCCTTTGTTTGAGCCGTCTGTGTCTTTAGCGGTGATGCTGCGCCTTGCATCTTTACTGCTGCCGTGTTAGTGTTTTTGTTTGGTAATGCCCGAGGCTGCACACTTTGCTGTGTTTTTTCTTTATTAGGTTGTAAATCCATTTATACCTCCAATTCCTCGCACCAAAATATCACCAATTCAGATAAGAATTGGCATAAGCCTACCCTATATATAGGTAAGCCGCGATACGAGTACAAAAATTTAGTACACGCGTTATAAAGGCATAGCAAATAACTATGCCTGATATTACACAAACATTTCATACTCACCTAATTCTAAAACGCTTGGATTAGCTTGCGAGGATTTTTATTTCACAGCGGCCGCATTAGGGTTCGTGAATACTTTGTGTATTCATGTTCCTAATGTGGTTGCTGTGGGATAAAAATACAAAAGCTAACGAGTGTTTTAGAGTTGGATGAGTATAAATCAGTGTAATATTTACGTTCATTTTAATACCGTTCAATTAGCCGAAACGTATATCATTAACGATAACGACTGTAAGTATAATGATTGTACCTTTTTTATATGGCATTTGTCAAGTACTCACAATTGCACGTATATTATGTGATTAAACTTAAAACAGTATTGGACACACGCTCAAATATATTCTATAATAGAAGCTAATACTAATATTTAGAAAGTGAATAACAAATGAAAACCGTAAAAATATATACAGATGGCGCTTGCAGCGGCAATCCCGGCCCCGGAGGCTACGGTGCTATATTGGAATATGGCGATAAGCGCCGAGAAATAAGCGGAGGAGAAGCCTCCACCACAAATAACCGTATGGAGCTTATGGCATTTATTGCAGCGCTCGAGGTATTGAAAGAGCCGTGCAATGTTATTTTGTGCAGTGATTCCAAATATTTGATAGACGGCTTATCCAAAGGCTGGGCAAAAGGCTGGCGCGCACGCGGATGGGTAAAATCCGATAAAAAGCCTGCCTTAAACAGCGATTTGTGGGCAAAGCTGCTAGACCTTACTGAAATACACAGTGTAAAATATAATTGGGTAAAAGGACACGCAGGGCACGCGCAAAACGAGCGCTGTGACGAGCTTGCCGTCGTGCAATCACAAAAATATCGTTAACAAAGGAGCTTTACAATGAATTTACGTGAAATGCTGCAAATATCTCCTGCTGTATTATCTGCTTATGAAAAAGGCAATCCGATAGTTGCAATATCGTCAAGCGAAATTTTTAATGTTTCTGACGGTGGCACACTGTTAAATGAAGTGTCCGATACCATAATTGCAAACGGCTGTGTACCTGCATTAATGTATATTAATAATGGTAAGCTATGTGTTGGTGCTAACGACAAGGATATCGAGCTTTTGCAAAAGCACCAAAGCAAAAACATAAGCATCTCCCATCTGCCGCTTGCACTTTGTGAAAATATTTGTGCTTGTGTAGAATGTTCCGCAGCAATATTAATGGCAAGCTTAACTGATATTTTCGTAGTGAGCGGTACGTATATCGGCGAAGCGCACAGCACAAATATACATCAGAATATCGCGGCGCTTCGCGCATATCCCACATTACTTGTCGGCTGTGGTAGCGAAAATTTATGCAATGTAATGCAAGAGCATACTTTGCCTGCATATAAAATATCCAAAAGCGAAAATAAAGTATTTTTATGCGACAGTGCCTATCTTGGCTATGAAAAGCTCGCAGAAGTATGCCGTACCAAGTGGGCGCTTGGCATCACCAGCGGTATAGGTGCAATATTAGATAATGAACCCGAATTAAAATTTGCCGCACTCACTTGCGCCGAAGCAAGCGCAAAGCTTGCAAAACTAATATCACATTAATTTAATATGTAATAAGAGCAACAAAAACAACATATTTTGGCTTTACACTTGCAAGTTATTGCTTTTTAGGGTAAAATAGTATTAAAGAATTATTAAGGAGGGAATACTATGAGCGAACCTACCGCAATTTTTTCCATTTACGATGATAAAGACAAAGAAATAAAAGACATCTTAAACGAGGTCTATACTGCCCTCAAGGAAAAAGGCTATAACCCAATTAACCAAATTGTAGGATATATTCTCTCTGAGGACCCCACTTATATTACTACATATCAAGGCGCACGTAATAAGATACGCAAGGTAGACAGAGACGACCTTTTGCAAGCTCTTCTAAAGAGCTATCTTGGCGCTTAATACAAACAGGAGGAACATTATGCCCTTTACACCCAAGCTAACCTACAAGGGTCACCCACTGGTACGCTGTAAAAACGATATTTATTATGGCAGCCTGCAAGACCAATTTGTAATTTTTATGCAAATATTAAGCACTACAAAAGACGGTGATATGGAAGTAGCCGACCGTATTCATATTACTCTCTTATCTACAGACCAAACTAAAAGTCCCATAGAGCGTATGATTCGTCAAAGCGATAAGCACGGCTTATATTCAGCGCTCGATTTTGCCTGTATTTGGCTAGAACACGCTCTTAAAGAAAAAAATGATATTTAAAAGCAAGCACTATAACCCATCAGCTTAATATCTATATATTAAAAGCTCAAATAAGCCCATTACCGATGATATGCTAAGTAAATCTGACAATTTGTCGGTAAGCAGCGGCACTTTTTTTGTGTCCAGTAATATGAAGCTTTTGCCCGAAACAATACTAGAGCGAGCGGACGAAAAAATGTATATCGTAAAATGCAATAAACATAATACGAGACAATAATTTCAAATAAAAACGGCTGTGAGCAAAATGAAAAATCATTTTGCTCACAGCCGCTTTTTTAGCTTCTTATTACTACATTTATTTCTTCAAGTGTCTTTAGTATTTTCTTTATTGTATTTTCCGCTTCATCATCTGTAAGCGTGCGGTCAGGCGCGCGAAGCACAAGATTATATGCAAGGCTCTTTTTGCCTTCGCCAATATTGTTTCCTCTGTAAATATCAAACAGCTTTAGGCTTTCCAGTGTTTTGCCTGCCGCTTTTTTTATACGCATTGCTATATCTTGCGCTTGTGTGTCATCACTTGCAACTAGCGCCAAATCTCGTGTAATTGCAGGGTGCTTAGGCAATGCCGCAAACAGATGCGTGCCGCTTCTATGTGCAAAAAGCTTATCAATACTGATATCCGCCGCCACTACACGCGGCTTCACACCATAATTTTGCAATACTTTAGGATGCACTTCGCCTATAGTGCCAAGCACTTCCCCGTCTAGCATAATACGTGCAGCACGTCCCGGATGATACATTGTGCCGCTAATATCACGCTCTATCGTATAATCTGTTATTCCTGCTGTAGCAAGCAATCTTTCAGCTATACCTTTAACGCCAAGATAATCATAATTATTGCCATATGCGGCAATAATAAATTTTTGATTTTCCGTCGGCAGCTTATCAGCATCTGCATTTGGCACATATTCAGTTGCGTGTTCAAATAATGCGCAAGCTTCGGCGCGCGCGTTATAATTACGTGCAATAACACCCATCATACTTGGCAGTGCCGTAGTACGCATTATCGAAGTATCTTCACCAAGCGGATTTGATATCACCATTGCATTTCGCAGCACGTCATCATCGGGAAGATTTACAGCATCAAATGATTTGCGTGAGTAGAATGAAAACGTCTCAATTTCATATAAACCATATCCCACTAACGCATCAATAAGGTGGTTATCAAAAGCTTGTCGCTCACTTAATCTTGCCGAAGCAACACCGCTCATTACAGTAGACGGCAGCTTATTGTATCCCACATAACGTGCTATTTCTTCCGCAATATCGCAATCTCGCTCTACATCATAGCGCTCGGGCGGTACTATCACATTGTCACCGTCCATATTAAAGCTAAGCGGCAATAATATTTTTATCATTTCATCTTTATTAAGCTGTGTTCCAAGCAGCTTATTTATCATATTAGGACGTAGCAAAACATTGCGCGGTAAACGCGGCTTTGGATAATCGTCTACTATTCCATTTACAATGTCTCCTGCATTAAGCTCTTTCACAAGCTCCAGCGCTCTATATAATGCGCCTTCGCAATTATCGGGATTTAATCCCTTTTCAAAACGACTTGAAGCTTCTGTGCGCATACCCAGCTTCTTTGCTGTAATGCGTACACTCGGCCCGTCAAAGCAAGCACTTTCGAATACAATTGTATTAGTGGTATCATAAATACCCGAAAACTCTCCGCCCATTACTCCTGCTACTGCCATCGGTGCTTTATCATCGGCAATCACAAGCATATCTTCTGTAAGCGTGCGCTGTATGCCATCTAAAGTCTCTATTGCTTCGCCGTTATGCGCTTTGCGCACTGTAATGCTTTTACCGCTAACATAAGCATAATCAAACGCGTGCATTGGATGTCCGTATTCAAGCATCACATAATTTGTGATATCCACAATATTATTAATAGGGCGCACTCCGCACAAACGCAAGCGTTCACGCATCCAGCGCGGGCTTGGAGCAATGCGTACATTTGTAACTATTGCCGCAGAATAACGGCTGCAAAGCTCTTTATCTTCTACTTTTACTTTTAAAAGAGTGTTTATATCACCGTTGCCACTCGGCATTTTAGCAATATGCTCCTTGTAAGGCACTCCAAAAGTAGCTGCCGTTTCACGGGCAAGCCCACGCACCGATAAACAATCGGGGCGGTTAGGTGTAATTTCAAATTCCACGGAGGTATCATCAAGCCCAATAGCTTTTTCTATAGGTGTGCCTACTGCACATTCTTCGTCCAGCACCATAATGCCGTCCTCTATAGCATTAGGAAAATCGTGCTTTGTAAGCCCAAGCTCGCTAAGGCTGCATAGCATACCGCAGCTCTCTATTCCGCGCAGCTTACCCTTGCGTATCTCTTTGCCGCCGGGTAATTTCGCTACGTGCAATGCCGCAGGCACTAGGTCTCCCACTTTTAAATTAGCAGCTCCCGTCACTATCTGCACAGGCGCATCTTGCCCCACCTCTACCATACATATTACCATATGGTCTGAATCAGGGTGCGGCACTATTGACAAAATCTTGCCAACAAATACGTTTTTTATCTCATCTGCTTCGCAGGAATAAGTCTCCACCTTGCTGCCGCTCATCGTCATACGCTGTGCATACTCGTGAGGAGTGCAGGAAAAATCGGCGAAATCCCTCGCCCAATTTAATGGCATTTTCATATATTCGTCCTCCTAAAACTGCTTTAAAAAGCGTAAATCATTCTCGTAAAACAGGCGCATATCATCTATGCCATAGCGCATCATCGCTATGCGCTCAAGACCTACGCCAAAAGCAAATCCCGAATATTTTTCAGAATCTATTCCGCAGTTTTCCAATACCTTAGGATGTACCATACCGCAGCCGAGTATTTCTATCCAGCCCTCTCCCTTACATAGCGGGCAGCCCTTGCCGCCGCATTTAAAGCAGCTCATATCCATTTCGGCAGACGGCTCTGTATAAGGGAAATGATGTGGGCGAAAGCGCACGCGCATTTCTTCGCCGTACAGCTTTTTAATAAATATCTCAAGCGTGCCTTTAAGGTCACTAAATGTAATATTTTCATCTACCACAAGCCCCTCTATTTGATGAAATATAGGGCTGTGCGTAGCATCTACCGCATCTGAGCGATATACGCGTCCCGGGCAAATTATGCGTATCGGCGGTTTTTGAGCCTCCATTGTACGTATCTGCATAGGGCTTGTCTGTGTGCGCAAAAGTACATTTTCGGTGAAATAAAATGTATCCTGCGTATCACGAGCAGGGTGGCTGCGCGGCATATTCAGCATTTCAAAATTATAATGGTCGTACTCCACCTCAGGGCCTGCCACAACGTTAAAGCCCATACCGAGGAATATTTCTTCCAGCTCATTTAACACCTTTTCAAACGGGTGGCGCTCGCCTTGTAAAGGCTGTGTTCCGGGCAAAGTTACATCTATCGCTTCAGCCTCTAAACGCTTTGCCAATACAGCATCTGCAAGCTCCTTTGAGCGCCTGCGAATATCGGTATCTATTGCCTCACGCACTTCGTTTGCAAGCGCGCCAATAATAGGGCGCTCGTCTGCACCAAGCCCTCCCATTTGTTTGAGTATTGCCGTAAGCTCGCCTTTTTTACCTAAAAAGCGCACTCGCAGCTCCTCTATTGCAGCCTCGCTGTCCGCCATTGATATCAGCTTATCTGCCATTTGCTTAATACCCTGTAATGCCTCTTTCATTAAAAACACTCCTTTAAAATTTGGGATAAAAAAAACTTCGTCCCTTAATACAAATCAAGGGACGAAGCAATAAAATACTCCGCGGTACCACCCGAATTTTCGTATATCTACAATATATACGAACTCTCTACAGCCTTATAACATAGGCTAAACGTCGGTGCTTACATCTATTCAGCACTGCCACTCGTGAGTGAAATTCGGTGTGTAAAAATGCCAAAGCGCTTACAGCCGCGGCGCTTTATCTCTGGTGCATTTTAATTTACACACCTACTGTATCTCAGTCTTTGTGTTTAACGGTTATAGTATACAATTATTATCATTAAATGTCAAATAGCTGTACAAAATTACTTTACTACGATATTTATAAGTTTACCTTCTACATAAATTTCTTTTACTATTGTTTTACCGTCTATATCTTTTGCTATCGTTTCGTTTGCTTTAGCGGCTACAATGCAGTCGTCCTTGCCTATTTCTGCAGGCACGGTAATGCGAGCGCGCAAACGTCCGTTTATCTGTACTACTATTTCAATATTTGCATCCACGCATTTTGCTTCATCATAAACAGGCCATTTAGCAGCATTTACTTCTCCTTGAAAATTAAGCATTTGCCACATTTCTTCTGTGATATGCGGTGCAAACGGATTTAGCAATATCAGCAAAGTACGCAGCTCTTTGCGCGTTACGCTTCCTTTATCTGCCATTTCATTAAGTAAGCTCATCATAGAAGCGATAGCCGTATTCATTTTAAGCAGCTCAATATCACCTGTCACCTTTTTAATAGTACGGTGCATACTGCTTTCAAGCTCTTTTGAATATTCTTCATCGCTGTTTACGATATCAATAAGCGCCCATACGCGCTCTAAAAAGCGGCGGCAGCCTTTTATTGATGAGGTATTCCAGGGCGCAGATTTTTCAAAATCGCCTATAAACATCTCATACAAACGTAAAGTATCAGCGCCAAAATCGTTTATAACATCGTCAGGATTTACCACATTACCGCGGCTCTTGCTCATTTTTTCGCCGTTTTCTCCAAGTATCATACCGTGGCTTGTGCGTTTTTGATATGGCTCTTTAGTAGGCACTGCGCCTATATCAAATAAAAATTTGTGCCAAAAACGGCTGTAAAGCAGATGTAAAGTGGTATGCTCCATACCACCGTTATACCAGTCTACAGGTCCCCAATATTTTACAGCTTCAGGGCTTACTAGCTGCTCGTCATTATTTGGATCCATATATCTTAAATAATACCAAGATGAGCCTGCCCATTGCGGCATAGTATCAGTCTCGCGCTTTGCATCACCGCCACAGCACGGACATTTAGTATTTACCCAATCCGTAAGACGTGCAAGTGGGCTTTCTCCATCTCCTGTAGGTTCAAAATCAGCAATTTCCGGCAAACGCAGCGGCAGCTCATTTTCAGGTAATGGTACCCAACCGCATTTTTCGCAATATACCATAGGTATTGGCTCGCCCCAATAGCGTTGACGGCTAAACACCCAGTCTCTAAGCTTAAAGTTTGTTTTTTGCTCGCCCAGCTTTTTATCTGTAAGCCATTTTGTAATAGCAACTTTGGCTTCATCTACTGTCATTCCGTCTAAAAATCCGCTGTTTACCATTATGCCTTTAGCGCAATCGGTATAAGCTTCTTTTGTTATATCTCCGCCTTTTACCACCTCTACAATAGGCAAATCAAATGTCTTGGCAAAAGCATAGTCACGGTCGTCGTGAGCAGGTACTGCCATAATAGCGCCTGTGCCATAGCTCGACAATACGTAATCGGATACAAAAATAGGTGCCTCTTTGCCATTTACAGGATTTATGGCATTCACACCGTTAAGGCGCACACCTGTCTTATCTTTGGCAAGCTCCGTCCGTTCAAAATCGCTTTTTTTAGAAGCATCTTGTCTATAAGCTCGTATTTCGTTAATATTGGTAAGCTTGTCCGCCCATTTTTCCACATACTGATGCTCCGGCGATATTACCATATAAGTAGCACCAAAAAGCGTATCAGGCCGCGTAGTATATACAAGCAGCTCATCTCCCGCTGTAGTGCCAAACTTCACTTCCGCACCGTGGCTGCGCCCTATCCAGTTTTTTTGCTGTGCGCTTACACGGTCTATAAAGTCAAGCCCGTCAAGGTCATCAATAAGACGGTCGGCATACTCGGTAATTTTCAGCATCCACTGGCTTTTCACCTTATGCACTACCTGTGAGCCACAGCGCTCACATACACCGTTTACCACTTCTTCATTGGCAAGCACTACCTTACAGCCTGTGCAATAATTAACGTTCATTTCCTTTTTATACGCAAGACCTTTTTTATATAGCTGCAAAAATATCCACTGTGTCCATTTGTAGTAATTAGGATCTGTAGTATTTATTTCGCGTGTCCAATCAAACGATAAACCGAGGCTTTTTAATTGAGACTTAAAACGCGCCACGTTTTTTTCGGTTACTATCTCGGGGTGAATATGATTTTTCATCGCATAATTTTCAGTTGGCAATCCGAAAGCATCCCAGCCCATAGGATACAGCACATTATATCCGCAAAGTCTTTTTTTGCGCGCAACAATATCAAGCGCCGTATAGCTGCGCGGATGTCCTACGTGCAAGCCTTGCCCCGACGGATAAGGGAACTCCACAAGAGCGTAAAACTTTGGCAAAGTAAAATCCTGCTTTGCCGCAAAAGTATTATCTGCATCCCATTTTTTTTGCCATTTTGCTTCTATATTTTTAAAATCGTATCTCATTATATTCACTCCGCTCGTAAATTTTATTCTTCTATAAATACAGGTGTCACATCTTCACCATCTGCCCATAGATGCTCTAAGTCGTAAAAATCGCGCGCTTCAGGGCTAAAAACGTGTACTATAACTTGTCCGTAATCTAAGATAAACCAGTTTTGCGTAGAAAAGCCTTCTGTGCGCAGCGGCACAGTACCTTGCTCTTTTACGCTAAACTCCACTTCGTCCGCCAAGCTCTTTACGTGAGTAGACGATGTGCCGCTCGCTATTACAAAATAATCTGCAATTACCGTTAAATCGTGTACCTTTAGTACCTTCACTCGTGTAGCTTTTTTATTGTCGAGTATTTTTGCTATTGCAAGGGATAGCTCTAATGATTCCATATTTTCTCCTTATTATTGTGTATTTCGTACAATAGTTTACGCCTTAGGAACAGTGTCTGACGTTGGTGTCTCTGTGCGAGGTGCCATAAATTGCACATCAGCCTCATACAATGCCTCTTTGTGTGGGAAATCCGCTAAGCCTATCGTAGCTATACTTTCGGCTTCGCCCCTGAAATAATCGTTTAATAATTGTGCCGCAGGCTCATTAGCTCCTACAACTATTGCGTTGCCATTAAATTTTTCAGCAGCGGCATATACAGGAAGCTTTGCCATTAAAATATCTTCGTTTTTAATATTAAGCAGCTTTATTGCAAGCCCTATACAATCAGTAAGCGGAATATCTGTATTAAAATACTCCATAAAGCAAGGCATTAATTTCATAATATCGCCTGCTGTTGCCGTGCGGATACGGTTAAACATACCCTTGTAAAAATTGCGCTGCATTACAAGACGGTCTAAATCCGAATTTGCATAGCCCTCACCCTTACGATTGCGTACAAAAAACTCTACTTCCGTACCGCTGAGAAGCCTTGTACCTTCTTCCAGTACACTTCCGCCATATGCTATTCTGTGCGGCACTTCCACCTCTATTCCGCCAAATCTATCTACCATTTCTTTAAGTGAATCCATATCTATGGTGAGATATGCGTCTATAGGCAAGCTCAATTGCTCGTGTATTACATTGGCGATATTAGATACCGGATTTTCTTTATCCTTGCCGTGATAATAAAGCGCATTTATCTTGCCTGTGCCGCCTGTAGGCAAATCACTGCCTACAAACATATCACGCGGAATTTGCAGCATATTTATCTTGCTGTTTTTCACATCGAAATTGACGTACATTATCATATCCGTCATTCCCATTCCACTGCCGTAATTGCGCCCTTCCTCATAATCTATGCCAAGCACAAGTACATTTAATACATCGCCCTTAAACTCAGGCGCAGTACCTATAGCTGTATCAAGCGAGCCTTGTATTCCCTTGCCAATGCTGCTCGACACCCACATATACAGACCGCCTAAAGCTATCACTATTACAAGCAAAACTGCAATTATTGTAAAAAGCACTGTACGTCCTGTATTGCGTTTGCGTTTAGATGCAGTATATGCGCTACCTCTTTTACTTTGCTGCGCCACATTTCTATTTTCGCCCTTATATCCTTTAGCGTAGGGATTAGTGGTATGGGCATTAGTACGCGCGTTATTTGTGTTTATATTGCGCTGTCCGTTTTGTCTATTTGCCATTGACATTACCTCCATAATATTGCTGTACTAATGATTCATATGCGCACAAGGTATCTTCATCTACAGGCTTTGATTCCTCACGAAGCCAGCGAATACTGGTATCAAGCGCTGCTATCATACCTGCATCAAGGTCTTTTAATGCCTTTTCACGCAGTGTTACAGCCTCGGGATATGTGCGGTCATCGCTCGTCATATCAGCCATATAAATTATTTTATCCAATGTTGTCATATTCGCTCTGCCTGTAGAATGATACGCAATAGCGTTCAATACAAGCTCATCATCTACATTGTACTTAGTTTTTGCCAAAATAGCCGCCGCAATACCGTGCCATACGCACTGTGGTTTTTCGGCAGCCTTATTCGCTATTATAGCATTGTCTTTAAAAATCTGCAATGTTTTATCGCGCGGCAGCTCTTTGGCAATATCGTGAAGTAAAGCCGCAAGTGCCGCCTTTTCTTCGTCTTCGCCATAAAGCTTTGCCAATTGTCTTGCCAATTTTTCCACATTTACAGTATGTGTAAATCGCTTATCGCTAAGCTCTCTTTTTGCCGCTTGCTTTGCTGCTTTCGTCGTCATATATACTATACTTCCTTTGCGTACAGATTATTATTGTTTATAATTTTTATTATTTGTAATGGCACTAGCTCCGTGATATCGTCGCCATTAGCAATACTTTCTCTCACAAACGTAGATGATACCACTATTGGCTGCGTATGCGTAAATATTATATTGCCGCCCTCACGTACAAGGCTTTGAGACATATCAATAGCTTTTGCTATGTCTGCGCCTGTGCGCATCTGCACCACAAGCACCAGCTTTTGTAATAGCTCTTTATAGCTGCGCCATTTTTTAAAATACAAAAGCATATCACTGCCAAGACAAAAATAAAAACGAGAATTTGGATATTTATTATTAAGCTCGTTTATCGTGTCGATAGTAAAGCTGCTGCCCTGCCGCATAAGCTCGCACTGCTCTATTTCAGGTGCAGTACCGTGAATATAAGGCAATATTGCTTCGCACATTTCAAGGCGCAATTCTTTTTTTGCACTCGCCGCTGCCTTATGCGGTGGCAATGCCGCAGGTATTATTAACGCTTTATCCGGATTTACCGCATCAATTGCACTTTGTAATAATGATATATGCCCATAATGCACAGGATCAAAAGTGCCTCCAAATAAAAGAATGTTCATTTTTTAATTCTTATCAAAGAAGCATATTTGCTCTCCTTGTCCTTTTGTTTGTATAATACAAATTTATTTCCTATTATCTGCACACTTTCGCTGTCTGTGGCATTTGCCAGCATCTCAGCCGCCTCTTTAGCTGTATATTGGCTTGCCTCCAGCACCTTTAGCTTTATAAGCTCGCGCGCAGCTAAGCAGTCCGCAGTAGACTTTATCAGCATCTCGTCAATTTCGCCCTTGCCCACTTGGAATACTGGCTCTAATGTATTTGCCTCTTTGCGTAATATAGCGCGTTGTTTACTTGTAAGCATATGTTTCTCTTTTCTTTTATTTAATAAATTGCGGTAACATCTTTGCCAAATTAGCAAGTGCTTTACCTCTGTGGCTTATCTTGTCTTTTTCGCTGTTTGTAAGCTGCGAATAGCTTCTGTTATCATATTCTGCAATGTTAAATATCGGATCGTATCCAAACCCATTTGTACCGCGGCGCTCATATCCCACACTGCCCTCGCACACTCCTGTAGCCGTGATATATTCTCCGTTTGGTAGCACTACCGCAATTACACTTACAAAACGCGCCGTGCGTTTATCACAAGGCACATTTTGCATATTATAAAGTAGCTTATCATTGTTTGCTTCATCGTCGCCGTGATGTCCGCAATATCGTGCCGAATATATCCCAGGCTCACCTTGAAGAGCATCTACTACTAAGCCCGAATCATCGGCAATAGTGGGCAAATGGCACTCGGCACAAATAGTACGTGCCTTTATAAGTGCATTTTCTTCAAATGTTGCTCCGTTTTCTATTGGCTCTATTGTAATGCCTATTTCTTTTTGGCTTTTTACAGTATGCCCCATTGCTGTAAGTATACGAGCAAGCTCTTTTAGCTTACCTTCGTTATTGCTTGCGGCGATAAATTCCATACTTATCTCCTATTCCTGTAAAAACAGTGCATCTACAAACGCATTTGCATCAAACGTCATAAGGTCGTCCATACCCTCGCCCACACCTACAAAGCGCACAGGTAAGCCAAGCTTTGCTTTAATGCTTATCACAGCTCCGCCCTTTGCAGTGCCATCAAGCTTTGTGAGAATAATGCCTGTGGCGCTTGCAGCATCTATAAAGCTTTGTGCCTGCATTATTGCGTTTTGCCCTGTGATAGCATCTAATACAAGCAAAGTTTCCACGCTCGCTTTATCGGAAGCTTTAGTTATCACACGGCTCATTTTACCTAGCTCATTCATAAGATTTTTCTTATTGTGTAAGCGCCCTGCCGTATCACATATTACAATATCGTAGCCTTTGGCGGTGGCAGACTCAACAGCATCATAAATTACCGCCGCGGGATCTGCGCCCTCCTCGTGCTTTATCACAGGCACTCCTGCACGCTCTGCCCATACGCATAGCTGCTCACTTGCGGCGGCTCTAAAGGTATCTCCTGCCGCCAGCATTACCTTTTTGCCGTTTTGCGTGTACAAATGCGCAAGCTTTGCTATTGATGTGGTTTTGCCTACTCCGTTAACGCCTATTACCAATATTACGGCAGGCTGTCCTTTTAGCTGCATATCATCATCTGCACTAAGCATATCGGTAATAAGCTGTTTTAAAACATCAAGCGCTTCTGTG
>JAVWEG010000007.1:0-44286 GCA_036641735.1 Oscillospiraceae bacterium
CCGCAGCTTTGCTGCGTACAACAAAACCACGTATGTGGTTTTGAATGTTTCAATGGTCTCTCAGGTGTCAAAATCTTTGATTTTGGTAACACCGTGAGGTTATTATACCATATTTGTCGCCTGTTTTCCATACGAATATTCCGAATGGTCTTTTTTAGTTGCGAAATCATATCACGCTTGACTTTAACCATTTTTTGCCGTGAAATCGGCAAGAAAAACAATTGGCACGCACTATCCAATCCAAAAACATTGCTATCCAAATGCCTGTAAGCCCCAAACCAAAATATGCAAGCACATAGCTCATAGCTATACGGCACAGCCACATAGACAGCATTGATGTCACCATTGTATATTTAGCATCTCCTGCCGCGCGCAGCGCATTTGGCAAAGAGAATGATGCAGGCCAAAAAATAATATTAAAAACATAAGATATGTAAAGAATATTGCGTGCAAGCTCGGTAGTAGCGGCGGAAGAATTGTAAAAAGACACAAGAAAATCCGTGCCGATAAACAAAACTATATTGATAAAAAGCATAGAAACATAGCTGATTTTCATAAGCTTTTTTGTGTAATAGCGAGCGGCTATATCGTCTTTTGCACCTACGCATTGCCCCACCACGGTAATAAGAGCAAGCCCTACCGCATTTCCGGGAATATTAGACATTGATGCAATATTATTGGTAATAGCATTTGCCGTGATGGCAATAGTGCCAAACGAAGCAATAAGCCCTGCTAACAATAGCTTGCCCACTTGAAACATAGAGCTTTCCACACCGCTCGGCACACCTACTTTAAGTATGCTGGTTATCAGCCCTTTGTGCGGACGATAATGCAGTAAATCTTCAAAGTAAATGGGATTTGATTTGTTGCGAAGCAGCATTAACACCATAATTGCCGCAAGCGCGCGCGATACAAGTGAGGCGATTGCAGCGCCTGCCACACCCATTCCAAAGCCGAAAATAAGTATTGCATTGCCGCTGATGTTAACGATATTCATAAGAAGCGAGGCATACAATGAAACTTTGGAATTGCCCATACTGCGAAACAGCGCCGCCCCTGCATTGTAAATGGCAAGAAACGGATACGAAGCCGCCGACAGCCAAAAATATGTTTCGGCAGCCTGCATTACAGCCGGCTCTACGTGTCCGAAAACAAACGAAAGGATATGCCTGTTAAATACAATAGATATTATCCCTACTATTGTAGCCACCGAGGTAGTGATGAACAATAGCTGTTTTGCCGCGCCTCTGGCATTGGCGGCATCTCGTCTGCCAAGATATTGGCTGGCTACTACAGCGCCGCCTGTAGCAAGCGCCGCAAAAAGCTGTATTAACAGTATATTTATAGAGTCCACAAGAGATATCCCCGATACCGCCGCTTCGCCAACAATAGAGACCATAACGGTATCTGCCATACCAACAGTAACAAGTAAAAGTTGTTCCGCCGCTAAAGGTAAAATAAGCTTTAATAATGTTCTGTTAGAAAACAGTTCCTTTTGCATAAGCACTCCTTAAAATTAATATCATATATATAATGCGCTTTTTTACTATAAAGTGCAATAGGGCGAAAACAGCTCAACTATAAATTTTAAAACGTCGGCGCAAAATTTACATTTTGCGCCGACGTTTTGGAAAGCTTTAATATATGGTATCTAAATCGATTTTATCAAACATATCACTGCGTTTTACATCAATTGAAGCTGCCTTTGCGGCAAGAGCATCTCCAAGCTTTTGATACGCATCGTCAGACATATAATTCACAGCTCCGTTTTTCATTTCCGCTTTATCAAATTCATAACGTTTTATAATATGATATCCGTAATCTGTTTCTACTACGTCGCTTATTTCGCCGTCTTTAAGCGCAAAAGCTGCATCTTCAAAGGGCTTTACCATTTTGCCTGTAGTGAAATAATAGCCTTCCGCTGGCTCACCTGCATCGTCGTTATATTCTTTCATCAGCCCGTCAAAATCATCGCCTGCTTTAGCTTTTCCTAATACTTCTTTTGCTTTTGCAAGCTCCGCAGAGTGGTCGGCTTTAGGGGCAGAGGTGCTTGTACTTGCAGCAGCGGCTTCGTCGGGAAATTTCACAAGAACGTGCTTTACGTGTACAAAATTATCGGCAACATTTTTCTCTATATCGGCTTTATTAAGCTCATAAGCAAGCTTTACCGATAATGCTTGGCGCTCGCAGTTTTCTTTTAGCAAAGTATCTGTAAGATATGCGCTTGCAAGAGCTGCATTATATTCTGTTTCCGATGGGAACGAGCTTTTTTGACCTTCGTACACTTTTAATGCCTCTGCTTTTTCTTCATCTGTAAGAGTGATAGAGTTTTCGGCGGCATAATCCAGTAATGAATATGCAGATGATATTGCAGATACTACATCGTCACGTAATTTGGCATTGTCCACAGCCGCACCTGAAGCAGCCGCTGATGCTGCCGTATTAAGGAAATAATAGCGAAACTCATCAAAGCCTACTTCGTGAGTGCCTACTGTAAGCACAGTGCCAATATCTTGCTTTTTGCCATCTAGGTAAAATCCCGGCTCGCGCTCTTCTTTAGGCAAGGCGGCACTGCTTGCAGGTGCAGCACTAGCGGAATTTGGCAAAAGCGGAGATTTAGCTCCGCAGCTCGATAGCATAGTAATTGCTAAAGTGGCACACAGCGCCACACTTATTGCTTTTTTAGATATATTCATAATATCCTCCTAAAATTTTAGAGACTTTAAATAGTATACACTATTTTTTACGCTGAGGCAAACGAATTTAATGAAAGTATTGTGAACAATTCGCCAATGTTGAATTTTTCGCATTTCTTAAATGTTCCTGCGAATGCTTTACAATATTGCGTTTTTATGTTAACATTTAACTTTGTATAATTATAATATATAATGTAGGAGTAAATGAATGTTAACAGTAAGCGACCTTTCCCTGCAATTTGGCGGAGAGACTTTATATAAGCACGTGGACTTGCTTTTTCAAAGCGGTAATTGCTATGGCATTATCGGTGCGAACGGGGCCGGCAAATCTACACTTTTGCGTATATTATCAGGAGAGCTTGAGCCGTCCGGCGGCACAGTGTCAATGTCTGCAAATGACAGAATGAGCGTGCTTGAGCAAGACCATTTTAAATACGATGCCTTTAGCGTAATGGATACAGTAATTATGGGCAATAAACACCTGTATTCTATAATGAAAGAAAAGGACGCGCTTTATATGAAGCCCGATTTTTCTGATGCGGACGGAGAAAAAGCATCGGAGCTTGAAGGCGAGTTTGCAGAGCTTGGCGGCTGGGAGGCAGAGACAGAGGCTGACCGTTTATTAAACGGGCTTGGGCTGCCTATGGAGCTTCATTCTGCCGATATGTCGAGCCTTGATGGCAGACAAAAAGTAAAGGTGCTGCTTGCGCAAGCTCTTTTTGGCACACCGTCTATCATTTTATTAGATGAGCCTACAAACGGACTTGACCTTGAGAGCATTGACTGGCTTGAGGACTTTCTTATTGATTGCCCGTCCACTATTTTAGTAGTAAGCCACGACCGCCATTTTCTTAATGCCGTATGCACGCACACCGTGGATATAGACTTTAATCAAGTGCGCCTATATATGGGTAACTACGATTTTTGGTACGAAAGCAGCCGTATGATGCAAACGCTTATCCGTAACCAAAACAAGAAAAAAGAAGACCAAATTAAAGATTTGCAAGCGTTTATACAGCGCTTTTCCGCTAATAAATCCAAGAGTAAGCAAGCTACAAGCCGCAAGAAAATACTTGATAACATAAGCCTTGACGAAATGCCTGCCTCCAGCCGAAAATATCCTTTTGTCGGCTTTACCCCCGAGCGCGAAGCAGGTAAGGATATTTTATTTGTAGAGAGTGTTTCCAAAACAATAGACGGTGTAAAGGTGCTTGACAATATTAGCTTTATCGCCAACAAAAACGACAAAATAGCCTTTGTGGGTGATAACGAAGTAGGACAAACCACTTTATTTAAGATACTTGAAGGTAGCATAGAGCCTGATGAGGGTAGTATTAAATGGGGTATTTCCACCACGCAAAGCTATTTTCCAAAAGACAATTCCGCATTTTTCGACGGCTTTGACGGTGACCTTATAGAATGGCTGCGCCAATATTCCGAGGATACTACAGAAACCTATCTTCGCGGTTTCTTAGGACGTATGCTCTTTTCGGGAGACGACGTTTACAAGAGTGCCAAAGTGCTGTCGGGCGGCGAAAAAGTGCGCTGTATGCTGTCTCGTATGATGCTTACGCACGCTAATGTATTAGTGCTTGACCAGCCTACAAATCATCTTGACCTTGAAAGTATTTCTGCACTTTCGAGCGGTCTTGCGCAATATGCAGGCAATCTGTTTTTCTCCTCACACGACCACCAGTTTATCGATGAGGTAGCCACGCGCATTATAGAAATTCCAAGTGACGGCGGTTTATTGCTTGACCGCGAGGGCGGATACGAGGACTTTATCGAATGGAAAAAGACACGCTAATGCCATATAAAGCTCTTTTATGTGCGCTAAATGCCAAATATATTCATCTTACCACCGCTCCTTATTGCTTGGCAGCAGGTATGCGCGCATATGCGCCCGAGCTATGCTATGAAGTAGTGGAAGGCACAATAAACGAGGATTTATCGCTTTTGCAAAATCGCATTATATCGCAAAAGCCAAATGCTATTACCTTTAGCTGCTATATATGGAATATTGAAAAAACATTGCTTCTTGCGCGCTTTATAAAAGCTGCGCTACCGCGCACTGCCATTATACTCGGCGGCCCCGAAGTAAGCTATAACGCAGACGAGGTGCTTTTTGCCAATGAATATATAGATTATATTTTGTGCGGCGAGGGCGAAACGAGTGTGCCTGCTTTACTGCTTGCGCTTTATAGCGGCAAAAGCGTATGCGACATTTCGGGGATATGCTATCGCGACGGCGGCAATATTATCACAAGTGAGCCTTGTATACTTACAGGCACACCGCAAAGCCCATATAATGAAGAATATTTAAAGGCGCTTAAAGGGCGCATAGCGTATCTTGAAGCAAGCCGCGGCTGCCCGTATTCCTGTGCATTTTGCCTTTCGGGACGGTGCGGAGCGCCGAGATATTTTGATATTTCCACAGTAAAAAGCAATATTATTACTTTAGCTCAAAGCGGAGCTAAAACAATTAAGCTTGTAGACCGCACTTTTAACGCTAATCCCTTGCACGCTAATACAATAATAAAATTTATATTGGATAATTACGGTGCCGCCATTCCGTGCAATGTTTGTTTTCATTTTGAAGTGGCAGGCGATATCCTGCGCGAGGATACAATGCAGCTACTCGCCTGTGCAAAGCGAGGCTGCTTTCAATTGGAAATAGGCGTGCAAAGCTTTAACGAAGCGGTGCTTTGTGCAGCAAAGCGAAAAACCGATATTGCAAAGCTTATCGCTAACATTAAGCGCTTGCTTGCAATGGATAATATGCACATACATATAGACCTTATCGCAGGACTAAAGGGCGAGGATTTACCCACATTTATTGAAGGCTTTAATGAAGCATACGCATTAGGTGCAAATATGCTACAGCTTGGATTTTTAAAGCTTTTGCACGGAGCTGCAATGCGTGAAGATGCAATTACATATCCGTGTACATACAGCCCTCTGCCTCCATATGAAGTGATAAGCACGCCCTATATGTCCTGTCAAGACCTTAATTCACTGCACGGTGTCGAGGATGCTTTAGAACGTATGTATAATTCAGGGCGCTTTCGCGATACCTTAGCTTATGTATTAAGCGTTTGCCAGCTTACACCGTACGAGCTGTTTTTTGCTGTTGGCGCAAAGCCCTCGGGCATTACTCTTAATGAATACATAGAGTATCTTATCCCGATATTGCAAGCAATGCCAAATGTGGATAATGTGCTTTTGCGTGATGCTATGGTAAAAGATTATCTTGCCACAAACGCAAGCGGCCGGCTGCCTGCCGCTTTGCGTATTTACGACGATAATTTGAGCTTATGCGCTAAATATCTCAGAGAAAACGGATATCCTCAGCTACCTAATACAAAGCGCTGCATAGCTATATTGTACGGAGCTAAAAGTATGGCTTTTGTTGATTACACACAGAAAGACTGTATTAGCGGACGCTATGCTCTGCACATATTGTGCATTGACTTTTTAAATGGCTGATGATATCATTATTAAGATAAATATATGTTTTAAGAGGAGGAGCAGACTATGCCTATTTCATTTACAGGACAAGGCAGATATCTGCACAGCTCTTTTTCTTTGATATCTATTAGAGCTGTTACGGCTTTATTATCTGCTTTTCCTATTTTTTAGGAAAAGCTTTTTTTATATAGAAAGGTAAGGTGTACTATAATGTTAATAAAAAATGCGCGCCTTGTAGATGCAAACGGCGAAATGTACGGTGACATCTGTATCGAAAACGGTACAATAAGCTCTATTGGCAAAGAGCTTTTTGGCGAAGGCCCTGTGATAGATGCTAACGGACGTACGGTTTTGCCTGCATTTATAGATTTGCACTGCCATTTTCGCACACCCGGATATGAATATAAAGAGGATATTATGTCAGGCTCGCGCAGTGCGGCGGCAGGCGGCTACACCTTTGTAAACTGTATGGCAAACACTAATCCTGTTTGCTCAAATGGCGCTCTTGCCAATGAGATAATGGCAAAAGCCAAAGAAATAAACACTTGCGATGTAAACCAAGTTGTCAGCCTTACAAAAAATATGGACGGGCAAACGCTGGACCATTTAGAAACCCTGCCCGATAATATCAGAATAATAAGCGATGACGGGTGCGGTGTGCAAAGCGCCGCCGTAATGGTAAAAGCTATGCAAATAGCTGCGCGCAAGGGGCTTTTAATAATGAGCCACGCAGAGGATAAGGAGCTGTCCCCCACCGATTATCGCCTTGCCGAAAACGTGGAAACCGTGCGTAATTTATATATCGCAAGCACCACCAGAGCGCGGCTGCATATGAGCCACGTAAGCACAAGCGAGTCTCTAAAAGCAGTGGCGCTGGCAAAGCAAGCCAAAATTAACGTTACCTGCGAAGTAACACCACACCATTTATTTTTTTACGACAATGATTATAAAGTAAATCCTCCGATACGCAGCAAAGAAGATGTGGATTGCATAATAGACCTTATCAAAAAAAATATTGTAGATGCCATTGCCACCGACCACGCGCCTCATACAGATGCAGACAAGCTAAACGGAGCTGCGGGTATGGTAGGCCTTGAAACAGCTTTTGGCGCGTGCTACACAAAGCTGTGCATTGAAAACGATTTGCCTTTAAGCACTTTATCACGTATGATGAGCGCTAATCCCGCAAAATTACTGGGACTTAACAAAGGGCTTTTGCGCCCCGGATACGACGGAGACATTGTAATAGTGGATACAAGCAAAACATATGTCGTGCATAAAGAACAGTTTCACGGCAAGAGCCAAAACACTTTATTTGACGGCATAGAGCTTACAGGCAAGGTAGAGCTTACCGCCAAAAGTGGAGAAATAACCTTCGTTACAGAACGAAAATAAAATACTAGGAGTAATAAAATGACTAATATTGACAAATTGTATGAAGCAGTGGAGCTAAATGGCAATGTATGCGTGGGGCTAGACACAGATTACAGCTATTTACCCGATGATTATAAGCAAGAAAACGAGAGCAAGGGCGGCGCTATATTTCGGTTTAATAAAGAAATAATAGAAGCCACTCGCACAAATGCCGCTTGCTATAAAGTGCAGATAGCTTATTATGAGAGCCTCGGGCTTGACGGTATGCAGTGTTATGCAAGCACGCTCAAATATTTACGTGAAAACAATTTACTTGTAATTGCCGACATCAAGCGCGGTGATATCGCCAAAACCGCCGAGATGTACGCAAAAGCGCATTTTGAAGGTGACTTTGAAGCGGATTTTATCACTTTAAGCCCGTATATGGGTATGGACTCTATAGAGCCGTACGAGCAATATTTTAATCAAAAGGGCGCGTTTGTATTAGTGCGCACATCTAACGGCGGCGCTAAAGATTTTGAATACGAAAAGCTTGCAGATGAGCGCCACGTATACGATTTAGTTGGCGACAAGGTAGCTGAATTAGGCGATAAATACATCGGCAAATACGGATATTCCTCGCTTGGATGCGTGATAGGCGGCACACATATAGAAGAAGCAAAAGAGATACGCAATAAATACAAGCGCAGCTTTTTTCTTATCCCGGGCTACGGCGCACAAGGCGGAAAAGCCGAGGATATAGCACAATATCTTATAAATGGCAACGGCGGCGTAGTTAATGCAAGCCGCAGCATTTTGCTTGCTTACAAAAAACAAAGCGGTGTGCATTTTGCAAAGGCTGCTTATAACGAATGTGTAAATATGAGGGAGGCTATCGCCCGTGAATGTAAAGCTCTTAAAGTGTAAAATATTAAGCAATGCACAACTTGCCGATAATATATATCTTATGTGCGTAGCCTTGCAAAGCAACGCTGCATTGCCAAGCGCAGGGCAATTTTATATGCTGCGCAATTGGGGTGCAGATGAAGCGCCGATATTATCCCGTCCTATCAGCGTACACGACGTGGACACTGATAAACACTGCATATACTTTTTATACGAGGCGCGCGGCATTGGCACGGATAGACTTTCGCTTGCCGATATCGGCAGTGAAATATCTCTTACAGGCGCTTTGGGTAACGGATTTCCTCTTGAGCATATAAGCGGGCGTGTAGCTCTTGTAGGCGGCGGCATTGGCATTGCTCCGTTATTGTATCTTGCAAAAGAGCTAAAGCAAAAGGGCTGTACTATAGATTTATATACAGGCTTTCGCGATGCTCCCTATGCTCTTGACGAATTCAGTAAATTCGCAAGTAAAATATCCGTTGCTACCGACAGCGGCAAATACGGTACAAAAGGGTTTGTTACAGAGCTATTAAAGCCTTGTGATTACGATGCAGTATGCGTGTGCGGCCCAGATATAATGATGAAAAAGATTGCACTTATGTGCAAAGCGCAAAGCGTTCCCTGCTATGTAAGTATGGAGGCGAAAATGGCGTGCGGCGTGGGTGCGTGCCTCGGCTGCACTTGCAAAACCAAAAATGGTATGCAGCACGTTTGCAAAGACGGGCCTGTGTTTGACGGGAGGGATATTTATGCAGCAGATTAGCTTTTTGGGGCAAACGCTTGCAAGCCCTGTAATCGCCGCATCTGGTACTTTTGGATACGGCAGCGAATACAAGGATATTGTAGATATCACTCGGCTTGGAGGTATTTGTTCAAAGGGTATTACTATGATACCGAAAAGCGGAAACGAGGGTGAGCGTTTATACGAAACTCCGAGCGGACTTATAAATTCCATAGGTCTTGAAAACCCGGGTGTAGAGCATTTTATCGCGAATGAGCTACCTATTATGCGCACACTCGGCACACATATTTTTGCTAATCTCGGCGGCGGATGTATAGAGGATTATGAAAAAGGCGCGGAGCTTTTAAGCAAAACGGACATTGATTTTATAGAGCTTAATATAAGCTGTCCGAATGTAAAACAGGGCGGTATTGCGTACGGTGTAAAGGCGCAAAGCGCCGCCGAGGTGGTATCGCGCGTGCGCAAGGTATGCACAAAGCCTCTTATCGTAAAGCTGTCGCCAAATGCCGAAAACATTCCGCAAATGGCACAAGCTTGTGAAGAAGCAGGTGCTGATGCACTTAGCCTTGTAAACACCTTTATGGCAATGGCAATAGATATTAAAG
The DNA here is from genome assembly GCA_036641735.1 of Oscillospiraceae bacterium. Taxonomy (GTDB): domain Bacteria; phylum Bacillota; class Clostridia; order Oscillospirales; family Ruminococcaceae; genus JAGPHI01. The sequence continues at coordinate 9,771 of JAVWEG010000007.1, forward strand.
CACGCAAAGCTGTATTTAATAATATTTTCGCAGGGCTATCAGGGCCTTGCATACGTCCTATTGCACTGCGAATGGTATACGAAGCTTGCCGCACAGTAAAAATACCTGTAATAGGGCTTGGCGGTATAGCTTCGGCAGAGGATGCAATAAGCTTTATAATGGCAGGCGCTTCTTGCATAGAGGTAGGTACAGCCACGTTTGCAAAGCCCGATTGTATGAACACTATTATCGACGGCATTGAAAAATGGATGCGCACAAACGGTGTACATTCTATAGACGAAATAAAGGGCGCTGCCCAACAATAAAAGGAGTAAAGCATTATGAACGATAAATCTTTTGAAATATTAAAAGAGACTCACGCATTTTTAGAGGGGCATTTTTTATTGTCATCGGGCAGACATTCAAGCGCTTATTGCCAAATGGCAAAATTACAGCAATATCCCGATAAGGCAGCCGAGGTGCTAAAGCCCGTAGCCGAAAAATTAAGCGAAATGAACATTGACGTAGTAGTAGGCCCTGCTATGGGCGGCATAGTATATGCCTACGAGGTAGCGCGCCAAATGGGCAAACGCAGTATATTTACAGAGCGTGTAGACAATGTAATGACCTTGCGCCGCGGCTTTGAAATACACGAGGGCGAGCGCTGCATTATCTGCGAGGACGTAGTTACCACAGGTAAATCCAGTGTGGAAACAGCTAATATAATAAAGGCGCACGGTGGCATTGTGGTGGGCATTGCCTGCGTAGTAGACCGCAGTAAAGGCACTAGCCCTATTCCCGTAGTAGCGAGTGCCTTAGAGCTTGATTTGCCAAACTGGGAGCCGTGCGACTGTCCTTTATGCAAAGAGGGCAAGGGCGAGCCTGTAAAGCCGGGCAGCCGCAAAATGTAAAGCTTTTTATACAAAATCTGTAGATTAGAGGGTACTCGATGAAAGCATTATTAATATTGGCAAACGGCATAGTATTTGAGGGACAAAGCCTCGGCGAGGTAGGCACTACAATAGGCGAGGTAGTGTTTAATACCGCAATGGCAGGCTACGAGGAAACGCTGACAGATCCCAGCTATTATGGCCAGATTATCACGCAAACCTATCCTCTTGTAGGCAATTATGGCATTACAGGTGAGGATGCAGAGAGCGAGCGCATATGGGCATTTGGATATATTGTGCGTGAAGCGTGCAATAGCCCCAGCAATTGGAGAAGCCAAAAAACGCTCGATACTTATTTAAAAGAACAAAAAATAATAGGCATTAGCGGCATAGATACACGCTCACTTACACGCATTTTACGCGAGAGCGGTGTAGTGAACGGTGCTATCACCACTGAATATTCCACTAAAGAGCAAGCGCTTGCAGACGAAAAATTGATGAATTTAATTCGGCAGTTTTCCGTGGTAAATGCTGTTTCAAGCGTAACTACAGATAGTATTAAAGTATTTAATGATAACGGCAAGTATAATATAGCTTTGTATGATTACGGCGCTAAAAACAATATTATCCGCAATCTTGTTAAGCGCGATTGCCGCGTTTCTGTATTGCCTGCCTCCACCTCGGCAAATGAGCTTGCAACGCTAAAGCCTGACGGCATAATGCTGTCGAATGGCCCCGGAGATCCTGCCGAAAATGTAGAAATAATAAAAGAGCTTGCTTTTATTGCAAAGCTTAATATTCCGATATTCGGCATATGTCTCGGGCATCAGCTAATGGCGCTTGCCACAGGAGCTAAAACCGTTAAGCTAAAATACGGGCATCGCGGAGTAAACCAGCCCGTCACTGATTTTGCTCACGACCGCACTTATATCACAAGCCAAAATCACGGCTATGCTGTGCTTGGCGACACTGTAAATGAGGATATCGCAAAAATAAGCCATATTAATGCCAATGATAAAACCGTAGAGGGCATACGTTATACAAATATGCCGTGCTTTACTGTGCAATTTCACCCCGAGGCATCGGGCGGCCCGCGTGATACGGAATATTTATTTGATGAATTTATCGAGCTAGTGAAAGGGGCAAAAAACTGATGCCAAGAGATTTAACTATAAAAAAAGTACTGGTAATAGGCTCAGGCCCCATTATAATAGGGCAGGCGGCGGAATTTGATTATTCAGGCACGCAGGCTTGCCGCGCATTAAAGGCGGAAGGCATAGAGGTAGTGCTTGTAAACTCTAATCCTGCCACAATAATGACAGATACTCGCATTGCCGACAAGGTATATGTAGAGCCGATGACAGTGCCTGTATTAAAACGCATTATTGCTATAGAAAAGCCCGATTCCATACTGCCAAATCTTGGTGGGCAAACGGGGCTTAATCTTGCAATGGAGCTTGCGCGTTCGGGATATCTTATCGAGAGCGGCGTGCGCTTGCTTGGCGCAAAGCCCGACACAATAGAGCGCGCTGAGGACAGACAGCTTTTTAAAGACACAATGGAGAAAATAGGCGAGCCTGTGATACCGTCTAAGGTAGTGGAAACGCTAGAGGACGCATATGCTTTTGCAAAGGAAATCACCTATCCTGTTATCGTGCGCCCTGCTTTTACTATGGGCGGCACAGGCGGCGGCATTTGTAAAGACGAAGCGGAGCTTCACGAGATAGGCACTAACGGCTTGCGCCTATCTCCTATTCATCAGGTGCTTATTGAAAAGTGTATTTCAGGCTGGAAAGAGATAGAATACGAAGTAATGCGCGACGGTAAAGGCAATGTAATTACCGTGTGCAATATGGAAAACTTTGATCCTGTAGGTATACACACAGGCGATTCTATAGTAGTAGCGCCAAGCCAAACGCTTACCGATAAGGAATATCAAATGCTGCGCACAGCCTCCTTGCGTATGATTACGGAGCTTGGCATAGAGGGCGGCTGCAATTGCCAATTTGCCCTAAAGCCCGACAGCTTTGAGTACGCTGTAATAGAGGTAAATCCGCGTGTGTCGCGCTCGTCGGCGCTCGCCAGCAAGGCTACAGGCTATCCTATAGCAAAGGTGGCGGCAAAAATAGCCATCGGATATTCTTTAGACGAAATAAAAAACGATGTTACAGGCGAAACCTGCGCTTGCTTTGAGCCTGCTTTAGATTATTGCGTTGTCAAATTTCCAAAATGGCCATTTGATAAATTTGTATATGCCAAAAAAAGCCTCGGCACGCAGATGATGGCGACAGGCGAAGTGATGGCTATAGCAAACAGCTTTGAAGAAGCGTTTATGAAAGCCGTATCCAGTATAGAGCTGGGGCTTGATACTCCTACTCTTAATACTCTCATCGCGCTTACAGATGATGAAATTACTCAAAAGCTTCACGTACAAGATTCTGACCGCTCGTTTGTGGTATATGAAGCACTAAAGCGCGGAATAGACCATTCGGTGATATATGATATTACAAAAATAGATTATTGGTTTTTGGCTAAATTGCAAAACCTTGCCGATATGGAAATAAGACTTGCCAAAGAGCCGCTTACCTGTGAAATGTATAAGCAAGCGAAAAAGCTCGGCTTTATGGATAAAAGTATCCACCGCATAAGCGGTGCAGAGCTGCCTCTCTTTACTCCTGCCTCATTTAAAATGGTGGATACCTGCGCTGCTGAATTCAGCGCAAAAACTCCTTATTTTTACTCTGTGCGAGACAGTGAAAACGAAGCGGCACTGCATATTAAAGCAAACCCTACCAACAAGAAAAAAGTACTTGTGTTCGGCTCAGGGCCTATACGCATAGGGCAAGGTATAGAATTTGATTATTGCTCCGTGCATTGTGTGTGGACGTTAAAAGAACACGGCTGCGAAGCGATTATTGTAAACAATAATCCCGAAACCGTTTCCACCGACTTTGACACTGCCGACCGCCTGTACTTTGACCCTCTTACCCCCGAGAGCGTAGATAATATTATCGCCACCGAAAATCCGTGGGCGTGCGTAGTACAGTTTGGCGGACAAACAGCCATTAAGCTTACGCGGCATTTGCAAGAGCTCAATATTAAAATATTAGGCTCTTCTGCCGACTCCATAGATGAAGCCGAGGACAGAGAGCGCTTCGATGCCTTGCTAGAGCGCTGCAAAATCCCCCGTCCTGCAGGACACACCATATTCACAGCAGAACAAGCCCTTACAGCCGCGCAAAGCCTTGGCTATCCTGTGCTTTTGCGCCCATCCTACGTGCTTGGCGGACAAAATATGATAATTGCATATAATGATGCAGATGTGCGCGAATATATGGAAATCATCACAAGACACGAGCTTGAAAACCCTGTATTAATCGATAAATATCTTATGGGCATAGAGTGCGAGGTAGATGCGATATGCGACGGCGAAGATTATCTGATACCGGGAATGATGGAGCATATCGAGCGCGCAGGTATACATTCAGGAGACTCTATCTCCGTATATCCTCCGTATAATTTAAAGCAAAAAATAAAAGGTACTATAGTGGACTACACAGGCCGCCTTGCGCGCGAGCTGAATGTGATAGGGCTTGTAAATATTCAGTATGTAGTGTATAACGACGAGGTGTATGTAATAGAAGTAAATCCTCGTTCGTCGCGCACAGTGCCATATATCAGCAAGGTAACGGGCGTGCCTTGCGTAGACCTTGCCGTGCGCTGTATGCTTGGCGAAAAGCTGCGCGATATGGGATACGGCACAGGTCTTTATCCATCAGGCGAAATGTATGCCGTAAAAGTGCCTGTATTCAGCTTTGAAAAATTGCACGATGTAGACACACAGCTAGGCCCCGAGATGAAGAGTACGGGCGAAGTACTCGGCATAGCTCACAGCTACGAGGATGCACTGTTTAAAGGGCTTGTTGCCGCAGGATACGAGCTAAAAGCTCCCGAAAAAGGGAAATGCGTATTGTTTACCGTGCGCGATGCCGATAAAGCAGAGCTTGTTGATATTGCATACGGCTTTAAAAGCCTTGGATACAAGCTTTATGCCACAAGCGGCACGGCATACTATCTCGGGCAAAATATGATAGCTTGCAACGAAGTGAAAAAGCTTGGCGAAGGTAATAATCTTATAGATTTGCTCGAGAGCGGCAGTGTAGATTATGTAGTGTCCACCTCTGCAAAAGGGCGCATACCTACCAACGACGGTGTGCGTATTCGCCGTAAAGCAGTGGAGCTAAGTATCCCCTGTCTTACCGCAATGGATACCGCCCGTGTACTTGTAGCTTGTTTGAAAAGTGGTAAAAATATGGATAATATAGAATTGATTGATTTATCTACGTTGTAGTAACGTGATTTTCGACAAAATATTCATATTACTCCAAAGTTAAACTGTGCATAGTGTTTAGCTTATAATTATTATAAAAAAGCTCTTGATTATAACAAAAAATCGCATTATAATTAAACTACGGTTTGCCTAATGTGTGCATAAAGTTTTTACGAATATTCTGCCCGTGCGCAAACAAGATAATAAAATACGGAGGACAAAAAATGACAAGGTCACAGCTAATAATCGCTGTCTCAAAAAAGACAGGGCTTACCGCCGCCGAGGTGGAAAATGTAATGGACGAAGTTTTCGGCAATATTGTAGAAGGTCTTGAAAAAGAAGGCAAAGTAACTGTTGCCGGATTTGGCCGTTTTGAGATGCGTGAGCGCAAAACAAAGGCATATGTAAATCCAAAAACAAAGGTAGCGACACAGCTCGCACCTACCCGTATCCCCGGCTTTCGCGCGAGCAACATCATAAAGAAGCGCCTTTCCCTTTCTAAGTAATATCGTGTTTTATTAAGCCGCACTACAAGCAAAATTTTAATTTTGCTTGTAGTGCGGCTTTTATAATATAGCAACTTTCTTTGATATGTAGATGTTTTCAAAAAGTACAAGTTGCTATATTATCCCTCGCGGGGCGATTTTATGCGCCGGTCAAAGACCGATGCGCACATTGCTATATTTCTTCACTTATACTATTTTCGTAAATAATATGATACAATAATAATAAAGGCGGTGATAATATGGAAAGAGTGATATTCCATTGTGATGCTAACTGTTTTTTTGCTTCGGTAGAATTGCTTTCGCATCCCGAGCTTTGCTGTGTACCTGTGGCTGTAGGCGGCAGAGCAGATATGCGGCAAGGGATAATACTTGCCAAAAACGAAGCCGCAAAAAAGTACGGCGTTTCTACCGCCGAGACGATATGGCAGGCAAAGCGCAAATGCCCCACGCTTACAATATTGCCGCCGCATCACGAAAAATATGTGAAATACTCGCAAATTATAAACGAGATATATTCCGATTATTCCGACCGTGTAGAGCCGTTTGGCATAGACGAAAGCTGGCTTGATATGACGGGTACTTGGCAGCTTTTTGGCAAAAGCCCACTTGAAGTGGCAAATCGTCTGCGGTGCGAAATTAAAGACAAAACAGGGCTTACCGTGTCTATCGGAGTAAGCTTTAATAAAATATTCGCAAAGCTTGGCTCAGACTACAAAAAGCCCGATGCCGTCACCGAAATCACGCGCGAAGAATACAAAAAAATAGTGTGGCCTTTACCTGTAAGTGCATTATTGTACGTGGGCAAAAACGCAAATGAAACGCTCTCGAAGCTTGGCATACACAATATAGGACAGCTTGCAGCGGCAGATGATAAATTGCTTTTTTACAGTCTTGGCAAGCTGGGTGCTGAGCTTGCAAGCTTTGCGCGCGGCGAGGATACATCTATTGTACTGCGCGCAGATGAGCGTGAGGACATTAAAAGCATTGGCAATGGGCTTACCTTCACGCGTGACCTTGTATCTGACGACGATATTAAAGCAGGCGCTTCCACGCTTGCCACTACTGTAGCTATACGCTTGCGCAAGGCAGGGCTATACTGCACGTCTTTACAGGTGCATATAAAAACGCCCGACCTTAAATCTATATGCCGCCAAAAGCAGCTGCCATATCCCACTCATTTAGAGCGTGATATATTAAATGCCGCTCTTGAGCTGATAAACGCAAACCGCACAAAAAATTCCCCTGTGCGTATGCTTACTATCACCGCCCAAAAGCTCACCGCAAGTCCTCTTGAATTGCAAACAAGCTTTTTGGAAGATAAGCCCGATAACGCAAAGCTTGAAAGCCTTGAGAAAAGCCTTGATAAAATAAGAGATAAATACGGTAAAAACGCAGTATCAAGCGGAAATATTATTAAAAACGATATAGGAATATAATTGCTATTGACAATAAGTATTGTTTGTATTATTATATGTAATACAAACAATACTTATTTTTGTGAGGTGCGTTATGATAATTACACTGGATATGAAAAGCTCTGTTCCTATTTACGTGCAGCTACGCAACAGCGTTGTGCTTGGCATAGGTAAAGGCGAGCTTGCTCTTGGGCAATGCCTGCCCACTGTGCGCCAAATGGCGGAGGACATCGGTATAAATGCAATGACGGTGAATAAAGCGTATGCAATGCTAAAAGCAGATGGGTATATTGTAATAGACCGCCGCCACGGCGCAGCCGTAAGCACCGATATATCCGCAAGCAACGATTTTCGCGCCAAAACGCAAAATGAGCTTGAGCTGCTCGCCTGTGAAACAGCTATTAGCGGCATAAGCAAAAGCGAATTTATAGCCTTATGCGCAAGCGCCTTTGATGCTATAAATATAAAGCAAAACGAGGCGGCTTTAATATGATTATAATAATATTATCAATTACTGAATTAATCGTTTTATTAAGCTTTTATTATAATTATTATTCGTGCGAAAAGCCAAATGGCAATTTGCTGCTCGGAGTAACTTTGCCAAAAGAGCAAATAGATAATATCGAGGTAAGCGCCGTCGTTAAGCAATATCATAAGGCTAATCTTATTTGGCTTTTAATGTCGGTAATAATTTACTTGCCGTGCATTGCGCTTTGTAAATATATATCTTTATTAATGATTTATTATATTTTTTATACGATATTAATTTATTATGTATTTAATCGCCTGTATATTAAATATTTTAATAAATTATATGCAATTAAAAAACAGAATAAATGGTATGTCGGCAAAACTCATATTGTAAATATAGATACCGAAGCAAGCCGCCTTAAAAGCACATTTCCTGTATCACGTATATGGTTTATCCTTTCGTTTATCATCGCGATTTTGCCGTTTTTAATTCAGCCTTTTAATAGGCTTTTGCTTGTCTTTCCATTAAGCGCCGGCTTTATTTGTGTGCTGTGTGTGGTGCTGCATATAGCTATATGTAAAACAGGTAATGTGGTATACAGCGAAAACAGCTCAATAAATACTGCAATTAATTGCGTATTTAAACGCGAGTGGACACGCTGCTTTGTACTGCTCGCTTACATAAATTCAATAACTGCTACATTTATGTATTTACTTGTAGGTCGTGAAATATCGTATTTAAATTACATATTTATCCCTATAATTATTGAAAGCTTATTTACTTTGTCGGCTATAATAAATGCTTATTTAAAGGTGCGCCGTGCAAAGCAGCTTTGCCTTTTGCAAAACGAAGCACCTATTTATTATGATGACGATGTTTACTGGGAAAAGGGATATTATTATAATGCAGATGACACGCATATTTTAGTGGATAAGCGCGTTGGCATAGGTATGGATATGAATATGGCAAGGCCATTTTCCAAGATACTGAGTGTATTAATCATAGCCGTTATTGCTTATGTGCTTTGGCTGGGAATATCGTTTATTCCACTGGATTTTGGCAAGATAGATATTATTGTTACAAGCAGCACCGTTACAATAAATGCACCTATGTATCCATATAGCTTTGAGCTTAGCAATGTGGAAAGCGTAACACAGCTAAATGCATTTCCACCCTCGTACCGCACAAACGGCGCAGGGGGTAAGCGCTTTGCCATCGGTAATTTTGATGTAAAGGGCTATGGGCAAAGCAAGGTGTACGTAAATAACGCGAATAAAAACGTGCTGTACATAAAGCTTAAAAACGAAAATGTATTTTTAAATGCTCCTACTGATGGTGAAACCGAAGCATTACTGAATAAAATATCACCTTAATGCCAATAATAATCGCGAGGTGAATATAATGGAAAATACGCAAAGCACGGTATCTTTGCTGAATGAAATTACGCAAAATGCAGATATGGGCAGAGCTACTATCACGCAGCTTTTGGGTGATGTGGAAAACGAACAGATGAAACAGCATTTGCACAAGGAGCTTGCCACCTATGAGGATATAGGCAAGCGCGCAAGCGCTATGCTTGCCGTAAATGGCAAAACACCAAAGCAGCAAAGTGCCGTGGCAAAGCTTGGTGCAAAGGTGAATATCACTATGAACACCCTTGCCGACAAATCACCAAGACATATGTCAGAGATGCTGATGCAAGGATGCCAAATGGGAGTGACGAGCATTACCGAAGCGTTAAAGGACTACGCAGGCGATGCAAACGACGGTGCTGTAGCACTGGCACAGCGCCTGCAAAAAGCCGAAAACGATTACGAGGGCGAGCTTAAAAAATTTTTATAAAGCATAATGGGGATATGGCAAATCATTTGCCATATCCCCATTATATATTTTTTATAAATTAGCTATTATCTTTACGCATATCTCCGTTGCTGTTTTCACGTATTCGCTCATATCAAAGGTTTTGTTCACTATCTTTTCAGCGCCCTCTTCATTGGCATCGTCGCTCATTGCCCTTATTATCACAAACGGCTTATCGTTTTTGCAAGCTATATGCGCCACTGCCGCGCCCTCCATCTCTACGCAAGCAGGTGCAAATGCATCTGCAATGCGCTTTTTGGTAACGCTGTCCCCGATAAATGTATCGCCTGTAGCAATGCGGCCTGTGATATATTTTACTTGAAGCTCATCGCACGCGCGCTCTGCCGCCGATATCAGCACGGCATCTGCCATAAACTCTTGCTTATGCGGATAACATTCGGCAAGCATACGGTTTTCAGCATCGTGATACAGTGCAGACGAGCTAATCACTACATCACCCACGCTGATGCGGCTTGTCATATTGCCTGCTATGCCCGAGAAAATCACAGCATCTGCATTAAAATGTGTACATAATAATTGCGCCGCTGCCGCCGCATTCACCTTGCCCATTCCTGCACAGCACAGCACCACCTCGTGATTTTCAAGCGTGCCGACATAAAAATCCACTCCGCCGATTTTCTCTTTATACCCGTGCTGCATTTTATCGTACAATATTGCCGTTTCATCAGGCATTGCACCCATTATACCCAGTTTATTCATTTTAATTCCTCATTTAATTTAAATGTTTATTTAATTATACATTAAATCTAAACAGCGTTACATCGCCGTCCTGCATTACATATTCCTTGCCCTCACTGCGCAAAAGACCTTTTTCTTTAGCTGCCGTCACACTGCCGCAAGCCATTAAATCATCAAATGCCACTATCTCTGCACGGATAAATCCGCGCTCAAAATCGGAATGTATTTTACCTGCGGCACCGGGCGCTTTAGTGCCTTTGGTAATAGTCCAGGCGCGCACCTCAGGCTCTCCTGCCGTAAGAAAGCTGATAAGCCCGAGCAAACGATATCCCTCTTGAATAAGCTTATCAAGCCCCGAACATTCTAAGCCCATTTCCTGTAAAAACTCGGTTTTTTCATTTGCATCAAGCCCTGCGATATCTTCCTCCATTTTGGCGCAAATGGGCATACACCCTGCTCCCTCAGCGGCGGCTATCGCCTTTACTACAGGATAATATTTATTGCTGTCAAGCCCTTCCAGTAAATCGTCCTCCGACATATTGGCGGCATATATTACAGGCTTGCCCGATAAAAGCGGCATATCAGCCAGTAAGCAAGCTTCATCATCGCCCACTGTTTCAAATGTGCGCGCATTTTTACCTTCGCCAAGATGCGCCAAAATGCGCTCTAGCACCGCGCCCTCGGCAATAAGTGATTTGTCTCCGTTTTTCATCGCTTTTTTGGTGCGATCCAGTCGGCGCTCCACTATCTCTAAATCAGACAAAATAAGCTCTAAATCTATTATCTCAATATCACGCGCAGGATCTACCGAGCCTTCTACGTGTACGATATCGCCTGATTCAAAGCAGCGTACAACGTGGATTATTGCATCCACCTCGCGAATATGGCTAAGAAATTTGTTGCCAAGCCCCTCGCCCTTACTAGCGCCCTTTACAAGCCCTGCGATATCTACAAACTCTATAATGGCAGGCGTATATTTTTTTGGTTTGTACATTTCTGCCAATTTATCAAGACGAGAGTCGGGCACAGCCACCACTCCCACATTTGGCTCAATTGTACAAAAAGGATAGTTTGCCGCAGCCGCCCCTGCATTTGTAATAGCGTTAAATAAAGTGCTTTTGCCTACGTTTGGCAAGCCCACAATGCCTAATTTCATCAATATTTCCTCTTTTCGGTATATTCTAGTTCTATTATATCTAAAATTGCGTTATTGTGCAATGAAAAATCGCAATATGACTTTTTTTATACATATTTATATAGTATAATAACTATAAATCAGTTTAATTATTTAAGGAGGCTCGTACTATGGCAAGTGGAAAAATATTAATTGTAGATGACGACAAGAATATATGTGAGCTTTTGCGCCTATACATTGAAAAAGAGGGCTATGAAACAGCTCTTGCATATGACGGCGAAGCCGCTTTTGCCGCTTTTACCGAGGCTAAACCAAACCTTGTGCTTTTAGATGTAATGATGCCAAAAATGGACGGCTGGGAAACCTGCCGCCGCATACGTGCTGTGGCGGACACCCCTGTGATAATGCTTACCGCAAAAGGCGAAACCTTCGATAAAGTACTGGGCTTAGAGCTTGGTGCTGATGATTATATCGTAAAGCCGTTTGATACAAAAGAAGTAGTGGCACGCATAAAGGCAGTGCTGCGCCGCTGCACGCAAACAGAAGAAAACAGCGATGGTGTAATAAATTACGACAAGCTTGTAGTGGATCTTACTCGCTACGAGCTTAAAGTAAACGGTGCTGTAGTAGATGCTCCGCCAAAAGAGCTTGAGCTTTTGCATTTTCTTGCAAGCCACCCAAACCGTGTGTTCACACGCGACCAATTGCTCGACGAGGTATGGGGATTTGAGTATTACGGCGACTCACGCACTATAGACGTACACGTAAAACGTCTGCGTGAAAAGCTGGAGGGTACAAGTGAGGAATGGACATTAAAAACCGTGTGGGGTGTCGGCTATAAATTCGAGGTAAAAGGCTAATGCGCAAAAGCATTACTTCGCGGTATTTTTATTCCACTGCGGCGCTGCTACTATGCAGTATTACCATTATGGGCTTTATACAGATGTATTTGTCTATGGGGTATTTTGGCGAAGAAAAAAATGCCGCGCTTAAAAACACTATTGATAATTCTATGCTTTTAGTTCGTGAAGCATTTGAGGACAAATCTTTAACTACGCCCGAGCGCAAAGAGCGGCTTGTGCGCGAGCTTACTATTACTGCGCGCGCTTCGGAATCCTTGGTGCTGCTCACAGATGAAAACGGTATACCCATAGTGATGAACGAGGGCAATGCCACAGAGTACATCGGGCGCAGTGTGCCTCAAAAGCTGTTAAACACAGTTCGTGAGCAAGGCACATTAGGTGAGTTTTTTCCTCACAAATTTTATGTAGTGGGCAAGCCGTTTTCTCTGCCTGACAGCAAGGAAATTTACGGCTATGTTTTCACTGCCACAGATGCTGAAAGCTTGTCCAATTATTTATCCGACGTATTCTCCTCGTTTATATTGTCGGCAGGGCTAATGCTTCTTGTATCGTGCATAATATCAATAATGCTCACCTCTCACACCACTACTCCTTTGCGCCGTATTGCAGAGGCGGCAAGGCGGTTTGGCTCGGGAGACTTTACCTCGCGCGTGCCTGTAGAGGGCGATGATGAAGTAGCGCAATTGGCGCTTACTTTTAATAATATGGCAAGTAGCCTCGAAAAGAACGATTCTTCTCGCCGCAGCTTTATGGGTAATATCGCACACGAGCTGCGCACCCCGATGACAAGTATAAAAGGCTTTATAGATGGTATGCTGGACGGCACTATTCCGCCGGAATCGCACAATCATTACCTTAGCATTGTGTCTGAAGAAGTAGGGCGCCTTACAAGGCTTATTAAAAATATGCTTGATATCACTAAGCTTGAAGCCGGTGAATACAAGGTAAATGCCACACAATACGATATATGGGAAACCATTACAGGTGTAGTATTCGGTGCAGAGCAGCGCCTTGAAGCTAACCGCATTAATATAAGCGGTCTTGCCCCTTGCAAACAAATGGTATACGCTGATGCAGACCTTGTGTATCAAGTGGTATATAACCTTACCGACAATGCCATCAAGTTTTGTGATGTGGGTGGAGATATTTGTTTTAGCGTAGTGCAAAATAAAGGTATGGTAACTATTGGCATACGCAATTCGGGCTGTGGCATACAGGCCGATGCACTGCCGTATGTATTTGACAGATTTTATAAAGAAGATAAAAGCCGCGGGCTTAACACCACAGGAAGCGGACTTGGGCTGCATATTTGCAAAGTGCTGATTAATCTGTCGGGCGGCAAGATATGGGCAGACAGTAAAGAGGGCGAATACTGCGAATTTCTCTTTACCTTGCCTGTAGATCCTCCAAGCAAAAAGCAGCAAACAAATATTTAACACAATTATAATATATAATGCTAGTCTAGCAGAAAGAGAAATATAATGCGTAATAAACATAAACCCCACAGTGTATTTTGGTACACGGTAATAGGCTTTGCCGCATTTACAATATTGTGTGCCACTCTGTGCATATGCACTATGCTATTATATCTCACAAGTAAAAACAGCTCCTTACCCATAGCTCCGCCCATACCTGCTCCCGAGCTAAGCTCGTACGACAGCTCAGCGCATATCAATATCACAAAGCCTTCTGATGAAAACGCACTTTCCAATGAAGAAATATATAAAAAAACAGCGCCAAGCGTAGTAGACATAAATGCGTATGATTATAATAGTATAGATACGCTATCCTGCGGCACAGGCATTATTATATCGCAAAATGGGCTTATCCTCACTAATGCTCACGTAATAGAAAACAGCCTTGTTTGCGAAGTAGTATTATATGACGGCAAAAAGCATCTTGCCAATATCGTAGGCTCTGATGCTAAAACAGACCTTGCCGTATTGCAAATATCGGCAGATGACCTTACGGCGGCGGAGTTTGGCGATTCTGATGCCTTGCGTATAGGCGAGCAGGTCTTTGCTATGGGCAACCCTTTGGCAGAGTTTACTCACAGCTTCACTCAAGGCATTGTATCGGGGCTTAACCGCTCTTTTGTCGTTGCAAACGAATACGGCGAATACGGCGCTGCAATGAACGGGCTGATACAAACCGATGCCTCTGTAAACTCGGGCAATTCGGGCGGCCCGTTAATCAATAGCCACGGTCAGGTAATAGGCATAAACACTTTGGATATGTCGACAGAAAGCGGTGCTGACGGTATTGCATTTGCCATTGCTTTAAACACAGCAAAGCCAATAATAGACGGGCTTATAGATTTAGGCTATATTCCGCGCGCAAGCCTCGGTATAACACTGGTAGAATATGTATTGCCGAGCAATATTTCGGCAAGGCTACCTATAGAAGGTGTATATATTGAGTCTATCTCACAAAATAGCGCACTTGTCGGTACAGATATTAATGAGGGCGATATACTCATTGCCATTGACGGCGAAAACGTAATATATGTAGATGATGCCGTAAAAATAATAGACAAGCACAAATCGGGCGATAAAATCAAGCTGCTTATATGCCACGCGCAAACAGGCGAAATAACAGAGCATACTGTCAGCCTTATAGATTTGGAGCAATAAAGTTTTATAAATTTATACCTGTACGATATAATTTGATTTTTTTGTATATATATAGTAAAATACAATATATAGCCTATAATAATAACAATTACCCTTTATGGGAGGATATAAATGATTAGTGTTTCCCCTTCTATTTTATCTGCGGATTTCACTTGCCTCGGCGCACAGTGTAAAGAAGTGCTGGAATGTGGCGCAGATATGCTGCATTTTGATGTAATGGACGGTAATTTTGTACCTAATATTTCTTTTGGCATACCTGTACTTGCCTCTTTACACGCTAATATTAAAACCATATACGATGTGCATTTGATGATAGATAAGCCTTTGCGTTATATTGACGCATTTGCAAAAGCAGGTGCGGATATAATTACATTTCACTGCGAAGCAGGAAGTGATGTGCGCGATACTGTAAATGCAATACATTCTTTGGGGCTAAAGGCAGGATTATCCATAAAGCCCGATACAAGTGCGAGCGCGATATACGAATACCTTGATATACTTGATATGGTGCTTGTAATGAGTGTAGAGCCTGGCTTTGGCGGACAAAGCTTTGATGAGCGCTCTATCGATAAAATTCGCGCATTGCACCAAAAAGCTCCGAGCCTTAGCATAGAAGTAGACGGCGGAATAAACGAAGCCACGGCAAGGCTTGTATGCGAGGCGGGCGCTGATGTTTTGGTGGCAGGCAGCTATATTTTTAATGCAAAAAACAAAGCCGGCGCTATTGAGCTTTTAAAAATTGCAAACAATGAAAAGAGGCGCAGCCTATGATTTCCAATGAAACACAGCGTCCTTTAAAGCACGAGGCATATGAAGCAGGGCTTGATATGATATGTATGATAATACCATTGCTTGCAATGGCAGTTTATTTTTATTCACTGCGCCCTGTGGTAATATGCCTTTTGGCTATTTTTACGGCTAAAATTTGTGACAGAATAGTAGCAATGCTACGCAGCACAAAATATGATAAAACCGAAAATACCTCTGTGGCGCTATCTTTAGTGCTTGTAATGATGTTTCCTGCAAGCATAAATTATTATGTGGTAATTGTATCGGTTTGTATTGCGGTATTTATAGGCAAAGCTGCCTTTGGCGGATACGGCTCGTATCCATTTAGCCCTGCGGCGCTTGGCTATGCAGTAGCTGCCGTAAGCTGGCCTACGCAGGTATTTAAATATCCGATACCGTTTTCGATGACAGCACAAAACGTATTTTCAACAGAGTCTCTTACTTTAATAGAAAGCAGCGCTCACACATTAAAATCCGGCGGTCTGCCAAACATCAGCACCTTTAATCTGTTTTTGGGCAATTATGCAGGGCCTATGGGCGCTACTGCTGTGCTGGTAATACTGGCTTGTGCCTCGTTTTTATGGGTGCGCCGCCGCATCACTCTTACCGCTCCGATAAGCTTTATTGCTTCGTGTATGCTTATAGCATACCTTTTTCCGCGGCTTGGCGATATAGGCGTTTCTCTGCCGTGGGTAAATGTGGATATACGTTTGCAAATGATAAAATATGAAATTTTATCCGGTGCAATGCTGTTCGCCTCTGTGTTTTTGATAAATGATCCTGTCACTTTACCTAAAAACGAAATTTCACGCTGCATCTACGGTATAACACTCGGTGTAGCCACAATGATGTTTCGCTATTACGGCAATTACGATACCGGAGTATGCTTTGCTCTATTAGCTGTAAACTCACTCTCCGGATATATCGACCGCGTAGTTATACGCTTTACTACAGCACAAAAGGGGGTGCGCATACGTGAAACCCGAACAAATTAAATATTACTCTCAAAATATGGAGCGCATCGCACACAAGGATCGCTTGTTTTTAAATAATCCCGTAATAATGCAAGGGCTTGGATTAGCGCCGCTTATAGTAGCAGCCACTTCAATGAAAAGCTCTATAATATTATCAGTCACCGTTTTGCTTTTGCTTACGTCTACTCGTGTAGCGGCTGCTGTATTAAGCCAATTTTCGTATTTTCGTTTTCGCGGATTTACGTATTCCCTTACAGCCGCCATTATGTATATAGGCGTTTTTGCAATAATCAATCTTATTTATCCTGCTGCCGATATAGCAAATATCGGCTTGTATTTGCCTATGCTTGTTGTGGATCCTATTATAATCAAGCGTTACGAACGTCCGCAAAAAGAGCGCGTTTCCACTGCATTTCGTAAAGGAATACTCACCACCTTCGGCTATATTATGATAATAATGCTTATGGGTGTTTTACGCGAAATACTCGGAAGCGGCACAATATATAATATTCCTGTAGGCAATTTCCCTGTGCTTCCTTTGGCAAAGCTGCCTGCAGGCGGATTTATTCTGCTCGCCTTAATAATTGCTATTTGGCGCAGCTGTGTAAATTCGTTTAAGAAAAAAATAAATATGGAGGCGAAACGTATAGATGCTTGATGTAATAAAACCTTTGGGTACGTTTTTCCTTTATGCGATAATAGCTGTTTTTGCGCAAAACGCAGTGTTTTCCCGTGCGCTCGGTGTAAGCCGTCTTGTAAAGCTTGTAGACGATACCACTGTGGACTCACTCACCTTTGGCGCACTTTTATGCTTTATCCAAATTATTTCAGCACCTCTTGGATATTTTGCAAATATGCTTATATCTCCTTTATCCTTCAAAGCTTATATAAGGCCACTTGTTTTGGTGCTATGCAGTGCTGTGGCATTTTTTATAGTACTGGGATTTCTTGTGTTTATTTTTAAATTGGAAAGTGCCAAAAACGTGGTAGCCGTACTCCCGATGGCTACTTTTAACTGCTGTATTCTCGGCACTCTTTTTATCACCACTACGCAAAACTTTACATTACTGCAAACTATGGGTTTTTCACTCGGTAGTGGCATTGGATACATTTTGGCTGTAATGATAGTTACCGAGGGACAGCGCAAATTGCGCAGCCGCAATATACCGTCCACTTTTAAAGGGCTGCCGATTACATTATTGTATATTGGCATTTTATCTCTTGCTATTTACGGCTTTACAGGGCATATGATAACTTTTTAGCGCTTTAAATTTGCACCTATCATTATTTTAACAATTGTGGAGGCATACAATGAAGCAACATCAGAAAAAAATTAAGCGCTACAGAAGCAGCTTTAACGGCAAAGCCGAAAGAGGGCTACTTGTAAAGCGCATTATTGGGTTCATCGTATTGCTTGCCATACTTTTTGGGCTTGGTTGGCTTTTGGCAAAGCCCGGCATAGAGCTTGGCTCTAAATTATGGCACGAGCTTAAATTCGGCGCTGACAATAGCACTACAGCCTCTTCTTCTGCACCGAAAAGCCCCTCTTCTGCCGTTTCTTCGCAAAGCACCGCGCAAGATGTATCGTCTGCTCCTGTAGTAGCCGTGCAAAACGGCTCTAAAGGCAAATGGGCATATGTGGCAATATCCTCTGTAAGCACTCCCGAATCCGCGCAAAATACCGCTCGCGCGCTTAAAGCTGATGGCTTTTGTGCGGCAGTGCTTGAATTAAAAGACGCGCGCGGATTTATATATTATCAGTCCGCTATTCCCATCGCTCAAGACAGCTTGTCGGCAAGCACTGTAGATGCAGCCGCCGTTGCAAAAGCTTTTACTGATAATGGCATTACACCCATTGCATCTATATCTGCCTTTAAAGATGCCTCAGCGCCGCGCACAGACAAAAATATTGCCGTCACTTATCAAGACCAAAAGGAATTTCTTTGGCTTAATAACAAAGCAGAGGCAGGCGGTGTGCCGTGGCTTAACCCTTATTCCGATGGTGCTGTAACGTATATCACCGATGTTTTAAACGAGGTGCTTACGGCTGGGTTTAAAGAAGTGATTTTGTCCGGAGTGCAGTTCCCGTCAGGTTACGGGCTAGAGCTTGCAGGCTATAATACAGGTGCCGATACTCGCACAAAAGATGCTGTACTGAAAGATTGTGTAACAAAATGGCAAACCTTATGCGAGGAAAACAATGCCGCGTGCTGGTTTGAATATTCTTCCGTAGCGGCACTTGGCGAGGGCGACGAAACAACTATAGCAAATCCCTTTACCTTTGGTGCTAAAAACATATTACTGGACTTTGCAGCAAGCGCCACAAAAACCGATGATATTACCACATTGGATTCTGCACTTTTCAATGCCGCTGTATCTAAAGCGGCAGCGAGCAGCACTGTGCTTTCTATGCGTGTATCGGGCGGCTCGCTTTCGGGCGATGCGCTGGGGGCGGCGGCAAATTCCGCCCTTGATGCAGGCTTTGCAAGTGCCTGTGTACGATAAGCTTTTATTAAAGCTATTGCTAGTTATATTATGAATTGAGGATATCGATATGCTTGTACGCACCGCCACAGCAGAAGATGCAGATATTTTATATGAGCTTTTATGCCTTTACCGCCATAAAGAGCTGCCCCGCGATATATTCGACGGAATATTAAAGGCAAACCGCAATGATGCGCACAAGCGTCTTGCACTTGCAGTGGTAGATGGCAAAGCTATAGGATTTGCTGATGTAGACGTTAAGCTCACCATTTCCACTTGCAGCTTGATTGCCACAATCAATGATTTATTTATACTGGAGGATTATCGCCGCAAAAAATACGGTTCTGGACTATTGATGTCTATTACAAGCCAAATGAAAACGCTCGGCTGCTCTTATGTGGAAATATGCTGTAACCGTGTGGACATTAAAGCGCAAAGCTTTCTTGAAAACAGCGGATACGTAAAAAGCCGCCATTTGTTTGTACGCACTATAGAATAATTTTATAAAAGGCGCTGTCTGCAATTGTGCAGACAGCGCCTTTTACGGTTTTGCTTATTTTTTATCTTTATTAAATGCTTTGTCATATAAACGGCGCAGCTCCGCAAGTGCATTTGCGGTATTTTCAGGCTTCATATGCGGAAACGCTTGCAATAATCTTCTTCTTGCAAAATCCGCACCGTCCAAAAGGTCTGCCTTTAATACATCTATCCTTGCATCCATTGCGCTTTTTGCGCCCTCAAATTCATTCATCTTTTCATCTACACGCTCGCTCACCAGTACAGCGCTATTTCCTAAGTTTTCTGCTATAGCTTCACTGCCTTTATGCATAAGCTTTGCAATATCATCTATGCGCCCGAGGTCGCGATTAAGCTTAGTAATAGTATTTACCGTAACGATAAAATCACATATAAATGCCGCCAGTACAAGCACAGCAAGTATCACACCCACAATCTGCGGCACAAAATTCACAAACCATTGCACAAGCGGATGCACTAATTTTATGGCAAGCACTCCGCCTACACCCCACGCAAGGCTGAATGACAAGCAAATATATCCGCCTAAATTAAATTTAACATCGCTGTAATCCCACCACGAGGTATGAAATATTTTCTTCAGCACAAAGCCTGTTACAAGCTCTAATAGCGATGTAAGCAGTACAGCGCCGATATACAATAAAATTAAATTGTCTTTAAAAGGTGTAAGGCACACCACTATTGCCAGCATACCAAAGCCGTATATCGGACATACAGGCCCATTTAAAAACCCGCGGTTTACAAATTTACCTGTGTAAATAGAGCAAAAGCATACCTCTACGCCCCAGCCCAGTAGCGCATATATAACGAAAAACCAAAAAAGCTCATATAGAGTAAATCCCATTTATCGGTCACCGCTCCTAATTATCAAGCTTCGTACCGCATATAGGGCAATAGCTATCGTGTTCATCACACGCACGGGCGCATTTAGGACAAATACTGGTATTTGCAAGCTCGCTTTGCCTATCGCACAAGGAATCTATCTCCTGCTGCTTTTGCTCTGCCGCAAGCAATAGCTCATCTATGCCTTTGCGTGCTACAAGCACCTGCTCATCTTTATCGGCACACGCGCCTGCATTAATAAAATACATTGCCCTGCCGATATCTGCAAATATGCGTTCTTGCTCACTGCGTACGTGTGCAAGCTCAAGAGCTATTTTCGCCGAGTCGTATTTATCGGCTACAGCCTTACCTGCACTTTGCATTGCTGCTTTTGCTTCCTCCGCCGCGTTTGTGGCAGATTGTGCAATGCTTTTAAATATTTTGTCTGTGTTGATATTCATAATTAAATCTACTCCTTATTAAATAGTATTTTTATGATAAAATAGTGTTTCTGTACTCATTTGCGCTCATATTTTCAAGCTTTTTAAATATACGCGAAAAATGAGTGACATCGGCAAACCCTACAGCCTCACTAATCTCCCATATCTTCATTGATGGATCGCGCAGCAATTCCTTTGCGTGAGTAATACGTATGCCATTCAACAAATCCGAAAAGCTCTGGTTTGTGTTTTTGGCTATCAGCTTAGATAAATGCCATTGGCTCACGTATACTTTATCCGCTACGTCTGTAAGAGTAAGCTTTTCTGTATAATGCTCTTGTATATAATCTATAGCATTTTTTGTAATAAAGTTTTGCGCATTTTCATTTCCGTCGGCAAGCTTATCATCTTTAACATCATCTTCGTTTACAATGCCTTCAAGCCTTGTACACATATCGCTAAGTGCTTCTTCAAGCTCGCTGAATTTGCTTGGCTTTAATACGTATCTCATTACGCCCAGCCCTATTGCACGCTGCGCATACTCAAAATCAGGGTATCCGCTGAGAATTGTTATTTGCATATTGGGAAATTCGCTTCGTATTGCCGCTATAAGTGCAAGCCCGTCTGCACCCGGCATACAAATATCGGTAAACAATATATCCGGCTTATGCTCACGGATAATGTCTTGTGCGGTAATACCGTCACTCGCACTTGCCACTACTTCGCAATTGTACTTTGCCCACGGCATTGTCTGCACAAGCCCGTTCACAATAATGTCCTCATCGTCCACTATCATTACCTTGTACATCAGCATTTCCCCCTTTATATTATATGCTTAAAGTATAGCACTTATTTTCTCCAAGAGCAATTGCCAAAACAAAAAATGCCACACTCTAAAACGAGTATGGCGTTTTTTGTTGCATAGAGAAAAGAAAAAAGAAAATAAAAGAAGGCTTGGTAATTTTAGGGGGCTTTAGCCCTTTACAGCACCTGCTGTAAGTCCTTTGATAATGTAGTTTTGCAGGAATATATATACTATAAGCACAGGTATTACTACCATTACCACTGCGGCTACCATAAGCCCGTAGTTAGTGCCTGCTTGGCTGGAAATTTCGTTTAATAAGCGTGTGATAGTGAACATTTTTTTGTTGCGAAGGAAAAACAATTGCATAAACAAATCGTTGTAGCTCCACAAAAACGCGAATATCCCCACTGTGGCAAAGCTTGGCTTTGCAAGCGGCATAATAATACGGAAAAATATGCGATATACACTGTATCCTTCCATAAATGCAGCTTCCTCAAGCTCTACAGGCAAGCTGCGGATAAAGCCCATAAGCACTATGATAGAAAACGACAGATTACCTGCTATCTGCGGCAAAATAATACTTATCCAGGTAAGCAATAGGCTAGATGTATTAGTGATATGCCAAGCTGTTTCCATACGATACACAGGGATAATAGTGGAGAACACAGGGAACATCATAGATGCTATAATAATGCTGTGTAGCACAGCGCGCCCTTTAAAGCTGTATCTTGCCATACCATAAGCCGCAAGCCCTGCCAAGACAATTACCATAATGGTAACTACTCCGCTGATAACAATGCTGTTTAGGTATGCAGAGCCAATATTTACGCGTTTAAATGCGGTAGTATAGTTATCGAATGTAAATTTGTCTCCTATTGGCAGTGATAACGAATCGCCTCTTATAATGCCTTTCGGCTTGAATGAATTTAATATTACCCATATAAAGGGGTAAATAGTAGTAAGCGCCCACGTAGACAATGCAACATATATTAAGCACTTAGATATTGTAAACTTTTTTTTCATTACGCTTCCCCCTTTAATAATCTTTTTCTTTGAAGATGGCATTGGCTATTTGGCTGATAATAACGCCAAGCACCACTATTAGTATTGCGATAGTAGAGCCGTAGTCAACGTCGCTCATTTGCATTGTCTGATAGTACATATAAGTACCTGTCAGCCAAGACTGATCCATAGGCATACCGCCCGAGAACATAGTCCACGGCAAATCGAACACCTTTAAAGAGCCTGTTATTGCAAGGGTAAGGCAAGTGCAAAGAGTATTATAAATGAGAGGTAAGGTTATGTAACGCACTCTCTTTAAGCCACCTGCTCCATCTATCTCTGCGGCTTCATAGATATCCTCAGAGATATTATTGAGTCCTGTGACGATGATTACAAAGTAAAAGCCTACGTACTGCCACATTACCGGTACCATCATTGTACCGAAAAAGTGTTCCATATCCTTCCAGTCTATAAGCTCCGTAGTAATGCCTGTTTGCATAAGTACTTGGTTTATCATACCGCCGTCGTACATAAACAAAAGATTAAACAAAAGCCCAAGCGCTGTAGCGCTGATAACTATAGGGAAGAAATATACTGTACGAAAAAACTTAGCGCCGAATTTAATATTATCTACAAGAAGTGCCAATAATAGTGCTATGCCCACCTGAAATATAATGGTGAAAACCATAAGCACCATTGTGTTTTTAAGAGCGGTAATCATTTTAGGATCTTGAAACATTTTTACATAGTTTTCGTACCACGGATTGTTTACCCCTCTTGATGACTCACCCATACCGCGTATCATATTAAAGCTATTATACACGTTCATTATAAACGGATAATATAAATACACAAGTAAGAATGCAAATGTCGGTATCAAAAAAGCAAACAAGGGTTTTTTGTTTTTATATATCATTGCGTTCATAGTGCTGCGCCCCTTCTTTTATAAAAATGCCGGAGAGCCGATTTTCAGCTCTCCGGCAATAACTGTGACTATTGTTTTGCCTGTGAATAATTTATTTCTTAGCTTCAGCTACAAACTCTGTTGCAAGAGCTGTGTCTAGTGCTTTTGCTGTTTCCTGCTTGCCTGTAACGATGTCCTTGATAGAAGTCCATAGTACTCCGCGTGCAGTTGGGTTAATGCTGTCTTGTACTGCAGGTGCAGAGCCTGTGGCATTGTTTACCATCTCAATAGCTGCAAGCTGCATAGAGTTAGCATCCTTAGGTGCCGGCATACCTGCTTTAAGTGCTGTAGGTGTACCTGCTGCGAATGTATTGATAACTTCATCTGTTGTCATAGCTTCTACAAACTTTACTGCTGCATCGCGCTTAGCAGGATCGTCCCAAGCTTTTTGTGTAATATAGTAGCCCATTGATAGACCTGCAACGATATCTGTTGATTTGCGCTCGCCCATACCCGGTACATAAGTAACGGTATAATCATCTAGGTTCTTTACGTTGCCAGGTACGTCTTTGCCCTCTGCATCCTTGCTGCCTGCAAACCAGCCCACTTTCCACGAGCCGTCGATTGCGAAAGCAGCCTTATCGTCAGCCATTAGCTGGAATGTATCGGCATCGCCTGCTGTAAGAGTGTTTTTCGGGAAGCAGCCTGCTTCATACATTGCTTTTATTTGGTCAAGACCTGATACCCAGCGTTTGCCTGCTGCATCTGTAGAGGAAGCAGGTACTTCTACGTGCTTAGATGTAGAACCCTGATTCATAACGCAGAACTCGAACCAATAATGAGGTACTTCTTGCAATGAGCAAGCGATAGGAGTGTAGCCCTTATCCTTGATAGTTTTGCACATTGTCATAAACTGTTCCCAAGTAGTGTCCTTAGTAGGCACTTCCAAGTCGCAAGCTTTAAGTACGTTCTTGTTTACAAACATACCTTCCCAATAGCCGTTTACAGGGATTGCATATTGCTTCATATCAGCAGGTGAAGCAGGTAACATACCGTCCTTCATATTGCCTGCATACTCAGGATATTCTTTACGAATGGTTTCCAAAGAAACAACTTTACCGTTCTTTACTATTTCGTTAGCATCAACGCCTGTGAAATAGAACAATACGTCAGGCTCACTGCCTGTTTGGAAATCTGCCATAACGCGAGCTTTCCACTCTTCGTTAGATGTAGCGGATTCATCTACTACTGTATTGCCTGTTGCTTTTTCGTAAGCCTTAAATGCGTTTTCGTAATTCACACGGTTGCCGTCGTCGCCGCCGTAAGAAGTTACTACACGTAAATCTACAGGCTTTGCAGCAGGTGCTGCCTCTGATTTGCTGGCAGGTGTGCTTGCCGGAACGGACGGTGCTGCGCTTGACGCAGGCTTTTCACCGCAAGATGCGAGCATTGTTGCACCAAGTGCAAGTGCTAATACAAGAGCTAATGCCTTTTTCATAAACTATCCTCCAAAATTTTTGTTACGTTAGGGGTGATTCCCCTGTGCTTATTATCATATACCATTCTCCCAAAAAGTTTAATGGTTAGTCTTGTTTTTTGTTGCACATTATTGTGCGTCTTGTTCAATATGGATACTAATTTGCGACACAACATTACCTTCGTTAGTCATTTTTACTAAAAGCCCGCTATCATTTCCGTACAATATTCTTAAACGCTGGTTTACATTACGTATTCCAAGTGAGGTAGCGCCTGTACCCTCGGGCGGTTTTTCGTCTGATAAAAGCATTTCTATTTTGGCTAAATCCTCGGCAGAGCATTTGCCGTCATTTTCTATCTCCAATATAAGTGTGTCACCGTTTATATATGCACGTATCTTTATAGTGCCGTGGCTTGTGGAATTAATACCGTGTTCCACCGCGTTTTCTATAATAGGCTGCAATACTAAACGAGGTACGTCGCAGTCAAGCGCTTCGGGCGCTATTTCTTTTTCTATAGTAAGACGTTTCCCAAGCCTTTCCCTTATAATGTATAAATACGAGTCCACATACATTAGCTCCTCCGATAAATGCACAAGCGGACGATGACGTCTGTCCATTGCGGCAGACAGCATTGTAGACAGCGCTTCTATCATTTTGCACACCTTAATATCACCTGCAAGCCGTGCTTCCCAGTTAATTATCTCTAATGTATTATTTAAAAAATGCGGATTTATCTGGCTTTGCAATGCCATTATTTTGGCATCTCGCAAAGCAAGCTCCTCAGAATATATTCGCTCAAATTGGTTTTTCAGCGTGGCGCTCATATCGTTAAAGCTATCGCCAAGATTGCTAAATTCTGCGCTTGCCAATTTATTTGCATCTATTTGATACCCAAACCTGCCTTTTTCTATTTCGCCTGCTGCCAATGTCAATCTCTGTATCGGCTTTGTTACCTTGCGGTAAAAAAAGTGAAATACCATTGCCAAAAGCGGCACAAGTATTATGCAAATACCTATCAGCACTGCACGCACGCTTTTTCTTTGACTTTGCAGCATTATGGGATCGATAGTAACGCAATACGATAAATCGTAATAATCCTGCGCTGTATTGCCGTAAACCGATAGCTGATTGTCAAAATCGCCGTATTCTACATCATTTTCCGTCTTTTTTGCTGCATCCCACTGTATCTCATTGTTTTTAAAGCACACTGCATCGTCGCCTATCCAAACGGTATAATTAGTACCCCAGGTTACGCTGTTCATACTTTCGAGCAAGCTTTCTTTATCAAGCTCCATTACAAGCACCGCAAAATTATAGTAATCGGTATTCAGCAAATTACGCACCATATATAAATGCTCCTTATGCGTAACAAAAGCTATGCCTGTGCCAAGCTCATCGCTCACACGCATTATATGCTCCGATACATTTTTCCAATAATCCATAATTGTGATGTACGGACGATTATTATTTACATTAAAACGATGCTCAGGCTCGTCTTTAAGCACCATAAATGTAGATAAAAATTTCTCGTCAAATTTATATGTCTGCGATAAAAAATTATTGGCTATCCCTGCAAATTCCGTGTAATTATTATCCTTTACATAATTTAGCCAAGCAAGGCGCAAGGTAGGATTATAGCTTGCGGCAAGGCTAGAGTTTACAGCCGCATCTAATCGTCCGCGCATAATGTCAAGTGCGCTTTGTGCGGAGGCCTGCACGGTCTCCCTCGTTTCCTTTTCCGTGGCTTTAGTAACGTATACCCCTACCCCAAACACAAGCAGTACCACGGGCAATACCCAGCACCCAAGCAATAATATAATCATTCGCCATTTTAAGCTGTGCCTTTTACCTGTCATATTTTTCACCTCCCACTTTTAGCTGTTTGCCGCTCCGCGTACTATTAAATTTTCCACAAGTGCCGCCATTTCGTCCGGTGTTTGTGTGCCATTACTAATCAGCCATTGTTGTAATACGCCTATACAGCCCGACACAATAAACGCATATAAATATTCCGAGGTTTTGTTATTATCATTTTCGGGTACACGTATTTTCCATTCGGACATAAATTTATTTTTTACCGTATCTTTTACTTTTTCCACAAATGCCATATCTCCGTTATTGCACAGCAATATGCGGCACATATCTGCATTTTGCGCCAAAAACCTGAATATACTGCTCATAATAGGGCTAGGCGCCGCTTCACCCTTTACATCCAGCAATGAGTACTCTTTTATCATTTCCTCAAGCACACACAGCATCTCTTCCTCTATTTTTTGCAGCAAATCGTATACATCTGCATAATGTGAATAAAACGTCCCTCTATTAATATCACATTCACAGCACAGCTCCTTTACCGTGATTTCCTGTATGCTTTTTTCGCTCATCAGGCGCACAAGCCCCTGCCGCAAAATTGTCTTGGTTTTACGCACTCTGCGGTCTCCGCTTTTAGTTTCCACTGTAAGCCCTCCTCTTGTTCAAAATTAATTTACAATTATACTGTACATTTTGCTTGCTTTATGTTCGTTTTCCTACGTTTTTGGATATATTTGACGATTGACGGTTAATCTAATTATGATTATAATATAGTCACGGGAAATAATCAACACTGCGTTTGTTATTATACAGCCTGTACGGTAAATAAATGCTAAGAGGTGCGAAATGGAGAATAAACAAGGATACGTACATTTTGAAAATGTATGTAAATATTATAAAATGGGCGGTGAGCGCATAGCGGCCGCTGATCATATCAATTTTGATATCAACAAGGGTGAATTTTGTATAATAGTAGGGCCTTCGGGCGCTGGCAAAACCACTGTGCTTAATATGCTCGGCGGTATGGATAGCTGTGACGAAGGGCGCATATTGCTGGACGGTGCCGAGATAAACTCATATAATAACAAACAGCTTACCGCGTATAGGCGCTACGATGTAGGGTTTGTTTTTCAGTTTTACAATCTTGTGCAAAACCTTACAGCACTTGAAAACGTAGAGCTTGCAAGCGAAATATGCAAAGAGCCTATGGATGCCGCTGCCGCTCTTGCCGGAGTGGGCTTGCAAAACAGAATGTCTAATTTTCCGGCACAGCTTTCGGGCGGTGAGCAGCAGCGTGTATCTATAGCGCGTGCGCTCGCCAAAAATCCTAAAATAATGCTGTGCGACGAGCCTACAGGCGCGCTTGATTACAATACAGGCAAGCAGGTATTGGCTTTATTGCAGGATACCTGCCGCAAGTTTGGGCGCACTGTAATAGTAATTACGCACAATACCGCGCTCACTGCAATGGCAGACAGAGTTATCCATATTAAAAGCGGTACAGTAGTAGCTATGGAAACGAACTCAGAGCCACTGCCAATAGAAAGGATAGAGTGGTAAGCCGTGAAAAGAACGTACAGGAAAGTAATTTCACGCACTATTACGCACACACTTAGCCGCTTTTTGGCGATATTCGCTATAGTGGCACTCGGTGTGGGCTTTCTTGCGGGGCTGATGGCAGCTACGCCCGATATGCAGTATTCTGGCGACAAATATTTCGATGAAACCAATTTGTCGGATATGCGTATCGTATCGTCTCTTGGGCTTACCGATAACGATATTAAAGCCGTAAGTGCAATAGATGAGATAGATGAAATTATGCCCGGACAATCTGCCGATTTGATAATGGATGCAAGCGGTGGAGATACTCTTGTAGTGCGCGTAAACGGATTGCCTTTAGATACCTTAGATGCCAAAGAGCCGAAAAATTATCTGAATAGAGTAATCCTCACTGACGGGCGCTTGCCAAAAAACAAAAACGAGTGCGTAATAGAGCTTGGCGGCTATGATGTAAGCGGTGTAAAAATAGGCGATACTATCACCGCAAACAAAGACAACACAAATCTTGATGACACAATGGCTATCACCTCATTTACAGTAGTAGGTACAGTTAAAAGTGCTTATTATTTTTCGTTTGAGCGCGAGCCGTCCACTGTGGGTAACGGCACTACAAACCTTATTGCTTATGTAGCAAATGAAGCATTTAGCCGCGAAGAATATTCGGAATTGTATCTCACAGTAAAAGGTGTGAAAGAGCTTAATTCATTATCTGCGGAATATTATGACAAAATAGCAAAAGTTACCAAAGCCTTAGAAGCCGTGTGTGATGCGCGTGTAGAGCCTCGCCTTGCGGAGGTACGCGCCGATGCCACCGTAATATTAGATGATGCCAAAAAAGAATATTCCGATAAAAAGCAAGAAGCAGATGAAAAGCTAAGCGATGCCGCCGATAAAATATCTGACGGTAAAAAAGAAGTGAAAAAGGGCGAGCGCGAAATAGCTGATGCAAAGCGAAAGCTCACCGACGGTGAAAAAGAGCTGGAACAAGCCAAAATAGATTTTGCCTATATAATGTCGGTAAATGGAGATAAGCTTGAGGAAGGCAAAAAGCAGCTTGCCGATGGTAAAAAGCAGCTTGCCGAGCAATCGGCGGCTTTGCCTATTAAGGAAGAAGAGCTTAATGCCGCCAAAGCAAAATACGCTAATGGCAAGGCGCAACTAGATGCAGGCGAAGCCGGGCTTTTACAGCTAAAAGACGGCATTGCACAAATAGCGCAAACTATAGAGCAGCTAAAAGGGCAGCTTGGTACGGGCGGCGACGATACAGCGATTAACGCGCAAATATCCGCTCTTACACAAAAATCCGCAGATTTGACAGCGCAGTATAATGCTACAGATTTACAATTAGCTCCTCAGCGCACGGCGCTTGCAAATGCCGCTACGCAAATATCTACAGGCGACAAAATGCTTGCCGACGGCAAAGCGGCTATTGCCGCCGCCAAAGAAAAATTAGCACAGAGCGAGCAAGAGCTAAATGATGGAATACGTGCATATGATAACGCTCCTGCCACTGCCGATGCCGAATTTGCCAAAGCTCAAGCGGAGCTTGATAAAGGCAAGCGCGATATAATTAAAGGCGAAAAAGAGCTTGCCGATGCACGTATAGAACTAGCTGACGGTGAAAAAGAGTATAATGATGAAAAGCGAAAAGCAGAAGAAAAGCTAAGTGATGCGCAGGATAAGCTAGATGATGCAGACAAAAAAATCCGCGAGCTTGAGCCGCCCGATTATTATGTGCTGGATCGCAAGTCTATAGTAAGCTTTGCTTCCTTTGACAGTAATATATCTAAAGTAGATGCCATAGCAAGGGTGTTTCCTGTGTTTTTCTTTTTAGTGGCGGCGCTTGTGGCGCTTACCACCATGACACGAATGGTAGAGGAGGAGCGCTTACAGATAGGTACGCTTAAAGCGCTTGGCTACTCCAGTAAAACCATCGCCTTTAAATATCTTTTATATGCGTTTTTAGCTTGCAGCTTAGGGTGCGTAGTAGGGCTTTTAGTCGGCTTTAATTTATTGCCGCGCGTAATATGGAACGCATATTCTATGATGTATAATTTACCGCCTTTAGTGTGCCAATTCAACGTAAAATACGCAGTTATAGCCTCTTGTGTATCTATGGCTTGCACTATGGCGGCCACGCTAAACGCTTGCTGGGCAAGCTTAAAAGAAAACCCTGCCACGCTTATGCTGCCTCGCGCACCTAAAGCCGGCAAGCGCATATTATTGGAGCGTGTCACTTTTATTTGGAAGCGAATGAAGTTTACTCACAAGGTGACGGCAAGAAATCTGTTTCGTTACAAAAAACGCTTTTTTATGACGGTTATCGGTATTGCAGGCTGTACCGCCTTACTCCTCACAGGCTTTGGGCTACGAGACTCTATAAGCGATATTATAAACAAGCAATTTAAAGATATTTTTCTTTACAAGCTTGCCATATCCGCCAAAAACGAAAAGTCTATCGCAAAAGATGAATTGCAGCTTATTTTAAACGACAAATCTCAAATCGCGAGCTATGCCGAGCTTCATCAGGAAAAGAGCAATAATATTTTCGGTGATGTTACTACCGCTGTATATTTTGTAGTGCCTAAAAACATCGATGAGCTGAAAACCTTTACAGATTTACACGAGCGCCGCGGCAAAGCACCTATAACCTTGCAAAATGAAGGTGTAGTGCTTACCGAAAAGCTGGCTAAACGCGCAAATGTAAATATTGGAGACAAAGTCACTTTGCAAAATAACGATAAGCGCAAGGGCGAATTTACAGTTACCGGAATAGCTGAAAACTACGTGGAAAACTACGTATATATGTCGGGTGACGAATATCATCGCGGCTTTGGGCAAGCTCCGCTTTACACCGGTATTTACGCAATGCCCACAAATGACAGCAAAGAGCTGCACGATAGCTTATATACTGCACTTCTTGAATGTGACGGCATAAATAATGTATCTTTTATAGACGATGTGCGCGTAAGCTTTGACGATATGCTGCGCAATATCACTTATGTAGTGTATGTGCTGATAGTTTCGGCGGCTGTGCTTGCGTTTGTGGTGCTTTACAATCTTACCAATATCAATATTGCCGAGCGTGAAAAAGAGATTGCCACTATTAAAGTACTTGGATTTTTCGACCGCGAGGTATCGGCATACGTATACAGAGAGTCTGCAATGCTTAGCCTTATCGGCACGGCGCTCGGGCTTGTACTGGGTATATTCCTACATTCATTTGTAATACGTACAGCGGAGGTAGATGCTGTAATGTTTGGCCGTGAGATAAAGGTGTTGAGCTTTGTGCTATCGGCAGGATTAACACTGCTATTTTCGGGGCTTGTAAGCTTAGTGATGCAGCGAAAGCTCAAAAAAATCAGTATGGTGGAAAGTATGAAAGCTCCCGAATAAACGCTATTGACATTTGCAATAAAATCCTATACAATAAACAAGAATTAAGCGAGATGAACTCGTTTGCAGTTATAATTGTAACTAAACGCCACGAAGGTGTATCTTTTTGATGCCCTTCGCGGCGTTATTATTTTGTTGAGGAGTTTAATTTTATGAAAAAAGCATTTACTACGCGCAAGCTTATCTTGGGCGGACTTTTTATCGCACTTGCGTATTTATTGCCGTATCTTACAGGCAATCTCGGTGAGCTTGGCCGTATGCTCGCGCCTATGCACTTGCCTGTATTGCTTGCAGGCTTTGCCTGCGGCGGCCCTGTAGCGCTAATAGTCGGCTTTGTATCGCCTCTTTTGCGCAGTGCGCTTGTGGGTATGCCTCCGTTATTCCCCACAGCTGTATCTATGGCGGCAGAGCTTGCCGCATACGGATTTTTTGCAGGCTTATTTTATAATAAGCTACCTAAAAAGCCGCTTAATATTTATTTGTCTTTGATACTATCTATGCTTTGCGGCCGTGTAATAGGCGGTGCAATGCAGTTTATTCTTAGCTTTGCAGTGGGAAAGCCATTCACCTTAGGTATGTTTATCACAGCAAACTTCGTTACAATTTTGCCTGCAATAATATTGCAGCTTTTGCTTATTCCTATATTGGTAATAGCTCTAGAGCGTGCCGGCGTAATAGGAAAAGATTAAAATAAATGCGATATGTAAGCGGCGGGTAACCCTGCCGCTTATTTTGCTTTACGCATATGCGCCAAATGCAAAATTTCAAGCACCGACATTATGCCAAGAGATAAGCAGAACCAATAAAATGTGTATACAGGACAAATTTGCCCTAAAATATTGAATGGCTCGTCTATATACGACCACACTCCCATTTTAAGCCAAACGTTTACTACAAGCCCCACGCATAGCTCTATTGCTGTAATAGCAATAGCACCGATAACACTTTTGCCAATAATTCCAATATCGTTTACCTTACTGTAGATAGCCCATAATAGCATTAAACATATTCCGCCCGTTATCCCCATTGTCCAGTGTGTATATCCACGCGCCAATATCTCTATGCCGCAATATCCAAACGCGCCGATATTAAATAAACACAGTTGTTTTTTCATCATTTCACCTCCGCTGATAGTGTTTGCGCTTTTGGTGACATTATGATGATTTTTTCAAAATATTATAAAAACTGCTTTAACACTTGATATTGTAGTGCATAAAATGGTAAAATGATATTGTTATAATAAAGAGGAAGTAGCTATATGCCAAAAGTAAGTGCCTCAATAGTCACATACAACGGATATGAAGAGGCGGCCTGTGCGGTCGGCTCTATTTTGTCGCATACTGTCGGCAGTGAGCTAGAGCTGTATCTTGTGGATAATGCTTCGCCCGATGGCACAGGCGCAAAGCTTGAAAGCACAGATTTTGGCAGCAATGTAGATGTAAATCTCCTTAAAGACAATGTCGGCTTTGGCTCTGGACATAATAGTGTAATATATAAGCTTAAATCCGATTATCACGCTGTTATCAATCCCGATATTACGCTTTGCTCCGACGCGCTCACCGATATTTGCAAATATATGGATGCGCACACCGATGTAGCAATGGTGATGCCGCAATTGCTTTTCCCAAATGGCAATATACAATATACTGCAAAGCGCAAGCCCACTTTTATGGCGCTTTTATCACGGCAATTGCCTTTGCCTTTTTTAAAAAATATTGAGCGCCGTTATCTTATGCAAGATAAAGACTTAACGTGTCCGCAAGAAATAGAGTTTTGCTCAGGTTGTTTTTTTGTGATACGCACAGAAATATTTCGCAAAATCGGCGGATTTGATGAAAAGTATTTTATGTATGTAGAAGATGCCGACATTACGCAAAAAGCACTTGCATATGGCAAATGTATGTATCTTCCAAGCGTTAGCGTGCATCATTCGTGGCATAGAGATGCCAATAAAAAGCTTGCTAATTTTATTATGCAGATAAAATCAATGTTTAGATATTGGAGCAAATGGGGCTTCAAATTTATATAAAATAAAAGGAGAACTTTAATATGAAAGGTATAGTTTTAGCAGGAGGCGCAGGCACTCGCTTATATCCCTCCACCATAGCGGTATCAAAGCAAATGCTTACAGTGTATGATAAGCCAATGATTTACTATCCTGTATCCACTTTAATGCTGGCAGGTATACGTGACATTCTCATTATTTCCACTCCACGCGATTTACCCGGATTTGAGGAATTGTTCGGTGACGGTAGCCAGTTTGGTGTGCATTTTTCTTATATTGCGCAAGCGCAGCCGCGCGGCCTTGCCGATGCGTTTATATTAGGAGCTGATTTTATCGGCAACGACAAGGTTTGCCTTGTACTTGGCGATAATATTTTCTACGGCTATGGCTTTTCAGAGCGTCTTGCCAATGCCGTTGCCCGTGAGCAGGGCGCTACAATCTTCGGTTATCACGTATCAGATCCTACCGAGTTTGGTGTAGTGGAATTTAGTGATGACGGTACAGTGCTGTCTATCGAAGAAAAGCCGACTGAGCCTAAGAGCAATTATGCAGTGCCTGGGCTATATTTTTATGATAATCGTGTAGTGGATATCGCACGCAATGTAAAGCCATCTGCGCGCGGTGAGATAGAGATAACAAGCATTAATAATGAATATCTTGCTATGGGCGAGCTAAAAGTAGAGCTGTTTGGCCGCGGAATGGCTTGGCTTGATACTGGTAATCACCGTG
>JAVWEG010000007.1:44296-49936 GCA_036641735.1 Oscillospiraceae bacterium
CCGCTAACTTTATAGAGGCAGTGCAGACAAGACAAGGGCAATATATCTCTTGCCTTGAAGAAATAGCGTATAGACGCGGATTTATTAACAAAAAGCAGCTTTTGGCACAAGCAGAAAAGCTTGCCAAAACAGAATATGGCAAATACTTATTCTTTGTGGCGGAGTCTGTAAAAGAGAAGGTGTAAAAATGAAAGTACTGATAACAGGAGCAAACGGGCAGCTTGGCAGTGAGCTTGTACGCGAGCTGCGTGCCGGCAAAAGTGAGCTTGGCGCTTTGCCCGAGCGCTTGCAGCGTGCCACTGTGATAGCTACCGACATCGATACACTGGATATCACTAATCGTCACGACGTAGCGGTGTTTGTGCGCCATCATCAGCCCGATGTGATAATATCTTGTGCCGCATATACCAATGTAGATGCCTGCGAAACCAATAAGGAATTAGCATTTAACGTAAATGTTGTAGGCGCGCGCAATTTAGCGCTTGCCGCCGAGGAAGTAGGCTCTAAGCTAATGCACATCTCCACAGATTATGTTTTTAAGGGTGATGCCACAGCTCCTGTGGCGGAATACGAAACACCTTATCCGATATCTGTATATGGCAAAACAAAGCTTCTTGGCGAAGAATATGTACGCACGTTTTGCACTCATTCGTTTATAGTGCGTACAGCTTGGTTATATGGCTATGTAG
The DNA here is from genome assembly GCA_036641735.1 of Oscillospiraceae bacterium. GTDB lineage: Bacteria > Bacillota > Clostridia > Oscillospirales > Ruminococcaceae > JAGPHI01. The sequence continues at coordinate 44,986 of JAVWEG010000007.1, forward strand.
GCAATAATTTTGTGAAAACTATTTTGCGTGTGGCAAAAGAAAAAGGCAGCATTAAGGTAGTAAATGACCAGCTTGGCAATCCCACTAATGCAGCCGACCTTGCACACCATATCCTAAAGCTTATCGTTACTAAGGATTATGGCACTTATCACTGCACAGGCGAGGGTGTATGCTCTTGGTACGATTTTGCAGCCGAAATAGTGCATCTTTCCGGCATAAAGGCTGATGTAATACCTTGTACCACAGAGGAATACGCGCGTAAAGGCGCTGAGCGCCCCGCATATTCGGCGCTTGATAATATGATGCTACGCGTAGGTGTAGGCGATGAAATGAGGCCCTGGCAAGAGGCATTAAAATGCTTTTTTGATAATTATAAAGCGGAGGAATAATTGATGAAAACTTATTTGGTTACAGGCGGTGCCGGATTTATCGGCTCTAATTTTGTATTGTATATGCTTAATAAATACAGCGACATTACACTGATAAATGTGGATAAGCTTACCTATGCCGGCAATATGGAAAATCTTAAAAGCATAGAGAATGACAAACGTCACATTTTTGTGCAAGCTGATATTTGTGACAGGGAAGCTATAAGCGCATTATTTACAAAATATGATATAGATTATGTTATTAACTTTGCCGCGGAAAGCCACGTAGACCGCAGCATTACTAACCCCGAGATATTTGCCAAAACCAACGTAGAAGGCACAGTAAATATGCTGCAATGTGCAAAGATGGCTTGGGCAGAGGGCGAAGGCTTTAAAGCAGGCAAAAAGTATTTACAAGTATCCACAGATGAAGTGTACGGCTCACTTGGCGATGACGGCTATTTTGTGGAAACCACTCCGCTAGATCCGCACAGCCCGTATTCTGCCAGTAAAACAGCTGCGGATTTATTTGTGAGAGCATTTGCCGACACATATCATTTCCCTATCAATATTACACGTTGCTCCAACAACTATGGCCCATACCATTTCCCAGAAAAGCTGATACCGCTTATTATAAATAATGCGAAAACCAAAAAAGCTTTGCCCGTGTACGGAGACGGTATGAATGTGCGTGATTGGCTGTATGTAGAGGACCATTGCAAAGCGATAGATATGGTATGCTCAAATGGCACTCTTGGCGAAGTATACAATGTGGGCGGACATAACGAGCGCCCAAATATATTTATTGTAAAGAAAATAATAGAGCTTTTACACAATAAAGTAGATAAAAGCATAGATGAAACCTTGATAAAATATGTAGAGGATCGCAAGGGACACGACCGCCGCTACGGTATAGATCCCGAGAAAATAAAAAACGAGCTTGGCTGGTATCCCGAAACTCCGTTTGAGATAGGCATAGAAAAAACCATAGACTGGTATCTTGAAAACGAAGATTGGATGAACCACGTAACAAGCGGTGATTATCAAGCATATTACGCTAAAATGTATAAATAATAAAAAAGCATTATGCAAAATGAATTTGCATAATGCTTTTTTTATTTGTCGTTTTGTTTAGAACGTTTTATTACTTTTAGGCGCGAAAATTCTTCTCTGTCGTGTTCTTCTAATACTCCGCTTATAAATTTCACGTTTTCCTCATATCGAGGTATTACCACGTTTTCCAGCATATTTGCACGGCGCTGTGCTTTTTTTATAGCAAATGCGAGGCGGTACACACTATTTTCTGTGCCTGCAAGCCGCGCGCACAGCTCTTTTACTTTGGCAAAGCATACTGTGGCATAATCCAGCTCAATATTTGTATTTAAAAATCCGTATAAAGGGCGAGGCGGCGAAGTCGTCTTAAAGCTTGTGGTAGGCAATTCCACCCCCATTACACTGCGGCTTGTTACTGTAAATCCGTTTTCCTCGGGGGCATATCCTTCTAAGGTTTTATTGATGCCTAAAGTAACATTTGCACGCTCAAGCGCCTTATATGCACGCGAAAACGCATCTCCGATATCCACCTGCAATGCAGAAGCTTCGTCTATTCTCTGCATCATTTCACGCATTAAAACATTGCGTTTTCTATCCAGCAAATCAAAGCCGAGCTTTGCAAGGCTCAAGTTTTTTTTACAGGCAATAAGATTGCCCTTAGTAGGAAATATTTGTTCTGCCATCTCATCGCCCCTTATCTTTATAGATTAATTAATGCTGTCCGTAATTTTCTTTCAAGAGCTTGTCGTCCATTCTTTCCAGCTCTTTTTGCGGCAGCATAGAAAGCAAATGCCAGCCAAGATCAAGGCTTTCGCCTATGTTTCTATCCTCGGTAGCGCCCTGCGTAAGAAATTCGTGTTCAAACGCATTGCCAAAATCTATATACTGCTTATCTGTAGCCGACAATTCTTCCTCGCCTATAACGCTTGCAAGCCCTCGTGCATCGCTAACCTTAGCGTAGCTTGAAAAAAGCTGATTAGACACAGCCGAATGGTCTGCTCGTGTATATCCCTCGCCTATACCGTCTTTCATTAAACGCGATAGGCTTGGCAATACGCTTATTGGCGGATAAATACCTTGCTGGTCAAGATATCTGTCAAGCACTATTTGTCCCTCGGTGATATAGCCCGTAAGGTCAGGGATTGGGTGAGTGATATCGTCGTTTGGCATAGTGAGTATCGGTATTTGCGTAACGCTGCCGCTGCTTGCTTTTACGCAGCCTGCACGCTCATATAAGCTTGCAAGATCCGAATACAAATATCCCGGATACCCTTTGCGCCCGGGTATCTCACCTCTTGACGATGAAAACTCGCGCAATGCCTCAGCATAGCTCGTCATATCCGTCATTACCACAAGTATGTGCATATTAAGCTCAAATGCTAAATATTCTGCCGCCGTAAGCGCACAGCGCGGTGTGAGAATACGCTCTATAATAGGATCTGACGAAAGATTTAAAAACATTGTCACGCGTGATAATGCACCGCTTTCTTCAAAGCTACGGCGGAAATAATCTGCAACGTCTTTAGTTACGCCCATTGCGCAAAACACTATGCCAAATTCGCCCTCTGCACCTTCACCAAGCCTTGCCTGCCTCACTATTTGTGCCGCAAGACGGTTATGGCTCATACCTGAACCCGAAAAAATAGGCAGCTTTTGCCCTCTTATCAAGGTGGCAAGGGTATCTATAGACGACACACCTGTGCGGATATAGTTGCGCGGATAAGTACGGCATACCGGGTTAATCGCACTGCCGTTAATGTCTGCATATTTGTCGGGGAATAAATCACCAAGCCCATCTATAGGATCTCCTGCGCCCGAAAAAATGCGTCCCACTATCTCAGGAGCAAGCGCAAGGCGCATAGGCTCGCCCATAAAACGAGTGCGCGTGCCGTTTAAAGACAAGCCCTGTGTACCTGCAAACACCTGTATAAGCGCGCGCTCACCCTCAAGTGCCACTACACGTCCACGGCGAGTGCCATTCTCGGTTTTTATCTCCACCATTTCCTCAAAGGAAGCGTTTTTCACTCCGTCTACCGCTACCAGCGGCCCTTGAATATCGGACAGTCCCAAATATTCTAATACCATCTTTACCTCACTATCCGCAAATATATTGTACTTATTTGCTTACCTTTTGTGCGAGCAACCCTGCCGCCACATCATCTATTTCTGTAAATACAGCATCAAAAAGCTCAAGCTTATCGTTAGGTATTTCGTATTTCAGCTTTACAAGCTTATCAAACAGCCCTGCCTGCACCAGCTTATCCACGGCGACACCGCTCTCCACAAGGCTCTGTGCTTTATCGTACAAATGTACAATCAATTTCATCATCAAAAGCTGCTTTTCAAGCGGCACATATGTATCATTTTCGTGATAAGCATTTTGCTGCAAAAAGCCTGCTCTTATCACTCGGCTTATCTCAATTACCACTTTTTGGTTATCTGGCAATACATCACTGCCTATAAGCTTTACTATCTCCATAAGCTTTGTTTCTTCATTTAGCAAGTTTAATATTTTGCTGCGCAGCACAGGAAATTCAGCTCCTGCGTGTTCAATAAAATACGGATCTAAATCCTCATAATATTCGCTGTAGCTGATGTTCCAGTTAATAGCAGGATAATGGCGCGCATACGCAAGAGATTTATCCAGTGCCAAAAAGCAGCGTACAAAGCGCTTGGTGTTTTGGGTAACAGGCTCTGAAAAGTCTGAGCCTTGCGGCGATACAGCGCCGATTATAGTGATGCTGCCGCTTGTGCCATTAAGATTTTCAGTGCAGCCTGCACGCTCGTAAAACTCTGCAAGGCGGCTTGGCAAATACGCAGGGAAGCCTTCCTCGGCAGGCATTTCCTCAAGACGGCCCGATATTTCACGCAATGCCTCTGCCCAGCGCGAAGTGGAATCTGCCATTATTGCCACATCGTATCCCATATCGCGATAATATTCCGCAAGTGTAATGCCTGTGTAAATAGACGCTTCACGCGCCGCCACAGGCATATTACTTGTGTTTGCAATAAGCACGGTTCTGTCTGTCATCGGGCGGCCGCTCTTAGGATCTACAAGCTCGCTAAATTCCTCTAGCACCTGTGTCATCTCGTTGCCGCGCTCACCGCAGCCAACATATACTATAATATCAGCATCACACCATTTGGCAAGCTGATGCTGTGTCATCGTTTTGCCTGTGCCAAAGCCGCCCGGCACTGCTGCCGTACCGCCTTTAGCAATAGGGAAAAGGCTGTCTATTACACGCTGTCCTGTGATAAGCGGACGTGAGATAACCTCGCGTTTTGTTACAGGGCGCGAAATACGTATTGGCCAATGCTGTACAAGCGTAAGCTCGTGCAGCTTGCCTTTAGCATCTTGTATAGTGCAAATAGGTGCAGTAATAGTATATTTTCCGCTGTTTGCCGCCTTTATTACAGTACCCTTTACATCGGGCGGCACCATACTTTTATGTGTAATAATAGAAGTTTCGGGGCAAGTGGCGATAATATCTCCGCCCTTTACCTTGTCTCCCTCTTTTACCATTACAGTT
>JAVWEG010000008.1:0-43650 GCA_036641735.1 Oscillospiraceae bacterium
ACCAAGAACTATCAGGGAACTATAACTATAGACGAAGTATATAACTACTTTGACCCATTATACCATACCAAGAACTATCAGGGAACTATAACGGTCTACCCAATCGCCATTTAAAAACTCCGATTATACCATACCAAGAACTATCAGGGAACTATAACGTCGAGCGTGAACTTAATTACGCTTGCTATATTATACCATACCAAGAACTATCAGGGAACTATAACGCATAGCATAGCAAGTCACAGGGTGGCAAAATTATACCATACCAAGAACTATCAGGGAACTATAACTCCATATGAATTTAATCGCGTACCTTGATAAATTAATAACTATGTATTGATTGAAAGTACCTATTATGATATACTGTTCTTAAATAGCAAGCGATGAAAGAAGGTGTTGTAAAATTGGATAACGAAGCAAAAGAAATGTTGCAACTTATATTAAATAAGGTAACAACACTTGAGACGGATATGACATCTGTAAAACAAGATATGACATCTGTAAAGCAAGAGCTATCAGATGTCAAGCAACTAGCAACTAAAACAGCTATTGTGCAAGAGAATGAAGTTGCTAAGAAAATACAAATTATTTATGAAAATCAAATGACTATCATTGAACATAATAATAAACTTAAAACATATGATAATAAAATTGAACTTCTCGAAAATGATGTATTCGCCCTTAAATATGCTTTTAAGGCTTTAAAGCAGGGTTAACCATACAAGCAACATTGTTATATATAGATATTTTCAATCAGTGCATAACTTGTTAAATTCAAGGTATGCACTTTTGTTTTGTTTACAGTTAATTAACGGTCAGTCAATTAAAACAAAAAACTTAATATAATCTTGTACAATATTTAATTAAAATAAGTACTGACAAACCGTTTACGGAATGGTGATACTGTAATCACAGCAAAGGAAATGCAACAAACTAAGCGGTACAGCGTGTCGACACTTACATATTAAGCGTACTACACCGGAGGCAAACAATCAATGGCAAGAGATTATAAAAAGGGATATGAAAAGTTAAAAGGAAACACTGTAAAATATATTGCAGTGGCTACATATATTCCAAAACTCTAAATGAGGATTTTACCGTTAATGTAGAATTAGAAGACACTACTAAATCTGCAAAGATTAAAGAGTTCATCACTGATTATACTTACAGTGACAACTCCAAAAAGTTCGATACATATTGACGATAAACTATATGTGATTGTACATTAAAAAGATTACAAAACCATTTCTAGTTGCTAACCATTGTATTGTACACCGGTCTATACGGTATAGTCGGTATTATCGCCGGATTTTGTCCGACTGAAAAAATCGCTGATGAGTCCGCACTATAGGTGCGCTAAAAAATGAACTGAAAGCTTCAAGACGAAACGAAAAAGATTTTACTGCTTTAACCATAAAAATTAGATTTGCTCTCCGCAAAAATCAGGTTACACCATATCCGCAGCTTCGCTGCGCACAACAAAAGTGAAGTATCACTTTTGGGTGTTTCAATGTTCTCAAAGACAAGGCGCAAGCCTTGTAAGCGCGAAGCGCTGTGGCGATAGCCACCGTTGAGGTTATTATATCATACCAAGAACTATCCCGGGAACTATAATTGTTCAAAATATGATATATTTTATCTCGTTATTATCTCATACATTAAACTGTCGAAGATTTAAAATCTTGTGCAATTTTGGTGGCGCTAATTGGATAATTCATAAAGTTCACAGCATATAGTAAATTTTTCTTTGCTACGTAAAACCAACGATTTTTTGCTTTCGGTTTCTATAGCTGTACATTTATTTTGGCTGTGAATTTTAAGCTCGTTTTTTACGACATTTTCTTCGCAAAACGATTTCTCGCAGCTCGTCATATAAAGCTCGTTTTTTTCGCTACGCATTTAATCACCTCCTATAACAATTTAGTGCAGTTACACTTTCGCCAATTAAAACAGCCTGTGTAATTACTCGTTTGCTATGGAAAAGATTGCGCTCATAATTAAAATACAACACTTATTGCAAGGAGCTATTAATTGGCGAGAATGCCCGAGTAAATAGATAACGCCTTGTCCGAGGACAAGGCGTTAGAGCTTTTTGGTTTACTACCTTATTATAGTAACCAGAATAGTTCTTGGTATGGTGTAAGAAGAACTATATTCATAATAACATAAGCCAATTACAATGTAAACAAAATGAGAAAAGTATAGCGTTTTGACGAAAAATTATATCACAAATTACAAGCGGCTTTTTAAAAATTCACTTTACAGCTTAAAATGAAAATTATTACAATAAACTTTGCACACAAAGTTGATAAAATTTACTTTTAATGGTATTATTACAATAATAATTTATAAAAAGAGGGTAATGAAATGGAAAGAATACTAAGCTTGCTCGAGGGCGATGCTCGATTGTCGGCAGAAGAGATAGGCAGAATGCTCGATATGACGACACAGCAGGTCGCTTCTAAAATAGATGAATACACAAAAGCACATATTATCAATGGTTATCGCACGCTTGTGGATTGGGAGCTTGCAGGGGTTACCCGTGTACAAGCATTGATAGAGCTACGCGTTTCACCAAGACGAGATAGAGGCTTTGACGAAATAGCCGTGGCAATAGCACATTTTGATGAAGTGGATTCGGTATCCCTAATGAGCGGCGGATACGATTTATCGCTTGTGATATCGGGAAAAAGCTTTCAGGATATCGCTTTGTTTGTGGCGAAGCGTTTATCACCTTTGGACGGTGTATTGTCTACAGCTACGCATTTTGTATTGCGCACGTACAAAAAAGATGGGGTGTGCTACGGTACCGATAACGAGGACGAACGGGAGTGGCAACTATAATGGATTATGATAAGCTATTATCACGCGCGGCGGTAGAGATGCGCCCGTCGGGTATTCGCCGTTTTTTTGATATTGCGGCGGAGATGGACGAGTGTATATCTCTCGGAGTAGGCGAGCCGGATTTTAAAACACCGTGGGCTATACGTGATGCAGGTATTCGCAGCCTTGAAAAGGGCCGCACTTTTTACACCTCTAACGCAGGGCTTATGGAGATGCGCATAGAAATATGCAATTACCTTAGCCGTAGATTTGGGCTTTGCTACGAGCCTAAAAGCGAAACTCTCGTTACAGTGGGCGGCAGTGAAGCTATAGATATGTGTATCAGGGCAATAGTGGAAAAAGGCGATGAGGTGATTATTCCGGAGCCGTGCTATGTGAGCTATGAGCCGATTACCACGCTTACAGGCGGTGTGCCTATAGCTGTACCGCTAAAATCGGAAAATCATTTTAAGCTTACGGCAGACGAGCTTAAAAAAGCTATCACACCTAAAACAAAGCTTTTGATAATGCCTTTTCCGTGCAATCCTACAGGTGCTGTAATGCGCAAAGAGGACTTGGAGGAGATAGCAAAGGTACTGCGCGGTACTAATATTATGGTGCTGAGCGATGAGATATACGCAGAGCTTACCTATGGCGAAAAGCACGTAAGCTTTGCTGCAATAGATGGTATGCGTGAACGCACTATATTAGTGAATGGATTTTCCAAAGCGTATGCGATGACGGGCTGGCGGCTTGGCTACGCGTGCGGCCCTAAAGAAATAATAAAAATTATGACGAAAATACATCAGTCGTCTATAATGTGCGCACCTACTACCAGCCAATATGCGGCAATTACAGCACTTAAAAGCTGTGACGATAATATAGAAGAAATGCGCACAGAATACGATATGCGGCGCAAATGGCTTATAAAAGAGCTTAACGATATGGGGCTTGTGTGCCACGAGCCGCAAGGCGCATTTTATGCGTTCCCGTCTATTAAATCCACGGGGCTAACAAGTGAGGATTTTTGCGAAAAGCTATTATACAGTAAGCACGTAGCGGTTATTCCCGGTACGGCATTCGGCGCATCAGGCGAGGGGCATATACGCATAAGCTATTCGTATTCTGTAGAGCATCTGCGTGAAGCTCTTGGGCGCATTGCGCAGTTTTTACGTGAACTGTAATGAAAGATACGGTATATTATTATAAGGTAGACAGTTACGAAGATAAGGCGCTTTACACGGCAGTAAATAATATTTTATCTCAAAGCGAAAAGCTGCGAACGCTAGATAAAGACAATAAGATACTGATAAAGCCAAATTTGCTTGCAAAGCATATTCCGTCGCATTGCGTTACTACGCACCCTGCTGTACTTCGTGCGGTGATAAGGGCATTAAAGGCAAGAGGGTTATACAATATCACTGTAGCGGATTCACCCGGCGGAGCATATTCTGCGCCTATAATGCGCTCGATATACAAGGTGAGCGGGCTTAGCGAGGTGTGCGAGAGCGAAAACGTAAAGCTTTATACCGAATGTGAATGGCGCAGCGTAAAGGCAAACGGCAAGCTTATGCGTGAATTTAGTTTTTTATTGCCTGTAGCAGATGCGGATTTTATTATCAATTTGCCAAAGCTTAAAACGCACGTAATGACGGGTATGTCGGGCGCTGTAAAAAACTTGTTTGGCTGCATACCCGGTTTGCAAAAAGCAGAGCTGCATATGCGCTTTCCCGACAAGGATTTATTTGGCGATATGCTTGTGGATTTGTACGAAGCATTGCATCCCGACATTAATATTATAGACGGAATAATGGCAATGGAGGGCGATGGGCCTGCAGGCGGCAAGCCTAAAAATGCGGCGCTGATAATAGGCGGAGAAAACGGATATGAAATAGACCTTGCCATATGTAAGCTGATAGGCTTGGATGCTATGGAGGTGCCGTTTTTACGAGCGGCGCATAATAGAAAGCTGTGCGGTAAAGCAAGTGATACATCTTGCATTACAGGCGATAATTTTGTGCCGATTATAGGATTTGCACTGCCAAAAAGCTACAGCAGAATAGATTTTGGCACAAAAATACCAAAGCCATTTAGATGGCTAGTGCCATATGCGGAAAAAAAGCTTGCGCCGCACCCTGTTATTAAACGTCCGATATGTATTGGCTGCGGAAAATGTGCCGAGATATGTCCGCAAAACACGATAGAGATAAAAGATAAAAAGGCTCATATAAACAGCAAGGAATGTATACGCTGCTTTTGCTGTCACGAAATTTGTCCTGTAAAGGCAATAGATGTAAAATGCATAGGCTTATTTAAAATATAGCAAACGAGGTAAATAATATGCGTTCTGTTACGGTATTGGCGCCTGCCAAGCTTAATTTGGCACTGGATATTACAGGCATAGCCGATAATGGGTATCATATATTGGATATGGTGATGCAGGCTGTAAATTTGTATGAAACTATTACGGTGCGTGCCGCAAACGACCTTATTATACGTATGCCCGGCAGTACAGTACCTATAAACGAATACAATACTGCATACAAAGCGGCGCTTGCTTTTTTTGATGAAACGGGAATTTTGACAGGTGCTGATATTACCGTGCGCAAAGAAATACCTATACGCGCAGGTATGGCAGGAGGCTCGGCTGATGCAGCAGGGGTGTTAGTAGCATTAAATAAGCTTTATAATGCAAAGCTTTCTCAAGAGGAGCTATGCAAAATAGGCTTAAAAATCGGTGCTGATGTACCATTCTCTATATTGGGCGGTACGGCGCGTGTACAGGGCATAGGCGATATATTGCTGCCGATACACTCACAGCTAAAATATTGGCTGTGCGTATGTATGCCGAAAAAGGGCATTTCCACGCGCGACGCATATGCAAGATATGACGAGATGGGCGCTACAAAACACCCTAATTGCAGTGCTATGGTGCGCGATATAAGCGAAGGTAACCTTTTGGGTATGTTACCTAATGTATACAATGTACTGGAAGAGACAAGCAGCAGCAAATATAATGCGCCTATACGTGCAATATTAGATGAAAACAAAGCGCTTGCATCTATGATGACAGGCTCGGGTGCTGCTGTATTTGGCATATTTACCAATAGGCGCAGTGCTTCTATTGCGCGAAGTGCATTAATGAAAGAATACGAAAATATTTGGCTTTTGCATCCAATAAGCAAGGGCGTGCATATTTTAGAACAATAAAGCCGATTAGTAAGGAATAAATTACCATATTATGCCTATACTCTTTATGAAAAGAGAGGTATAAATATGAAAAAAATTGAATTTGCGTTATTATTCGGGCTTATATTGTCGATACTGCTCACATCGTTTACAAGCTTTAGCTTAGGGTGTGATGAAGTGCGTGAAGATACATTAAGGCTGCATATATTGGCAAATTCTGACACGAAGAAAGACCAAGAAGCAAAGCTTTATGTCAGAGATAAGCTGCTAGAGAGCAATGCAAAATTGTTTTCACGGCAAAATGATAAAAGTGAGGCTAAAATATCGGCATATGAAAATATTGCATTGATAGAAAAAACAGCGCGTGATGCACTTGCCGAAAAAGGCTTGTACTACGACGTGAAAGCTTATATCACCAATATGTATTTTGCCACTACACAATACGACGGATTTACATTACCTGCAGGGCGATATGATGCACTGCGCATTGAGCTTGGCAAAGCAAAGGGCAAAAATTGGTTTTGCGTGCTTTTCCCTCCTATGTGCGTGCCTGCTGCTATGGACGATGCAGCGGCATATTCTCGCCGTGAAAATACTGTAATTCACGAAAAACACAAGATTAAATTTGCAATAGTGGAGCTATTTGCCAATTTGCATTAGTTATGGTAAAATAATTTTATAATTATTTTACCATTCAAAAAAGGAGCAGAATTTGATTTTAGAAGTAATACTAGATGCGGCAATAGATACCGCAAAGATGATTCCATTTTTATTTGTGGCATATCTATTAATAGAATATGTGGAGCGCCGCCATTCCAAAAGCATCGAAAAAGCGCTTGCGGGAGGCGGAAAATACGGGTTTATCCCAGGAGCTGCACTTGGGCTTTTGCCGCAATGCGGATTTTCAGCGATGGCGGCAAGCCTTTATTCCAGTAGAGCAATTACGCTAGGTACATTGCTTGCAGTATTTTTATCTACATCGGACGAGGCTATTCCTATTATGCTGTCTACGCCGCATATGGCAGGTAAGCTCGCAATCTTACTTACGGCAAAGCTTATCGTGGCGCTGATAGCAGGATTTTGCGTAGATTTTGTATTTAAACGCACAATACCTGCTTCGGTAAGAGGCGGATACACAGGATCTGTCACTGAGGTGGATTGCCACGAACACGTAGAAAGCGATTCCATATTACTTAGCTCTATAAAACACACACTTAGCATAACGGCATTTGTGCTATTGTTTAATTTAGCACTCGGATTTCTTGCCGCTATTGTAGGCGAAGCGGCAATAGGCAAATTTATATCAGGCTGGGGTTTTTTACAGCCTGTAATTGCAGGTCTTTTAGGGCTTGTGCCAAACTGTGCGGCATCGGTATTGCTCACACAGCTTTACGCATCAGGCGCACTCAGCTTTGGCGGTGTGCTTGCAGGGCTATGCACAGGAGCAGGTGTGGGGCTGGCTGTGCTTTTGCGCGCAAATAAAAGTGCGAAACAAAATATATTTATCATCGGTATTTTATATGTGATAGGTGTATCGGCAGGTCTTGTAGCTCAAATATTTTTGCCATAGGCAAAGGGCGCTTGTATAAAAGATTTTATAGCTACAAAATCAAATAAATAGCTGTTTGCGGCAAGAATATAAAGCAAAAAAATAATGGAGGCTGTAATTTGCTTAAAAAGATATTTACAATATGTATGGCACTTTGTATTGCTACTACCGCAGTAGGCTGTGGCAAGGCAGGAGACAGCAATAAAGGCAAAGGCGATGCAGTGAAGCGCGGCAAGGTAAAGAGCGATGAAGTGCAGTTTATAAGTGCTGACGATAAAGCTGTTACCGCCGTTATTACTACAGAGCTTGGTGATATTACAGTAGCACTGTATCCCGAATATGCGCCGCAAGCAGTGGAAAATTTTATAGGGCTTGCAAAGCAAGGATATTATAAGGATATGCCGTTTCATAGAGTGATAAACGATTTCCTTGTGCAAACGGGCGATGCCGACGGCACAGGTAAAGGCGGCAGTACTATATGGAAAAATGCGCCGTATCCTGTGGAAATTTCGGATAAACTGCATCATTATTCAGGCGCGCTCGGTATGGCGCACCCTGATGGAAAAAGCCTTGAAAATAAAAGCCAGTTTTACATCATTGCTACACAACAAAGCTCTGTAGATGATGCTGTTGCCGATAAGCTTCGCCAAAACAATGTGCGCACAGAAGTGGTAGACACATATAAACAGGCAGGCGGAGCGCCTTATCTTGATGGACTATACACTGTATTTGGGCAAGTGACAAGCGGTATGGATATTGTGGACAAGATATGCGCAGGTGCAGTAGAGGGCGAAGCACCTGTAACGCCGATAAAATTAGTAAGTATAACAATTAAGGATTAGTAACAGAAAGCAGGGTGATATTTTGAAAAAGCTATGGCGCGTGGTATTTTCGCGGACGATGTTTTTCGGACTTATGGCACTGATGCAAATTGGGCTGTTTTTTGTGCTTATGTTCGAGTTTCGTAAATTAGGCTCACTCGCGTACATATTTTTCACGGTTATTGCGGTACTTGTAATAATCGTTGTGTCGGAAAAGGATAGTATTAACCCAGCGTATAAATTATCGTGGATATTACTTGTTGTAGCATTTCCTTTTTCGGGTGTGCTATTTTACTTATTGTTTGGAGGACGTGGGCTTAACAAAAAGCGCAGTGAGCAATTTAGCAAAATAGAGCAAAATGTGGCAGATGCAATGAAAGGTACTTGCGAGGTGACAGCACCGCTCGAAAAAGAGGATTTGTCATTTGCCAGATGTACAAGATACCTGCAAAATACAGCTTCCGCACCGCTGTATCCAAATACAGAGAGCGAGTATTTTGCGTGGGGTGAACAGTTTTTTGAAAGGCTGAAGCAAGAGCTTGTTAAGGCGAAAAAGTACATCTTTATGGAATATTTCATTATAGAAAACGATAGTGAAATGTGGAACGAAACACTTGCAATATTGATAAAAAAGGCAAACGAAGGTGTAGATGTACGCATTATATTCGATTCATTTGGCTGTATAGCTACTTTGCCCGATAGATATGAGGAAGTATTGGAGCGTTCGGGGATAAAGTGTGAGATATTTAACCCATTGCGCTTCACCTTTCATATTTCCGACTACACTATGCTAAATCATCGTGATCATCGCAAAATAACGGTGATAGATGGTGAAGTTGGGTTTACAGGCGGTGTAAACTTTGCAGATGAATACATAAATCGTTTGGTGCGCTTTGGCAAATGGAAGGATACAGCGCTTATGATAAAAGGCCCGGGAGTGTTTTCACTTTCGGTCACATTTCTTAAAATGTGGGATTTTATTTCAGGTAACGAAACAAAATACAGAGAGTATATGCCAATTACAAGCTATAATGCAGACGGATATGTGCAGCCGTATTGCGATTCACCGATAGATGATGAAACGGTATCAGAAAACGCGTACCTTAACATTATTCAGCGCGCTCAGCGATATGTAACTATTGCTACACCGTATCTTGTAATAGACCACGAAATGCTTACGGCATTGTGTCTTGCGGCAAAAAGCGGTGTAGAGGTAAGTATTATTACTCCCGGTATACCCGATAAATGGTATGTGTTTTATGTAACTCAAAGCTATTATCCCGAGCTTTTAAAAGCAGGTGTAAAGATATTTGAATATAAGCCGGGCTTTATTCACGCTAAAATGTATGCAAGCGATGACGAGGTGGCTGTGGTAGGCAGTGCCAATATGGATTACCGCAGCTTGTATCTGCATTTTGAAAATTGCTGTGCATTTTATGGCGGACATATGCCGCGAGATGTGCGCGACGATTTAAACGAAACTATCGCTCAAAGCCGTGAGGTAAGCCTTGCGGACGTGAAAAAAACGCCGTTTTATAAGCGCTTAATGCAGATAATTTTAAGATTTATAGCTCCGCTGATGTAAATAACGACCGTTATAAAATGCAAAAAAGCACGATGAAAGAGGAAAAATAAGTGAAGCTTGTGATTATAGATGGGCAAGGCGGAGGGTTTGGGCGCGCACTCGTGGAAGCATTGCGAAGCAAGGGATACAGCGATGATATTATAGCTGTAGGCACTAATTCGGCAGCCACGAGCGCTATGCTGCGCGCAGGTGCCTCGGCAGGTGCTACAGGTGAAAACGCAGTGATTGTAAATGCAATGCGTGCTGATATCATCGCAGGGCCTCTGGGGCTTGTAATGGCAAATTCTATGCTAGGCGAGATGAGCCCTAATATGGCAAATGCCGTTGCTGCGGCAAGCGCTAAAAAAGTGCTGATACCTGCGACTAAATGCGGTGTAACAATAGCAGGGCTTGAGGATAAGCCGCTTTCGGCTTATATTAATTCAGCCGCAGACTGCATTATTTCATATACTGCATAGCTCATTTAGCCCGTTTATTATTTCCTCTCGGGTAAAATTACATTCGCACAGTCTTTCATCGCTAAGAGCTTCAAGCTCAGTATAAAAAGCTATGCCGATTTTGATATAATCAAGGTCGGCATAGCTTTTTTCTTTTTCGCTGTACAGCAAATTTTCAGCCTCGTTTATTTTGCCTTCATTCACTAATTTAATAAGACGATGAAATAAAAAGCCCTCGGCGCTTATATTTCCGTCTTTATCGGTGAGAGAGATTGCCTCTTTTTTATCTGTAAACAAAGCGTTTCCAAGAAACTCTGATATGCGCTCTATCTCGCGCATAAAGTAATCGTGATTGTTCATATTTATCTCCTGCAATACTGTTTGTAAAATGATTTTACGTGTTGCGCTAATATTGCACAGGCATCAATGTCGTTTGCGCCGGTATCACAGCGTGATAATAATAAAAAGATAGGTGAATAAAATTCAAGCGCCAAAAAATCGGCAGAAGCATAAGGTATTAGCCCTTTGGCGAGCAATATATTAAACATACCCGAATATAACTGCACAGGAGTATCCAAAAAAAGCTCCTTATAAAGTGATGCGGCAGCTTTGTTTTTATATTGCTCTAAGCTTAGTAAACGGCGAAAATGCGAAATGTATTCATCATTTAAGAAATAATAAAATACTCCTGTACATACCCATACCATATCTTGCTCGCCTGTTTCTCGGGAGAGCTTAAAGTCGTTGCTGTCTATATTTACAAGCCCTGTCATCGCAAGGCGGCAACGCTTGGCAAGCTCCTCAAATATTTGGTCAAGGATATCTGTTTTAGACTTATAATGCTTGTATAAAGAGCTTTCTTTTATGCCAACCTCAGCCGCAATGTCTCGTACAGTCACTCCGTCAAAGCCGCTTTTTGCAAAAAGCATAAGAGAATTCATCAAAATTTTTTCTTTGGTATTGGCATATTCCATTCTAGTGCCTCCTATGTGTAAACGATAATATTAATATTATAGCAAACAAATGATAGCCCGTCAACGCATTATAACGTTCGTTATAATTTAAAATTATACGATAAATCGTAACGACGGCACGTACTAAAAATATTTGATGATTTTTTTGGTACATATCATAAGCAATTTTGTACGCATAATATTACAATTAAACCACATAAAGTATACCGAAAATCTCTATGCGACAATTAGCGACACCGTTAAATGACACGAAAATGCTATATGCTCAAAAGGATATATATTGCGATATTTAAAAGTAAGCAGTGAGCCGTATTTTCACAGAATAGATATTTTAAAAGCACTGCAAAAAAACGCGGTACAACAAGCGCAAATTGCTTGCTGTACCGCGAGATTTATTAAGATTATGTTTATTATTAGAAGTACAAATCTTTGCTTGGATATTCTGCTTCACAAGTAAGGCGGACACCAAGCTTGCGCAATGTGCCTTCATCGCCGGAATGAAGCATTACAGTGGAGTGCATTTCGCAATCGCGCAATATAGGCAGCTCGTCCATAGCGCTTTGTGTCATTGCATTAGTGGCGGCGGTAATGGATAAAGCAGCCAAAACATCATCTACTTTTAATACACTGGAGCGGCTGCCGAGAATATCGATTTTGAGCTTTAGTATCGGCTCTAATATTATAGGGCTTATCAATGTGAGCGAATCGTTTATTCCAGCAAGCTCTTTGATAGCATTAAGCACACAAGACGATGAGGCGCTCATTAGGCTGGAGGCTTTGCCTGTAACAATGCGCCCGTCAGGCAGCTCTAGGGCTGCCGCAGATACACCCGAGGTATTCGCTTTTGTAAGAGCAGGAGATACAACGGTTCTATCGGAAGGCTTTATGCCAAGCTGCTGCATAATCATAGCAAGCTTATCTACTGCACCTTGCGTGCCTTTGCCTTGCTTATGGTCGCACAATGCTTTATAGTAACGTCTTATTATTTCTTGATAAGCGGCATTTCGGCATACCTCGTCGTCTGTAATAGCATAGCCTGCCATATTCACACCCATATCGGTAGGGCTTTTGTACATCTCATTTTCGCCTGTAATGCGCGAAAGCATTGTGTGTACTATTGGGAATGCTTCTACATCGCGATTGTAGTTAACAGTCGTTATGCCGTATGCTTCAAGATGAAAAGGATCTATCATATTCACATCGGCAAGGTCGGCAGTAGCCGCTTCGTAGGCTAGGTTTACAGGGTGCTTTAAAGGCAAATTCCATATTGGAAATGTTTCGAATTTCGCATATCCCGCAAGCTGACCGCGGCGAGTTTCGTGATACACTTGAGATAAGCAGGTGGCAAGCTTTCCGGAGCCGGGGCCGGGAGCTGTTACCACTACGAGCGGCTTTGTGGTTTCGATATACGAATTAGAGCCAAAGCCCTCCTCAGAGCAAATGTACTCTATATTAGTGGGGTAGCCGCTGATAGGCTTGTGGATATAGTTTTTTACACCGCGGTTAGTAAGTTTGTGCGCAAATGCGTCTGCCGCTGCCTGCCCTGTATATTGTGTAATAACAACGCTGTTTACGTCTATTCCAAAATGAGTGATATCATCAATTAAGCGCAGCACCTCCATATCATAGCTGATACCGAGGTCGGCACGCACTTTGGTTTTTTCAATATCGCTTGCCGATATGCAAAATATTATTTCTGCTTGGTCGCGCAGCTCATATAAAAGGCTGATTTTTCCATTTACATCAAAGCCGGGAAGTACACGAGCCGCGTGATAGTCGTCGAACAGTTTGCCGCCAAATTCAAGATATAACTTGCCTTTAAAGCGAGCAATGCGCTCTTGAATATGTTCTTTTTGCTTTTGGATATACAGCTTGTTATCAAAGCCCTGCTTCATTATGCTTGCCTCCACAAATTTTCAAATAATATGTAATAAGAATACCTTGTTATAAACAAAAATTCAATAGCTTGCAGCGCAATAAGTGAAATTATCTCAAAGACTGTATTTTATTTGTGATTTTTGTCTTTTTGTGTTAAGATTATAGGTATAATTACGATAAGTATATATAAGAACTATACTTTTGCGAATATGGACGGTACAAGAATGAGAAAGCGTAATATTATAAAAAGAATACAGGCTTGTTTTATGGCGCTTTTGATGGCGCTGTTATCTTGTTATACACCTTTGTCGCCTATGCTAATATCTGCGGCAGGAGAGTATAAGCTTGTGTTTGTGGACGGCATTGACGAATCTGACAATAAAACAATCATTGAGGGTACTACGATAAAAATACGTGCTACGCTGCCAAGCGGATATACGTTTTCCGATCCGCCCTTTAAGGTGAAAAAAGCAGGTATAGACGGTGATGCAAGCCAATTTTTTGATATAAAGGGTAATAATAGTGTTTACACATTAAAGGCAAATGATACAAGCTCGGGAGCAGGCAGGCAGGAATACGCGCTAAACGCTATTTATAAAGCCAATATGACACAGGGCGATGGTAATGGTAAATATGTTGACGTAAACGATGCCAACAATAATAGTGTTTACTCGTTAAAAGTAGAGACTGCGCAGCCGCTTGCGGTTATTGAGGACAGTAAGCTGTCTTTTAAAGTAGATACCGCGGAGGATGCGAAAACAGGTGTTATCGGATTTAGCCCTGTAATAGAAGCCACAGGCGCTTTTGACGGATTTCAAAATGCAGTGATAACAGCTACGGCATTTGGCAGCGGTGTGCGTAGCTCGGTGCTTACTTTACAAGCGGATAAAGGCACTTCTTTATCAATGACAGTAGAATTTACAGGTGCTACTCCTATTAAAAAAGATACGGAGTTTTCTATCTATTTCCGCAAAAAAGCTATCAATCCTTTAATTGCCACAATAGTGAGCGAGCAAATAGCAGTAGATGATGTTACCGCTCTTATGCAGCGCTTGCCTATAGATCCTGAAGTGGTGGGCGATGATATACCATTTATTTTGCTGGATAAAAACGATACGCTTACAAGTATCCGCAAAAACTTTCAAGTGAGAACAAAGGTACATTATTACAATCAAGATTTTAATATTAAATGGACGTGGACTGCCGATAAACCCGAGCATCAAGGCAATGTGGATATCACACAGGCAGGACGTGTGGATATTATTAACAGGCCGCTTGAAGATATGGACGGCACAATATCGGCTGAGGTATCTTTAGGCAAAAGCAAAAGCACGGTTATGTTTAAAGAGCCTATAAAGATTTACGGCACAGGCGAGCCTGTTACGGTAGTGCCTGTATCTCAGCAAACAGGTGTACCGGGAAAGCCCGATAATATAGATAATAGCATCAAAAGCTTTCCTAAAAATATGGACGTTTATCATTGTAAAGATGTAGATGTAGCGGCTTATCCGTATAAGCCGAAGTTTCCGTATGTGTTTTCTGCAAGAGTAACATATGGCTCGGGCAGAGGCGAAGCTAAAAAGATGATAATACGTTCAGATAGTCAGGGCGGCGAGCTTGAAGCTATGGTGGACGGAGACGTAGTGCCGTATAATTTTGGCACAGACCTTGAAAACTTAGGCGCATCGCGTTCTATAAAATTTAGAGCAGTGAAAAAAGGGCAAATGAGCTTGATATTTGAATTTTATAATAATGCAGGCGAGCTTATGGGCGATAATACCGTGAAAAAGCAGATAAATATAGAAGATAACAGCCCTAAAACAATTGCAGACTTAGAAAGCCTTGACGTTCATATAGTAAATGATACTCAGCAAGACCTTGTAAACAGCGTTTATCCATCGGGAAAATTTCCGTATGATTTTGCCACAAAGACCAATATTTACAATCTTACCGTGCCTAACAAAGCAGAAAAAATAAAGCTGAGGGCATCGCTTCCTCCTGCCACAGATGCAAAAAAAGCAATACTTTTTAAATACGACAATGTGGAAAAAAATGTAAATGCAGGCTCTTTTACAGATGAAATACCGCTTGAAGAGCGAGTGCCAAAAGAGATAACAGCTACGGTAACTGCCGAGGACGGCTCTACTAATACGTATACTATTAATGTAACAAGGGCTATAAAGGAGGGCGAGAGCAGGCTCGATGAGCTGCACGCTTATCGCACTGATATGCCTGCGGCTGAGGATTTAATAACCACGTTTGATGCAAGCAAGCCCGAAGCGCAGCAGGAATATATTATAACCGTGCCATATATCGTAAAAGAGCTGGAAATAAAGCTAAAGCCGAAAAGCCCGTGGATTAATGGCATTACCTTTACACCAAAAGAAAAGACAACAGGATTTTGGCTGTGGAGCAAAAAAGTAATGAAATTCGACCTAAAATGCGACTATAATGTGCAGACGGGCGAAGTGATAGACAATACTAATATTATTAAAATACAAGTGGAGGCAGAGGACGGCATAGCTACCACCACTTACACTATTAAGGCTATTCGCTTGCCGCCAAACATTGACAACAGCCTTAAAGATATCCAAGTAACAGATAAAAAAGGCGTTCTTATTCCGTTTGATGACGGACAGACATTTGATAAAGAAGTGCGCGATTATGCTGTACATATACCATATTCGGCATCTGCGGCTATAATAAAAACCGCGCCTACATATGCAGGGGCTTCTAAAATTACGCTCACGAAGCCAATAGCGTACGGCGGCGGTGTTTTGGAGATGAAGCCGCGCACGGATAACGAGCTTTTGGAGTTTCGCAATTTGGATATCAGCCAAAATATAAAAGCGCCTGTGGAAGCACGCAATGACTTTACATACACGCTTACGGCTACAGCCGAGAGCGGAGCTGTAACAGCACCGCCATATACAATACATTTTATACGTAATGCAGCCGATGATAATACCAATTTAAAAGATATTGCACTTACGGATAATAACGGAGCAAAGCCCGAAGCCTTTATTTTTGATACAATAAAGCAAGATTATACGCTTGATGTACCGTATGAAATATACGAGCTGACAGTAGCGCCGATTTTGGAATCGAAATTATCTTCAGTAAAGGTAAATGGGCAGGAAATCAGCGAAAAAATAGCTTCTTATAAAGTGAAGCTGCCGCAAGGACAAGCACAGGCTATTACAATACTTGTAACAGCAGAAAATTTGGCAACAAAGGCTTATACTATCACGGTAACAAGAGGTGCGCCGTCCGGTGAAGCAGATTTGCAAAATCTTGTTGTTAATACTTTGCCGATGAAGCCTATATTTAACCATAATGTATTAATGTATGAAGTTGTAATACCTAATGCTACAAAGGGCATCACTATTACACCTACTCTTACCGAGGCTGCTAAAATGGCAAAAATTACTGTGGACGGCAAAGCTGTAAAAAGCGGCGAGCCTTCACAGGAAATAAAACCGCTTGATGTAATGACAAAGGTGCAGATAGTGGTGGAATCTCAAGATACGAAAAAGAAAAAAGTATATACTATAAGTATAAGAGATGAAAACAGAATAGAAAAAAACTCAAATGCTGACCTTGCGAAGCTGAATGTTTTCGACGGGGCTTTATCTCCACGCTTTAAGCAAAGCATTATAGATTACGATGTAGCGCTAAAAAATGGCACAAGAAGCCTCGAAATAACCGCTTTGCCTTCTGACGAAAATGCTAAAATGGAAGTGACACAAGGCACAAGAAAGCTTGGCAATTACGACAATGTGTATTCGTCTGCAATAGTGGAGGATATGACGGAATTCAAGATAAACGTTACCGCCACGGACGGCACAAAAAAGGTGTACGACCTAAAAGCATACCGTAATAATGAGGAAAAGCTGGATGTATACAAGCCTATTACCTCCGATATGGTAAATTGGGATAGTGAAGAAAATCCTATTTATGTAGATATCACGAAGTATACCGTGGTAAAAGCGGAGGTTTTCAATAAGCTGAAAACAGAGTATCCCGATAAGAGCATTGTGTTTGAGGGCAATGATTATTCGTTGCAGATTAATGGTAAGGATTTGGCTACATTAATACCAAATACCGAAGAATTTGATTTTGGTATGACGTTTTCATCGCCAAACGATGCTAAAATTATAGACCTTATCCACAGCCTAGACGCGCGCAACGCAGGTATTTCGCCTGTGATATTGCATTTCGGGTATCACGGTGCGCTGCCTGCATCTATGCAGCTCACGGTGAGCCTTGGCGGATTTTATAAAAATATGCGCGTATATTGGAATTATTATAATGAAGAACGCGGCCGCATAGATTATTATGGATATGTAGGCACTAATGCGCAAGGTACGTTTAGCTTGCCGCTTACACATATGAGTGAGTATCCTGTCACTACTTCAATGGTGTATGGCAGCGAAAACAAAGTGGGCAAGCTTGGTACAGCAAGCGAAAACTTGGGAAATGCAAATACCAGCGGTAAACGTAATCCGCAGACAGGCAAGGCGGATAGATGAAAGTATTATTATCTTTGCTTGCGGTATTATTAGTGGCGGTAATTGGGTTTGTTGGGCTTACATTATATAAAAAGAGCGCTCCTCCGCCTGTATCGTCTAGCGTTCAGCAAAAAATAGCCGTTGCCGCTATCAATGGGCCGAGCGATCCCGTAAAAGTACCTGATGCGCTGTTGCAAGCGATAGAGCGCAATAAAGATACGATAGCTTGGATACAAATTCCGGATACGGATATCAATAACAGCGTGGTACAAGCGAAGGATAATTTATATTACGAAAGACGAAACGAAGCGCAGGAATATGAGGTATACGGCTGTTATTTCGCTGATTATGAATGTTCGCTCGGAGAGCCGTCTACGCTAAAGCCAAACACCATTATTTACGGACATTCTTCACCCGGAGACGATCCTAACGGTAAACGATTTTCACAGCTTTTTCGCTTTACCGATATAGAATTTGCAAAAAAGCACCCGTGTATATTTATAAATACGGTAGACGGACGTTTAGCATTTGAGATATTTTCAATATTCTATACGGATATTAATTTTGACTATATACAAGTTAACATAAAAGACGATGAAATGCTGAAAATAGCAAATAAAGGCGTGGAACTGTCTATTTATGATTATCCGAACAAGCCTGTGGAAGGCGATAAAATATTGACACTATCCACTTGCACAGAAAAATTCGGGACGGACGGCAACCATAGATTTGTAATACAAGCAAAGCTCCTCAAAGACGGTGCATTAGAGCCTGACAACATGGAAATTACCGCAAAATAATATTTGTTGCAATAAATTGTGAAAAGATGTAATATGAGTATATTAAGCACAATGTATAAGGAGGGGTTAAAATGATTGACAGACGAGTTTCACAGCAGGCGATGGAGAAAAGTATGGACGCGCTGTGGGCAGAGATGCGTGTGCATCAAGACAATATTGCCAACTATGAAACACCTGACTATAAAGCCAAAAAAGTAGAGTTTAGCGAAGTGCTTGATAAAACGCAGAAAAAAGGCAATAAAACATCAGCTAAGCTGCGTATGACGATAACGAGCGATACTAAAACAGACTCGCGCGTAGACGGCAACAATGTGGATATGGAAGCAGAGCAGCTGCAAATGTGGAAAGCACAGGCACAATATGCTGCGCTTACACAAAAAATATCAGGAGCATATAAAAATTTGAGTACCGTAATAAACACAGTAGGCAGATAGGAGGCGCAATAATATATGTCGTTCTTAAACTCGCTTAATATCACAGGCTCGGCGCTGTCGGCAGAGCGTTTTCGTATGGATATTATCGCGCAAAACCTTGCAAATATTGAAACAACAATGACACCTGAAGGCACTCCGTACCGCCGCAAGCAAACGATATTTGAAGAGCGCCCGATGGACTTTGGCACTACCTTAAACGCTGCAAAAAACAAGCAAAGCAAAGGCAGCAGCGGCGGCGGTGTACAGATAAAAAAAATAGAGGAAAGCCAAGAGGATTTTATACCTGTATACAATCCCACACACCCTCACGCAGATGCAAATGGCTATGTGATGATGCCAAATGTGGACAGAACAGAAGAAACAGTGGATTTAATGGCGGCTTCTACTGCGTATAACGCTAATATTACGGCGCTAAATGTGATGAAAGCTATGACAATGAAGGCACTTGAAATAGGCAGATAATCGAAAGGCGTGAAGCTAGGCTTCGCGCCTTGTTTTTTTTTATAAATCTTTCGATATTTTACAAACTTTAATTGACTTTTTTATACAAAACAGCTATACTTATATTATCTCTAAATGTGGAATTATGTACATTTTTGTCAATTGCTACGATATTTGTACACGTATGGCGCACATACAGAGCGTTTAATGTTATAAAAATTTAAGCTTTATTTATTGCAAAAGGAGTGATATTTTGTTTATTGTACCTTTGGAAGGTTTGCCTAGTATGAAATCCATTGATGGAGCAGGCAAAGCATTGGCTACATCAGATACAAACGGGGTGCCTGTGTTTGGTGATATATTAAAAAGCGCGATATCCAATGTGCGCGAAACGCAAGAGGTAGCACAGCAGGACTCGTATGATTTGGCAATGGGAAAAACAGACGATTTACATACAATACAAATTAATTCACTTAAAGCAAGCTCCGCAGTAGAGCTTGCAGCCGGCATTACCTCGCGCGCACTTACGGCTTATAAAGAGATATTGCAAACTCAGCTATAATACTAAAAGTATAATTACACGCACAATGCTTAGTGCAAATTTATTTAGCTTGAGGAGAATGTACACACGATGGCCAATGTGAGCGAACAATTGAAGAAGGCGCTCGCGGACCTTAAAGCCCATTGGGACGGTCTTGACGCAAAGAAGAAAAAGCTTCTACTTATTTTGGTCGGCGGGTTGCTCGCGCTGGCCATTTCGGTTACTTTGTTTCTTAATCTTAACACGAGCGGATATACTGTATTGTACGAGGGAATGGAAAAGCCACAGGCGGCAGAAGTGTTTAGCGCATTGCAGGAGCTTGATGTGCCTATTACTGCCCGTATGAACAATACAGGCAATGTAGAAGTAATGAAAAAAGACAAAGATAAAGCACTTATGGAGCTTGCCATTAAAGGTATACCAAGTGCCGATTTGCCAAATGGAATTTACTCCGGTACAGGTGGGCTTACCACCACAGATTTAGATAAGCGGCAGCTTATAGCGCAGCAATTGCAAAATAGGCTGCAAGCTACTTTTCGCCAAATGGAAGGCATAAAAAACGCGATAGTAAACCTTAATATCAGCCAAGAAACCAATCGCGTATGGGAAACGCAAAAAGGCAAAAGCACAGCAGGTGTAATGCTTACAATGGAGCCTGGTGTCACATTATCTAAGGATCAAGTTTATGGCATAAAGCATCTTGTTGCCAAAAGCGTGGGCAGCTCTATGAATATAGATGATGTTGCAGTAATAGACTCGGCTACAGGTTTATCGCTGAAATCAAGAGACCAAACGGATACCA
The DNA here is from genome assembly GCA_036641735.1 of Oscillospiraceae bacterium. Taxonomy (GTDB): domain Bacteria; phylum Bacillota; class Clostridia; order Oscillospirales; family Ruminococcaceae; genus JAGPHI01. The sequence continues at coordinate 20,786 of JAVWEG010000008.1, forward strand.
CAATAGATTCGGAGCTTGAGCGTCTTGGATACAGCAAAACCATAGAGCAAAGCTATGTGGATAAGGTGCTTAATGTAATAGGTTTATTCGTAAATCCCGAGGATGTGCGCGTATCTGCCACTATTAAGCTGGATTACAATAAGATGAAAACGGAGAGTACGCAGTACACTCCGTCGCAGGACTCTAATAATAATTCGGGCGTAGTGCAAAATAGAGACGAGAGCTATATTATGGGCGCAGGTGATGTGGCAGGCGGCATAGCAGGAGAAGAAGATAATACCGATGCGCCTGTAGGATATGTAGATAACAATGGTGACGGTGTGGCTGACGCCGCCGATTATCAGTCGTCTACACAATATGTAGTGGACACTGTGCTAAAGCAAATAGAAAAAGGTGCAGTGGAGATATTGAGCGAAGAAAGCACTATAGCCATTACGCTGAAAGGCGATATTGATTCAGTTACTATGGATTCAATTATCGCATCGGCAGCTAAGGCTACGGCGCTGCCCGAAGCAAATATTTCGGTACAAAACTTTGTACCGCCGCCAAAGGAAGATGTGCCGACAGGCAACGGATTGCTGCTTGAGGGTACAACGTTGTGGATAGTAATAGGCGCGGCGGCAGGTGTATTATTGCTAATGCTGATTTTAATATTGGTTATTGGCAAAAAGAAAAAGAAGAAAATCAAAAAAGAAAAAGAAGCACAAGCGGCAGCAGGAACACTTTTACAAAAAGCTGTGGAAACGGATCCTGCATTTGCCGGTATTACTTCTCAGCAGGAGCTTGAAGCGCGTAAGCGTCAGATACAAGACGCTGCCGAGCGCAGTAAAAATGATAATGCCATAGCGGAAGAGGTACGCGAGTTTGCAAAGGCCAATCCGCAAATTACGGCTAACCTCCTGCGCACTTGGCTTAAGGAGGATGACGACGAATAATGGCTTCTAAAAGTGGATATACAAACATTCAAAAGGCTGCCGTCGTCCTCATTGCCTTAGGCTCAGAGGATGCAGCCGAGGTATACAAATACCTGCGTGATGATGAGATAGAGATGCTGTCTTTGGAGATAGCAAAAATTAATCGTATGCCTCCCGATGAAATGAAAGACATCGTAGACGATTTTTACGGATTGTGCTTAGCACAAAAAGTAATTTCCGAGGGCGGTGTGGATTACGCAAGAGACATACTTGAAAAAGCGTTTGGCCAGCAGCAGGCAGTGTCTTATATGGAGCGTGTAACTAAATCGCTGCGAACAAAAGCGTTTGACTTTGTGCGTAAGGCGGATTACAAAAACTTGCTGAATATAGTGCAAAACGAGCATCCGCAAACAATCGCACTTATATTATCGTATGCAAGAGCAGATCAAGCCTCGCAAGTGTTATCTGAAATATCGCCCGATATACGTATAGATGTAATAGAGCGTATAGCTAATCTGGATAGGGCTTCACCTGAAGTAATAAGCGTAGTGGAGCATATACTTGAAAAGAAGTTCGATTCTATTGTTTCTGTGGATTTGATGGAGCTTGGCGGTGTAAATTATCTTGCGGATATTATGAACCACGTAGACCGCGGCACAGAAAAGCAGATATTCGACGAGCTTGGCATCAAAAATCCGGAGCTTGCCGATAATGTGCGCAAGCTGATGTTCGTGTTCGAGGATATAGTATACTTAGACGAGATGAGCGTACAGCGCTTTATCAGAGACGTAGATGCCAAAGACCTTGCGGTGGCGCTCAAAGATGCAAATCCGGAGGTTACAAATATCATTTTCTCCAATATGTCTAAGCGTATGCAGGAGAGTGTAGCGAGCGATATAGATTTTCTGCATAATGTTCGCCGTCGTGATATTGAAGCAGCCCAACAGCGTATTGTTGATCAGATACGTAAGCTTGAAGAAGAGGGCGAGGTTGTTATCTCTAAGGGCGGCAAGGATGAGGTAATAGCATAAAATATTATTAAACGGAGGGATGAGACTATTGCAAAAAGTATTAAAACAAAACGGAGTAGTCTTGTCGGAAAACTGTGTATCAATCGAAGATACACCTATAGAGACTGAAATTGAGCTTGATGACAACACCGATAACGATATTGTAGACGATGATGTCGAAGATGAAGAAAGCGGCGATGATTGTGAAGCGCAAGCGGACGATATGCCCATTATAATAAGCGAAAAGCAAGAGGAAACGCAAGACGATACTCAGCCAAAGCTGTATCGGTTTCCCACGCTTGAGGAAAAGATGGACGAAAGTGCGTTACCGCCGATAAATAAGCCGATACCGGCCGACAAAAAGGCGGCACATACCGCAAAGCATACAGAAAAAAAAGATGAAATGTATGGCGAAATGGTAGAGAAAGCGGTAAAAGAAGCAAGCAGAATTTTGGAAGAAGCGCATATTAAGGCACAGCAGGATTATAATGAGCTGATGGCAAATGGGAAAGCTTCTATTGAACAGGAAAAAGAAGAGGCAAAGCAAGCGGGTTATGCCGAGGGTATGCGCTCGCAGATACAAAATGTGCGCCAAACCATTGAACAGCTTGAAATGGCTGTGGCAACGATAGAGGGTAAGCAAGAGGCATATTTAGCATCCTCGGAGCAAGACCTTAAATGGCTGGCGATTGAGATAGCAAGCAGTATTATGCACGAGAGCTTACAGGCAGATGAAACAAAGCTTGCAAAGCTTGTAAAAGATGCAATAGCATCACAGCGCAGTGCTAAGTGGCTTACAGTAGAAGTATCCGGTGCTACGGGCGCATTACTTGAAAAGCTAAATGAGCAGCTTTGTGACAGTGATCCTGACCGCATTAAGCTAAAGGCGGTACAGTCAGCGCCCGAGGGTACGTGCATTATTAAAATGCCGGACGGCTTCATAGATGCTTCTATTTACACGCAGATAGAAAATCTCAAGCAGTATTTCAGCACAGATACTTGCGATTAAAGCCACTATAGGAGACATTATGGATAGAGCGTATTACAAAAATATTTTAGGGCTGCAAGACCTTTATACATATATGGGCAAGATTGACAAAATAGTGGGAATGACAGTAGAAGCGTCGGGTATTGTGGGCAATATCGGAGACGTGTGCAAGGTATCCGTAGGGGATACAGGCAAAGAGGTACTTGCCGAAATAGTGGGATTTAAAGAGCAAAAAGTACTTTTAATGCCTTATGCAGACACAGATGGTATTGGCTTTGGCAGCCGAGTGGTAAATACGGGTGCCAAGCTTACTATAAATGTAAGTGATGCGCTAATAGGGCGCACGGTAGATGCTATGGGTAAGCCGATGGATGACGGTGAAGCGGTAGATGGCGGTATTGCAATGTCAATAAGCGGCAAACCATCTAATCCAATGGCACGTCCGCGCATAGAAAACATCATAGAGATGGGAGTGCGCGCAATAGATGGCTGCCTTACTATTGGCAAAGGGCAGAGAATGGGCATTTTTGCAGGCTCAGGCGTAGGAAAATCCACTCTTATGGGTATGCTGGCACGCAATGTTAAGGCAGATGTAAACGTGATAGCGCTTGTGGGAGAGCGTGGGCGCGAGGTAGTGGAGTTTATGCAAAGAGACCTCGGCGAGGAAGGCATAAAGCGAAGCGTAATGGTAGTGGCTACATCAGACCAGCCGGCTATGCAGCGCAGTAAATGCGCGCTTACCGCCACCACTATTGCGGAATATTTTTGCAATCAGGGTAAAGACGTTTTGCTTATGATGGATTCGCTTACACGTTTTTGTATGGCACAGCGCGAGGTAGGCCTTGCAGTAGGAGAGCCGCCTGTGGCGCGCGGATATACACCGTCTATTTATGCGGAGCTACCAAAGCTTTTGGAACGCGCAGGTAATTTTGAAAAAGGCAGTATCACAGGCATATATACAGTGCTTGTAGAAGGCGATGACACAAATGAGCCTATTGCGGATACAGTGCGAAGCATTATTGACGGACATATAATATTATCCCGAAAAGTAGCGGCGCAAAATCATTATCCTGCTATAGATTTACTGCCAAGCGTTAGCAGATTAATGAGTGATATCGCGCCAAAGAGCCAATCTAAAGCTGCGGCAAAGCTGCGTAATATGATGGCTACTTACCAAAATAACCAAGATTTGCTATCCATAGGCGCGTATAAACACGGCGCTAATGCCGAGCTAGATGCGGCTATTGCGCATATTGATGCGATAAATGAATTTTTGATGCAAAGCGTGGACGAAAAAATGACCTATAGCGAAACACAAGCTTTGTTAGAAGAAATAATGGATAATTAGCAATAAAAGGAGCGCTTGATTATGAAAAAATTTACATTTTCTCTCGCTCGGTTACATCAATTTAAAGAATCGGTTTTGTCTAAAGAAAAGCTTACACTCGCATCAATGCGTGCAGAGCTGCGCACGATAGAGGATAAACGAGACAATGTAAATGCACAGTGTGCAAAGCTTGCGTGCGAGATGAAGCAAGGCACACAAAAAGGCATAAAATTATTTGAGCTTCAAAAGCTTGAATATCAAATAGAAAGCTCACGTCAAGTTATAAAGGTATTGGAAAAACAACTTGCCGCGCAAAAAGCATTGGTAGAGCAGCAATTGCGCGTAGTGATGAGCGTAAAATCTGAGGTCTCGGGCCTCGAAAAGCTCCGCGATAAACAGCGTGAAGAATATGATTACGCTGTGGCAAAAGAAGAAGCGGAAAACATCGGTGAACTGGTCAGCTCGCAATATGCGCGCAGATCATCACAATAAAAAGTGCTTTTAAGCACAAAATTATGAAGGGAGGTGAAAGAGAATGGATATGCAAATAATAGCGAATATGCAGGCAAATGTGCAGACACAAGCAATGGCACAAGCTCTGTCGGGAGAAGTGCGAATTGCGCAGCAAAGCGGCGCAGACACAGATAACAATGCGTTTATGCAGATGTTACAGCAAATGCTAAATGGCAATGTCAGTGAAGGCACAGATACAATATTACAAGCACAGCTGCAAGGCGAGCTAATGGATAGCAACGACAAAAAAAGCGCTGAAAACGGTGCGCTGTTAATCGCGGAGCTACTGGCAAAAAATCCGGAATTATCGGGAATAATACCACAGCTTATGGCGATGACGAGCGGCGCCGAGGGGAATGGCAGCGCAATACAAAACAATATTGCAGATGTACTTGGCAGTGTAAATAGTAATCAAGGCGCAGGCGAAGTTTTAGAACAGCTTTTGCAAAACGCAAAAAACAATGCCGAGCAAAATGTGTCAGCCACAATGCACGCGCAGGATAAGCCGATATCGCCACAGCAAGCTGTAGATTACGACAAGCTTATAGCACAGCTAAAAGGTAACGCAGAAGCACAGCCGCAAACAGAGCAAGCATCAGTTCAAGATGAAGGATTGGCTTTAACGGCTGCAATACCTAAAGAAAGCACAATAAAAGCTGAAATAGTGCAAACGACTGATACTATAGCGCAAAAAGAAGCAATCGCTACAGGCGAAGCGGATTTTGCCAAAGCGGTAGCGCAGGCAAAGGCGCAGGGGCAAAGCACAAGCGAACAGCAGGAAAACACAGACGGTAATAAGCAAAGCAAAGCCGATACGCAAAACACTGAAATAAAAGCAACAGCGCAAAATGAAGCACAGAAATCCGAAAAGCCCGATAAAGAAAAAGATGACGGCAGTACGCAGACAAGGCTTGCACAAAGCACTTTTGCGGAACGTTTAGCACAGCCGAATGTGCGCGAAGCACAAAATACAGCTCCTGTGATAGACAAAAAAGCAGTACTCGAGCAAATATCAAATGGCGCTATGGAAAACGCTGCTAAAGGCAAGCAAGATTTTGTAATGAAGCTTACTCCTGATGGTATGGGCGAAATAACGGTGAAATTGGCAGAGGCAAACGGACATATTACAATGCAGCTTACCGCATCTAATGCAAATGTGCAAAAAATGCTTACAAGCGAGCTTGAAAATTTGCGCGAGGTAATGAGACCGTATAAAGTAGAAGTGCGAGAGGTACAAGCACAAACACAGCAGCACTTTGATATGTCGGGTAATCAGCAAGATGCGCAGCAGCAGCACAGAGAGCTTGCACAGCAATTTGCGTTTGCGCGCGAGCAGCAGCAAAATGCAAGGCCGTATTATGGCAGCTATATTAGTAAAACAAGTAAAATAGCAGAGCAAACCGTAATGCCACAGCAAAGCATATTACAACAAAGAGCGATAGACCGTTATATTTAGCGAGACAATTATTTTTAAAGAAAGGAGAAACAAATGGGAGATGCAACAATAGGAGATATATATAAACCAAATACGGGGCTAGACGTAAACACACCGTACGACGAAGACGGCAAAGATGCAGTAAAGGTAGAAGATTTTTTGCAGCTTATGATAGCTCAATTGCGAAACCAAGATTTTACAAATCCTGTAGATGATACGCAATACGTTACACAATTAGCGCAATTTGCCAGTATGCAGCAAATGCAGGAGCTTGCTTATTATTCTAAAACCAATTACGCAATGGGATTAGTAGGCAAAACGGTGACAGTGGCATCCTATGCAATGGGCGGAAATGTAAAAAAAGAAATTGGCGCTGTAGAAAAAGTATCGCTTGTAAATAAAGAATACATAATTACAGTAGGCGGCAAGGACTTTAAGCTGAACCAAATAATGAGCGTGGGCGATGGCTCGCCAAACGTAAATGAAGATACCAAGCTTACACCTGTACTGCTAAAGAAAAATGCTGACAGTGCGGAAATACGTTGGGACGCTCCTACACAAGACGAGCTTGACCAAAAGAAATTTACGTATCAGATTTATTATTCAGAGGACCAAAAGTTCGATTCGCTTGACGATGTGAAAAAGGGTACGCTTGCAGGCACAATTGATCCGGGTGACGAGACACAATATGAAATAAAGGGACTAAAGCCGGGCAAAACATATTATGTAAACATCGTAGGCACTACGGCAGCAGGCAAAGAAACAGTATATTCTAAGCTCGTATTTGAAACATCAAAGGAATAGAGGACAAAATGAACGACTTTATGCTAAATAGAATGTCAGCCCCTATAGTCACAGGTACTCCGTCTATTAATATTCCTACAACAAAGCAAGACACAAATACTGCTCCAAATACTCCGTCATTTAAAGACATATTGCAAGGACAGCTTGCGCAAAACGGTGTGGCATTTTCTAAGCACGCGGTAAATAGAGTGATAGAGCGCAATATAGATGTGTCGGGCAACAATATGGAGCGGTTGCGCGAAGGACTGGAAATAGCAAAAGACAAGGGACTTGGCGATACACTTATACTAATAGACCGTACAGCGTTTATAGTAAACGCACAAGCAGGCAAGGTAATTACCACAGTAAGCGACGATGACCTCAAGGGAAACGTATTCACAAATATTGATGGTACCGTAATAATTTAGCCGGACCTTTATGGAAGCTAACGGAGCTTTGACTGACTGATAAGCTCCACCTTACACAAACGGTACCTCCTTTACAAAATAATAAGGAGAGTAAAAAATGAATAGATCTATGTATTCCGGCGTTTCGGGTATGAAAACGCATCAAACACGTATGGACGTAATCGGTAACAATATAGCAAACGTAAACACCTATGGCTTTAAAGCAGGACGCGCAGTATTTCGCGATGTTTATTATCAAACATTAAAGTCCGCTACAGGCGGCACAAGCTCCTCGGGCGGCACTAACCCAAGCCAAGTAGGTTACGGCTCGCAAGTGGGCGGTGTAGATGTAATGATGGGCAACTCCTCGTTCCAAATGACAGATAATACAATGGATTTGGCTATTGACGGCGACGGATTTTTCCAAGTAATGGACGGCGATGGCAACAAATATTTTACACGTTCAGGGCAGCTAAAGTTTGATCCGTCAGGTAACCTTGTGGACTCACAAGGGCGCTTCGTGCTTGGAGTATCGGGCGATCCTATCGGCAAAGCACCGGGCAGTGAGCTTATCCAAGTGCAGCTTCCTCCCGTACCTCCCACATCTTCAAGCTCTAACGACGTAATAAACAATGTTGGATTTAAAATCAGTGCATCTAATAACACTAAAGACGGCAACGTTGCTATGCAGTTTATAACAGGGCAAAAAATGACGGACGGTGTAAAGGCGACAGCACAGGTAGGCACAAGCGGCATAGTGGTAAGCTTAAATCCTAAGGAAACATTTAAAACCATAGAGGATTTAAATAAGGCTGCAAATGATGCTATTGAAGAATATATGCAAGCACACAGCGGCAAAAGCCATCCCGCAGGTAAATTTACAATATCTATGGATCCTGCTGACAAATGGCCAAAACCGGACGGATTAAAAGGCGAGCAGATATGCTCTACAGATTTTGCTTTGCAAATGGGTAAGGTAGAGGGCTGGCCTACAGATGCCGTAGCAGGCGGATTTAAGCCTACTGTACCTGCAGCAACGGGCAGTGCATTTAAGCCTGCTGCATTGACGGGCGGCACATTTAAAGTAACAGGCGATGCCACAGGCAAAAAATATACTGTGGAATATACACTGGGCGGCACTACTTATACAGGTGAAATAGATAGTACACGTACAGATGCAGGTACAATAAAGCTAAAGAAAAAGGGCGGCACAGATGAAAATGATTACATTATTTTCGACCGTCCAAGCTACACAGAGCTTTGCAAGCTGCAAGGCGATGCCACAGGCAAAACACCTACAACAGGTGATGTGGCAATAGATACCGCACTTTCGGATAAGATAAAATTAGCAAATGTTACTGCCGCAACAGAAAGCAAAAATCTGGGACTTTCCAGTAAGAAAATGATGCTTTCGGGCGGTACCGAGGGCGGCCCGCAAAGCATTGAAAACCTTACAGGTATATCTATCGGTGCAGACGGTGTTATCGTGGCAAGCCATTCACAGCTTGGCATTATTGTAATAGGCAGAGTGGATACAGCTACCTTCGCAAATCCGCAAGGTCTTGCACAATCAGGTAACTCCTACTTTACGGAAACACAAAATAGTGGTACAATAAATTATTGTGAGCCGGGGACAGATGGTGCAGGCAAATTGGTGTCCGGCTCTTTAGAGTTATCAAACGTCGATTTATCGAGAGAATTTGCCGATATGATAACTACACAGCGTGGGTTCCAGGCATCAAGCCGCTTGATTACAGTATCGGACGAGATGCTAAATGAGCTTGTAAACCTGAAAAGATAGTATTTTTTTGTAAAATTTTTTACATTAGGCGGCTTTTAGCTGCAAAGCAAGGCATATTTCATTGCAATATGCCTTGCTTATGGCAGCTAAATGCCGTATAAATAAGGGGGATTTACGACATATGATTGCACTTACAAGGCTTAACGGTATTCCGTTCGTGCTAAATTGTGACCTTATCGAGTCTGTATCCGAAAACCCCGATACTACTATTCGCCTTGTAAACGGCAGCCTGTGTATAGTAAAAGAAAGTATGCAGGAAGTAGTAGATAAGACGATATCGTTCAAGCGCAAAATTTATTATAAGATGATTGAAGGTGGATTTGGTGGCGAAAAATAAGGACAGCGGTGGAGAGAAATCCAAAAAATCCACGTTCTTTGACTTAATGACGGTGCTGGGCTGGGTATTGGGACTGGGGCTTATACTTTTTGGTATAGTTTTCTCCGCAGCGCCAAAGCCGCCCGATCCTGCGACGGCGACACCAGAAGATACTACTAAATATGAAGAATCCGTGGCAAAATATAATGCCGCAGGAAAAACCTTTCAGTTTAAAAAATTTGGCGGATTTATAGATCCTGCTTCTATGGCTATCACTATAGGCGGCACTTTTGCCGCGTTGATGGTGGCATTTCCTGCAAGTGCATTTACAGCAATACCGCGCCATCTTAAGATAGCGCTTTTTCCTACTAAATACGATGCTAATGCGTATATTGAACAAATAGTGAGTTTTGCCAAAGAAGCTCGTATGAAAGGACTTTTGTCTCTTGAAGACAAGCTTCAGGCGGTGTCTGATACGTTTTTGAAATCGAGCTTAATGCTTGTGGTGGACTCGGTAGAGCCTGAAAAGGTACATAGCTTGCTAGAGAGTGAGCTTGACCATCTTGATGACAGACATTCGTCTGTATGTTCATTTTACGACAAGGGTGCAGCCTTTGCACCGGGCTTTGGTATGATAGGTACGCTTATAGGGCTTGTAAATATGCTTGCCGATATGTCCGATCCTTCGTCTATCGGCCCTGCAATGGCTACGGCTTTGCTTACTACATTATATGGCTCTATGCTTGGCAACTTATTTTTTGGCCCTATTTCCAATAAGCTAAAGGTGCGCCACGATGAAGAAATGCTTTGCAAGGTACTTATCTGCGAGGGTGTAGAGTCTATACAAGCAGGAGAAAATCCGCGTTTTATAGAAGAAAAATTGCAAATGCTTGTTATCCAAACCAAGAAAAAAGGCAAAAAAGGCAAAAAGGGTGCAGCAGCAGAGGACGAGGCAGACAGCAAATAGCAATATTAGCATAGTAAGGTGGGTGACATATGGCAAGAAAAAAACACGATTCCGGCGGCGGATACAGCTGGATGGATACATATGGCGATATGGTTACTCTTTTACTTACGTTTTTTATAATGCTGTTTTCTATGTCTACAGTAAATGAAGACAAATGGAAGATTTTAGTGCAAGCTTTTTCAATGACAGCGAGCGGCACTCCACAGCAAGTGGTAATAGCTAATTCATCTGTGGGCGACCAAGTAATGCCAAGTAACGGCGAGGACGAGCTAAATTTCGGCGAGCCTGATATAATTAACGATTTGCCTGTGGATTTAAACCAATTGTATGATTATCTTAAAGCATATATAGAGGAAAATGAGATGGCAGGCAGCGTTTCTATAGAGCAAGATGCTGCCAAAAATGTATATATACGTTTTGATAATAATATATTTTTTGATGGAGACTCCTCTGTGCTTCGCAGAGAAAGCTACCCTATAATGGACTTTATGGGTAAATGTATTTCAAATGTGGAAAGCCAAATATTGATGGTACGCGTAAATGGTCATACTGCCGAGGTTAAAGGCTCAAGCGTAAGTGATTGGGATTTGTCGGCGCTGCGAGCTACGCATATTGTTTCGTATTTTGACGAAACAGTGGGTTTCCCTCCCAAAAAACTAATGTGCAACGGCTATGGCAAAAATTTCCCGAGAGATACTAACGATACTCCCGAGGGCAGAGCTAAAAACAGGCGCGTGGAAATAATGATAATCGGAAACGAAATAGACGGCGCAAGTGCAGAGCAGCTGAAAGCCGTACTTAATAAAGTACTCAGCGCAGATACAATAGATGATGCAACAGCTCCGGGTACAATAGTGGTGCCTGATATGAACGGCAATTCTGCGGTACAAAGTGAGCCAGCAAAAAACGAAAACGATACAAATTCGGCTGTGGCGCAGGGTGCAGGCAGCACATCAAATTATACTGTGCCTGAACCAAAGCCAAAAGAAAACGGCAACAATGTGGCTGACAGCATTAAAGTAGCGGTTAGCGGCAAAAATTAGCAATAGCGATTACAAAATTATTCCCAAAATTAAAGGTGGTGGAGCTAAAAAATGCCGGATATACTTTCGCAAGACCAAATAGACGCGCTGCTGCACGGTATGAGCTCCGGCGATGTTGAAATAAACAAGCAAGCCGATGATGTAAATAAGGTGAAGGAATACGACTTTTATTCACCTAAAAAATTCACTAAAGAGCAGCTGCGAAATGTGGAAAGCTTGCACGAAAATATGGGGCGGCTGTTGTCGTCATATTTTTCGGGCGTAATGCGTGTATTTAGCGAAGCAACAGTAATGACTGTAGAGGAGCAAAGGTATTACGAATACAATAACGCTTTGCCCGATACGGCATTACTTGGAATAATGGATTTAAAACCGACTGATAATAATATCAATGAATTTACTATAATGATTGATATGTCGGCAAATATTGCCTTTTTTATGATAGATAGATTGCTCGGCGGCTCGGGTGTGGCTTGTAATCTTAACAGAGATCTCACCGATATAGAGATGGGTATTATGCGCAATCTTTTTTCCAAGTTTACTCGATATATTAAAGACGCGTGGTGCGATTACATAGATTTAACAGTTACGCTCGACACAGTAGAGACAAATCCGCGGTTGATACAAATATATGCGCCTGAGGATATAGTGGTAATAGTACCGTTTAAATTGCAGCTTGAAGAATTTGAAGGGACATTTGATGTATGTATACCTGCATTGGGATTAGAAGAAGTGTTGCGCAGCTTTACATCAAAATATGCTAGAATGTCACAAAAAATGAGCGATGAAACGCGTAAAGAATTATATAGAAAAATAATAAATGACGCGTTATACGATTCGGACTTAGCTGTAAAAGCGGTGTTTGATGAAGTGCAATTGGAGCTTACCGATATATTGCATTTGCGCGTAGATGATGTAATAAAGCTTGAAAAGGTAGTAGGCTCGGATATTAAGCTAATAGTAGATGATGCACCGTGGTTTACAGGCAAGCTTGGCTCGGTAAAAACAAATAAAGCAGTGAAAATAACAGGTATGTGTTAGTAAATAGCATAGCATAGCAAATGCAAGGTTACTTGCAAAGTGAGGAGACAAGAATGGATACTAATAATGCAGTACTTTCTGCAATGGAAGTAGACGCTATTGGCGAGGTGTTAAATATCAGTATGGGTGCAGCCGCTACGGCAGTATCGTCAATGCTGGATAAAATGGTGACTATCACTACGCCTAAGGTAGATGTCGAAAAGCTTGCAGATATAGATTGCGGCGCACTGGAGCCTGCAATTATAGTAACTATTACATATACTGACGGACTTGACGGTTCTAATGTAATGGTGTTTAGGCAAAAGGATATGCAAGTGATACTCAATCAGCTAATGGGTATAGATGAGGAGCCAAGCGATACCTTTGTGTTTGATGAATTATCTATGAGTGCCGCGTGCGAAGTGATGAACCAGATGATGGGCTCGGCTTCCACGGCATTGGCAGAGTTTTTAGGACAGCCCGTAAATATTTCTACTCCTCAGGCGAATATTATGGACGAAACACATACATTTAAAGACTCTATAGGGCTTCCTGAAGATTCCAATATTATTTCAGTGCTGTTTAATATGGATATTCAAGGTGTAATGAATACTGAGTTTATTAGTATTTTACCTGTAAACTTAGCTAAAATGATTGTGTCGAAGTTTATGCCGGACGGTGACAGCGGCGCTGTTGTAGATCCTGCACAATCAGCACCGCCAACGCAGCCTGTACAGCCGTCACCACCACCTGCGCCGCCAATGCAGCCTGTACAGCCGTCGCCACCACCTATGCCACCAATGCAGCCCCCTGTACAGCCGTCGCCATCACCTGTGCCACCAATGCAGCCTGTACAGCCGACACCACCACCTATGCCGCCAATGCAGCAGCCGCCAATTACAGAGCCACCGCGAATGGTACAGCCTGTAACGCAGCCGCAGGATATGCAGCAGCAAGGCTATCCACCGTATCAGCAGCCTACAGGATATCCTCCGCAAGCAGGAGCATATGGGCAATATCCTCCGCCAATGGGATATCAGCAAGGCTATCCTCAGCCACCGTATCCTATGCAAGGATATGCACAGCCCGGATATCCGCCGCCATATGGTTATCCGCCACAGGGAATGTCACCTATGCAGCAAGCTCCAAGTGAGCCTGTAAATGTGCAAAACGTACAGTTTCCGGAATTTGGCAGAGCGCAGCCGTCGGGCGAGCCGATAATGGGCAAAAACGTAGAGCTGCTTATGAATGTTCCGCTTGATGTGGCAATAGAAATAGGCCAGACCAAGAAGAAAATAAAGGACATAATGAGTTTCACTCAAGGCACTGTAATCGAGCTTGAAAAGCAAGCAGGGGCACCGATAGATATCGTAGTAAACGGGCAGCTGATAGCACACGGAGACGTAGTGGTAATAGATGATAATTTTGGTGTGCGTATCACAGAAATAGTAGGTACCAAAGAGCTTCTCAATTCTCTTGAAAAAGAGATGCAATAGAATATAAGACCGAAAGGAAAAGTGTTATGGATAAGAAAATTTTGATTGTGGACGATGCGGCTTTTATGAGAATGATGATTAAAAACAGCCTCACAGCCAATGGGTTTACCAATTTGATTGAGGCGGGTGACGGGCAAATAGCCCTCGACACATATCAAGCAGAAAAACCTGACCTAGTAATTATGGACATAACTATGCCAAATATGGACGGTATTCAGGCGCTGCAAGCAATTAAAGCAGTAGATCCGAATGCCAAAATAGTAATGTGTTCCGCTATGGGGCAGGAATCTATGGTAGTAGATGCCATACGTTTTGGTGCGCTTGACTTTATAGTAAAGCCATTTAAGCCCGACCGTATTTTGCAGACTGTTACTAAGGTATTAGGCTAGTAAACAGCGCAGCTAAGATATTTGCGCTTGCCAAAGCTGGGAGGGACAGTATGGAAAATTTTTTTAGCGGGCTTGGCGCGATACTTACGGTACTCGCTTCGCTCTGCTTTGTGCTGTTTCTTGCGTACTATCTTTTGCACTGGCTTAATAGGCGTATGCCAACACAAGGCGCATCAGGCTCTATAAAAATATTAGATAGAGTAAATATCGGCAGAGAAAAAAGCTTGCTTGTGATAAAAGCAGGCGGAAAAACAATGCTGATAGCTATGAGTGATAATGCTATAGAAAAGCTTGCAGAGTATGAATCTGACGAGCCTTTTATTATAGCAAAGAGCGCTGTAGAGACAATGGATTTTAAAACAGCACTGCGCAGTGCAGTGAGCAAATGGCCTTCTAAGCGAGAGGCTAAGGAGGACAAAACCGATGATATTCAATAAATTAAAATCTGCCGATTTAGACAATAAAACCGCAAAAAAGCAATTAAAACATAATGTAAAGCTGCTTTGTGCAGCAGTGCTTTGTATAGGTGCGCTTTGCGCAGTGCTTGCAAATATTCCTGTACACGCGGCACCCGGAGTAACTATAGATTTTAACGCGGACGCAGCAGGCGATAATACAATGGGCGCTCTTGATGTAATGTTTATGTTTGTGCTGATAGCGCTATTGCCGTCAATTTTATTGATGATGACGAGCTTTACGCGCATTATTATTATATTGTCGTTTATGCGAAACGCGCTCGGAACGCAGCAATCACCGCCTAATCAGGTGCTTGTGGGCTTAGCGCTTTTTCTTACATTATTTATTATGATGCCTGTAATAGATGAGATAAATAAAGTGGCATATACTCCATATAAAGCAGGGGATATCACTCAGCAGGAAGCGCTGGATAAGGGCGTAGTACCGATAAAAAAGTTTATGTTAAAGCAAACGAAGGTAAAATCTCTCAATTTGTATTTATCACTTTCCAAAACGGAGCTTCCGCTTTTGGCAGAGGACGAGCCACCAGATAAGCTTGTAACGCTACCCCTTAATATAGTAGTACCTGCGTTTATGACAAGCGAGCTTGAACGAGCGTTTTTGATAGGATTTTATCTATATCTTCCGTTTTTAATTATCGATATAGTGGTATCCAGTGTACTTATGTCTATGGGTATGGTAATGCTGCCGCCTGCAATGATTTCTTTACCTTTTAAGATATTGATGTTTGTATTGGTAGACGGCTGGAGCTTGTTGATGGGTACTATTGCAATGGGATTTGGTATGGGATAACAGTAAAAGGCAGGTGAAGGGCAATGTCCGAAGGGCAGGTAATGGACTTATTTCGCGAGGCGTTGCTCGTTTGTTTAAAGCTGGCAGGGCCGATGCTTGCAGTAAGTATTGTAATAGGGCTTTTGGTAGCGGTGTTTCAGGCGGCTACGCAGATACACGAGCAAACGCTCACCTTTGCACCTAAGGTACTGGTAATAGCATTTCTTTTGCTTATGTCGGGACAATGGATGATTAGTGTGATGAAAGATTTTTTCAATATGCTTTTCACTATCATTGCCACGTTATGATATAAAACACAAGGAGGCAGCAGTGGTAATTGCGATGGAAGGACTGTCTGTATACTTGCTCGTGTTTGTGCGTTTTGCAGGTATGCTGGCATTTAATCCGCTGCTCGCAAGGCGCAATATTCCGGCAATGGTGCGCTCGGGACTGGCAGTGGTGCTTACGTTTTTAATAGCACCTACACTTAGCATTGCAAATCTTGCGCAATACAGCGGTATAGATATGGTACTGGCTATCATCAAAGAGCTGTTTGTGGGCTTTGTGATAGGATATGTGTTTCAGATATTTTACGATATGCTCTTGTTTGCAGGTGATTTACTTGATACGGATTTTGGTATGTCGATGGCAAAGGTATTTGATCCCGGTACAAATATGCAGGTATCAATCACAGGCAAGCTGCTTACGTTTTTGTTTATAGGATATTTTTTTGCTACAGACAGCCATTTGGCAATGATACAGCTTTTCGCTTCTACATTCGATTTTGTGGCACCGGGCGCGGTGATTATAAATACAGAAATAATACGTTTTTGTCTTGGTATGTTTGCAGGAGTTATATCTCTTGCGCTTCGCTTGGCAGTGCCGTTTATGGCGGCGGAGTTTATATTGCAAGTGGCAATGGGAATATTGACAAAGCTAGTACCGCAAATAACGGTATTTGTAATAAATTTCCAGCTAAAGCAAGGGCTTGGGCTGATAATGATGTTTGTGCTTGCGCCTATAATAGGCTCATTTATGGATAATTACATAGTGATAATGCTAGACAATTTACAAAAAGCGGCACAAATGCTGGGTTAATTGCAAGAATATAGCAAAATCGGGTTACAAAGGGGGAATGAAAATTGGCCGGTGAAAAGACCGAAAAGGCTACCCCCAAACGCAAGGAAGAAGAGCGAAAAAAAGGTAATACATTCCTTAGCCAAGATTTAATTGCGGTGAGTGCGCTGTTTGCAAGCTTTTATGCACTGCAAGCGCTCGGCCCATTTATAGTAGAACAGCTTAAAACGAGTATTTACACGTTTTTTGCAATGTCTAATACTTATAGAGTACTCACACCGTCCGATGTAAATGCCATAACTCTTGAGAGTATAAAGATAGTGCTTATCACCGCAATGCCTATGGTGCTAGTGTGCATTTTGGTATCCTCGGTGATAACAATGGCACAGACAAAAATGCTTGTTACAGGCTCTGCCGCTAAATTTAAAATGAGCCATCTTAATCCTATAAACGGATTTAAAAAAATGTTTTCGTCACGCGGAATAGTGGAGCTTTTAAAGGCTTCGTTAAAAGCGGCTGTGGTATTGTGGCTTGTGTATAAAAAGTTTGTGGAATATATGCCGCGCTTTGCACAGCTTATGGATACAGACGCGCCTGCGGCAGTAGCTTTAATTGCAGAGTTTATAATGTCACTTATAAATACGGCTGGTGCAATTTTCGTCGTTTTAGCAGGAGCTGACTATTTATATCAGTGGTGGCAATACGAGAAAAATTTGCGTATGTCGAAGCAAGAAATAAAAGAAGAATACAAGCATACAGAGGGTGACCCACTGATTAAGGGACAAATTCGTCAACGACAGCGCAAGATGGCGCAGAGCAGAATGATGGAAAATGTACCTAAGGCTGATGTAGTAATCCGTAACCCTACGCACTATGCTGTAGCGATAAGCTACAATGCCGATAAAAACCGTGCGCCGCTTGTTGTGGCAAAGGGAGCAGATTATGTGGCACAGCGCATTGTAAAAATAGCGCAGGAAAACCAGATTACAATGGTGGAGAATGTACCGCTGGCAAGAGGGCTTTATGCCGCTGTGGACGTAGACAGAGAAATCCCTGTAGAGTTTTACGGGCCTGTGGCAGAGGTGCTGGCGTTTGTATATAGTTTGAAAGAAAAGGGAATGAAACATTGAAGCGAGTAAGTATATTAAATAACGTGGTGTCAATCTTTGTGGTTGTCATTATACTTATGCTGATTATTCCGCTGCCTACTGTGCTGCTGGATATGATGTTTGTGCTTAATCTTGCAATCTCGTTCGTTATTTTGCTCACTACTATGTATATTACAGAACCGCTCCAATTCTCGATTTTCCCGTCAATTTTACTTATCACTACTATTATGCGTATGTCGCTCACCGTATCATCCACGCGCCATATTCTTATGGATAACGGCTATGCAGGCAAAGTAATAGAGGTATTTGGTAAATTTGTTATACAGGACAATATCGTAGTAGGTATGGTAGTGTTCCTGATTATAGTAATCGTGCAGTTTGCGGTAATTACTAAAGGTGCAGAGCGTGTAGCAGAGGTATCCGCAAGGTTTACCCTTGATGCTATGCCCGGCAAGCAGATGGCGATAGATGCAGACCTTAACTCGGGGCTTATAGACGAAACGCAAGCGCGTGCGCGCCGTTTAAAAATACAGCGTGAAGCCGACTTTTTCGGAGCTATGGACGGTGCGTCCAAGTTTGTAAAGGGAGATGCGATAATCTCCATAATTGTCACGTTTATTAACCTTATCGGTGGCGTGATAATGGGATTTATCAATCAAGTAGGTACGTTTCAGGAGATTATTCAGCTTTATTCCACTGCCACTGTAGGCGATGGGCTTATGAGCCAAGTGCCTGCACTTTTGATATCAATGTCAATGGGTATGATTGTGACGCGCTCTGCATCGGAATCTGACCTTAACAAGGACATATTAAAGCAATTTGTATCACAGCCAATGGTGCTTGTGCTTGCAGGCGGAGTAATGTCTACGCTTATTTTTATCGGGTTTCCTGCGCCGCAGGTGCTTGCAGTATCTGCAATGCTGATAGGCTTAGGATTAGTACTGATAAAAAAACAAAAGCAGGGCTTGGAGGAGCAGGCAGTAGCTGCCGAAGCGCCGGCGGAGGAAGTGACAAACGAGGTTTCCTACTATAAAAACATTGATAATGTTTATGGGCTTTTAAATGTAGAGCAAGTGGAAATGGAGTTTGGATACAGCTTAATACCGCTTGTAGACGAAGCATCGGGCGGCAGCTTTATGGATAGAGTGGTAATGTTTCGTAAGCAATTTGCAATGGAAATGGGTATGGTGCTGCCAAGTGTAAGGCTAAAGGACTCGGGGCAGCTTAATCCGAACCAATATTCTATCAAGTTTAAGGGCGAGCAGGTGGCACTTGGCGATGTGCTGATGGACCATTTTTTGGCGCTTGCGCCTGATTCCGCAGCAGAGCCTATAGACGGCATAGATACAATAGAGCCTGCATTTGGCATACCTGCAAAATGGATAAGCGAAGATAAAAAAGCTAAAGCAGAGGTAGCAGGCTATACATTGATAGATCCGACAAGCGTGATAATTACGCATTTGTCAGAGGTGATACGTCAGCACGCATACGAGCTATTGAACAGGCAAGAGACAAATAATATTCTTGAAAATCTTCGCAAAACAAATGAGTCGATAGTAAGTGATATTATACCGAATATTATCACCGTGGCAGAATTGCAGAAAATATTGTCTAATCTATTGCGCGAGAGTGTGCCTATACGGGATATGGCTACGATTTTAGAGACTCTCGGTGATTACGGTACTTCTATAAAGGACTCGGATATGCTTACCGAATATGTGCGACAGGCGCTTAAACGTACTATCAGCCATCGCTTTGCAGAGGCTGGGCAAATAAAGGTAATCACACTTGATGCAGCTATCGAAAACACAATAATGGGCGCTGTAAAAAAGATGGAGACAGGATCGTATCTTGCTTTAGAGCCGCAAGTGATACAAAATATTATGAATGCAAGCAGTGTGCAGATAGACAAGATAAAAGAGCTTGTGCAGCATACGATAGTGCTTACGTCTCCAATAGTAAGGCTGTATTACAAAAAATTGATAGACCAGTTTTATCCTAATATAGTGGTATTGTCGTTCAATGAAATAGATGCGAATATACAGATACAAGCGCTTGGGAATATAGAGCTTGCGTAAATATAATATATTTTGCAATAAATCAGCATAGCAAAGGAGGCGAGATAATGGCAGTGACAGAAAGTGAAGAAATAGACGAGGCTGTAGATTTTGAGAACGAAAAAACAGCAGAGCAAAGCGAAAAAGTGCGGTTGCTTCACGAAAAGCTAGACCTTTATCTTGCCACAAGAGATATAGATTTGCGCAATGAGCTAGTGGTGGCATATGGATATATCGCAAAAACGGTGGCGGCGCAAATGCGCGGCATTACATCATCGTATGCACAAATTGAGGATATAGTAAATCAAGGCTATCTTACACTTATTGAATGTATAGAAAAGTATGATCCTACTAAGGGAATGAAATTTGAAAGCTACGCATTTATGCGAGTGAAAGGCGCCAATATAGATTTTGTGCGCAAGCAGGATTGGCTGCCGCGCCGTGTGCGCAAAACCAGCAGAGACTTGAATGCCGCTTATGATGAGCTGGCAGGCAGCCTTATGCGTGAGCCTACTACCAAAGAATTGGCAGACCATATAGGCGAGGACGAGGCATTTGTAAATAAGCATTACAGAGAGATGTCTAATTCCGTGATGCTGTCGTTTGAAATGTTGCTGCAAAGTACTATTCAAGACGACTCGGCTGATGATAGCCCTGAGGGCGAAGAGCGTTTGCCTGAGGCAAATTTAATGCGTAGGGAGCTGCGCAGAGTGCTTGCCGAGGGGATAGACTCGCTTAACGAGCGAGAACGCTTAGTTGTTTCTTTATCTTACTATGAACATTTGAAATTAGCTGAAATAGCTGATATAATAAAGGTTAGTGAAGCACGCGTGTGCCAAACAAGAGCAAAAGCAATATTAAAGCTACGTACTAAATTAGAAGCATATATGAAAGGGTGATATTATGAATAGAGGCTTTTATACTTTGGCATCGGGAATGATGACGCGTCAGCGTTCGTTAAATGCGATTGCCAACAATATGGCTAATGGTAAAACACCCGGATTTAAGTCTGAGCGAGTGGTTACCACTACGTTTGAGCAGGAGCTTATGATACGCAAAGAGGGCAACAAAGAAACCGCTATCGGCAAAGGCGCACCTGTAAATATGGTGGAGGATATAGTGTCTGATTTTAATGCGACGCAGCTAATGCAGACGGATAGTCCTTACGATATAGCTATTCAAGGAGACGGATATTTTGCAGTAGCTAAAGATGGCGGACAGCAGTATCTTACGCGTAACGGACATTTTAATATAGATGCAGAAGGCTTTTTGATATTGCCAGATCAAGGCAGAGTACAGGGCATAAAAGGCGATATTAAGATAGGCGGAGCAGGATTTAGCGTAGATTCTCAAGGCACAGTATATGACGACAAGGGTAAGCTTGTGGATACATTGCTTATACAAGCACCTGCCGAGGGAACTACATTGCCAAAATACGCAAATGGAATGTATGTGGCAGAAGGTGAGCTTGTGCCTGTAACAACGCCAAATACAGCGCAGTTTGTATACGAAGGCTCAAATGTGGATTACAATAACGAAATGGCGCTTATGATGGAAACGCAAAGAAGCTTCCAATCTTGCAGCAAGGCGCTTACAATGATAGACCAAATTAATCAAAAAGCAGTAAATTTGGGAAGCGTATAAGGAGGGCTTAAAGTATGAGTATAGCATTTTATTCAGGCATAGCAGGAATGAAATCATTTCAAGAAAGACTAAACGTCACGGGCAATAATATGGCAAACGTTGGCACATACGGATATAAAAAGCAAACGGCATCGTTTAGTGACCTTATGTATACGCGTATGAATACGCACAAAAACTATCCCGAAACTCCGGCGGGAGCTGCTGCAAATACTGATGTAAATGCTATATCGGGAGGCCCGAACGCAGACCTTATAGGCCACGGAGTAAAGATAGGCTCTACAGAGGTGATGTATGGGCAAGCAGGCTTTGTAAGCACGGATATGCCGCTTGATTTTGCCATAGAGGGAGACGGACTGTTTGCAGTGGAAAAAGACGGCAAACGCGAATATACGCGCAACGGTGCGTTTGATATATCTTTAGACGGCAATAAAGCATATCTTGTAACAAATGATAATGCCAGAGTGCTTGATGCAAACGGCAGGCCGATAACGCTTGAAATAAAAAACAATTTACCTGTAGTTACAGGGCTGGACAAAAGACTTGGTGTATATAATTTTTCCAATCCTTTCGGGCTTTCACCTGCAAATGGCAGCTGCTTTAGAGAGACGGCGGTATCCGGCAAGGGTGTAGCTCAAAAAGCGAACAGCACGCAGAATGTTGTAAAGCAGTATACACTCGAAAACTCATCGGTAGACCTCGGAGAAGAAATGGTGGAAATGATGACGGCACAGCGTGCGTTTCAGCTAAATTCAAAAATGGTGCAAACGGCGGATCAAATAGATGAAATGGTAAACAATCTCAGATAAAATATATTTGTACTGATTATTATAATGATTTACCGACAGGAAGGACATTAACTTATGGCACTAAAAGATTATAGGGAGCTAAACAGTATGCAGCTTGATGTGCTGCGTGAGATAGGCAATATCGGCACAGGCAATGCGGCAACATCGCTGTCCAGTATGCTGCAAAAGGCAGTAAATATCACAGTACCTACAATTAGCATATTGGAATACAAACAGGTGACGGACTTGCTTGGCGGCCCTGAAAATATGATAGTGGGTATTATGTTTACGCTAAAAGGCGATGTAAACGGAATGATGATGTTCCTACTTGAAAAAGATTTTACCCATACGGTGCTAAATGCACTGCTTGGGCAAGAGCTGCACGATTTTTCGGAAGTGGACGAGATGGCAATGTCTGCATTGCAAGAGATAGGCAATATAATGGCGGCTTCTTATGTAAATGCCATTGCACAGCTCACGGGCCTCACTATTGATATTTCGGTACCCTCTACTTGCATTGATATGGCAGGCGCAAT
>JAVWEG010000009.1:0-42487 GCA_036641735.1 Oscillospiraceae bacterium
GATTTTGTACAAGGGTTTTATTTTGCGCAGCCGATGACAATTAGGGAATACGAGCATCTTTCTATGCGATTATTGCTCAGTCACCAAATACTTGAAGAAAACAGCAATAAAAACTTTTGCTATAATGATTTATTTTTCTTAAATCCGGAGATGAAGCAATCGTTTGACAGTACTTTACAAGCATCGGTAATTTATGAAATTTTAGGAAATAACGTTGAAATAGTGAGGGTAAACGAAGCTTATTTTGCGCTACTCGGACACGAGGATATGCTTACAAAAGAGCAGGATTTATTAATGGTTATTGAAGATGAATTTAAGGCATCTGTACTAAAGGCATTTGGTACCTGCGTTAGCACGAAAAAGCCTACTCAATGCGATTATAAGCGGCATAGTGTGAACGGTAAGCCGATATGGATACATACTATGCTGAAATATATTTCCAATGTAGGGGATAAGCATATTTTAGTTGGTGAGCTAACAGATATTACAATGCGTAGGGAGCTGGATACGGAGCTTCAAAAATACAAATCTGCGTGGAAACGGAATAATAAAGGAATGCACACTATTTTAATAGTAGACGATGCTGCGATTAATCGCATAGTGTTAAAGAAAATTTTGTGCGAAAAATTTGCGTTTTTAGAAGCTGAAAACGGCGAAAAGGCTATCAGTATTTTAAAGCAAAATCCAAATCAGGTGGATATAATTTTATTGGATATCGGAATGCCTGTTATGGACGGTAAAGAATTTTTACAGTACAAAAAAACTCAATCGGAGCTTGATGCTATTCCTGTGATAATGATTACAGCAGATGATAGCCAAGAGCAGCAAATAAGCACTTTTTCGCTTGGCGCTGATGATTATATCGTAAAGCCGTTTATACCAGAGGTAGTAACGCGCAGAGTGGCAAATGTGCTGGAGTCTAATCGACGCTTCCAAAAAATGGTGGAAGAATATAACGATATGTCGCAGCAAGCAAAAACAGATAGTATGACAGGTCTTATTAATCGCGCAAGTGCTGAAGAAATGATGTCGCAGCGCTTATTAAATGCTACAGATATTTGCGCTATGATAATGCTTGATATTGATAATTTTAAAAGCGTTAACGATACTTACGGACACAGCTACGGTGACAAAGTAATTTGTGCAATTGCCGATAAGCTTCGTAATTTTGTGCAAGCAGATAATATTGTGGCAAGAATGGGTGGAGATGAATTCGCGGTTTTCGTAGGCGATATTGCAGATATAAAGCAAATAGAAAACAACGCATTTGAATTTTGCGCAAGCACAGCTGATATTATTATTGATGGAAAAACCACGGATATTACTTGCTCAATTGGTATTGCAATTACTTCTGAGCAGATTAATACCTTTGATGCGCTGTATAAGAGTGCTGATAAAGCATTGTACAGCGCTAAATGTCAAGGTAGAAATACCGTTTCTGTATACGGAAATAAATCAGCAGATACTTTAATAGCAAAATGGATTAATGATGCACAAAGTGTTTTCGATATTATAAATGACAGTATTTATGCTTGCAATAAAGACACATATGAGCTTTTATATATAAATGAAAATTTATGTAATGCTATGGGAATTACACAAAAAAGCTGTACAGGTAAAAAATGTTATGAAGCGCTAATGAACAGAAACAGTCCGTGTGAATTGTGTTCGTTACCGAAAATGACTGATGATAAGGTGTACACTCGAATTTTTAAACACCCAACTAATCAGCAGGTATATTTGTTGAGAGGAAAAAATATTGACCAAAATGGAATTATGGTTCATCTGGAGCTTGCAGTTGATGTATCGAGACTTGAAAATATAAATTCGTACATTGAGGAGACAAATAATTATGAAACAAGATGAAAGGCAAAACAACGATTTAACTGAGCGAATTGAAGATGCTTATATACAAGCAGTAAAGCAATGCGGTGTTTCTATTTGGACATTTGATTTTGCAAGCAAAAGCATTTACAATTTAAACAATGCTACGCAATTTAAAGTATGTGATGGTATTGGCTCTATTCATAATATATTAAGTGAAATTTCGAAAAGTACAAGCTCGTTCAATCAGGAAGATTTGCCTGACGTAAAAGAAATGTTCGACAGATTATATGCAGGAGAGAAAACAGTAAAAAAAGTATGCAGATGGTGGAATAAAGAAAAAAGCGACTGGTTATCGTATGAAATATCATATACGAATATTTTTGATGCAAATAACAAACCGTACAAAGCTATAGGAACAGCGATAAATATTACAGATAGAATAAGATTGGAAAATAGATATAATGAAGAAATAAAATGGAGAAAAGTACATAATAAAGATGTAATCGGTTCTTTTAAAATGAATTTAACGAAGAATATTTGTGAAGATGGCATAAGTGATATTACCACTATATTAAACTTTAATGGCGATGGTACAGTTGACGAATTTTTCAGACGTGAATATCTTACACATATGGATACAGACGATTTGAATGAATACAAGCAAATATTCAACAGAAAAAACTTATTAAAGGAATATGGCAATGGAAAAACCAGCTTTATTAAAGAATCTTATATAAATTATAACGCAAATAATATTATTTGGATTAAAATAGAATTGGATATGTTTCAAAATCCGCAAAACGGTGATATTGAAGCATATATTTATGCTCTTGATATTAATCAGAAGAAAAATGAACGAGCAATAGTGGATTCGGTAGTAAATTTAGATTACGATTATTTGGCATTATTAGATGCTATAACAGACAAATACACAATATTTGCAAAAACGGTAAGTAACACTCCTTTACCTGCATTTAATGTAAGTAATTACGAAAATGAAGTGCGACAGTTTGCAAAAAACTTTTTAGTGGAAGAAGATATCGAACAAAATATTCACGATATGTCGTACCAAAATTTATTCGAGCAGCTTGAAAAACAAAAAACATATACTACGTATTGCAGAGTAAAAGAAAGTGATGGAAGTATCAGCCACAAAAAGCTACAGTTTTCTTATCTTGATAAGCCGAGAAAAAAAATAATTGTGGCAAGGTCAGACATAACAGATATATATAATGATGAGCAAAGAAAAAATGAGGCGTTGCGAGATGCGCTATTGGCGGCAAAGCAAGCAAATGCTGCTAAATCAGAGTTTTTATCGCGTATGAGCCACGAAATTCGCACGCCGATGAATACCATTATTGGTATGTCTGCATTAGCAGCAGGAAGTGTGAACGATCCTGAACAAGTATCGGAATATCTATCGAAAGTAGGTATTTCGGCGCGCTTTTTACTCTCTCTAATAAATGATATTTTAGATATGTCCAGAATAGAAAGTGGAAAAATATTTATTCGCCGTGAAATTATTCCGTTTGAAGAGTTTATCAATGGAATTAATAGCATTTGCAACGCGCAGGCACAACAAAAGGGTGTGGAATATGAAGCGATAATCACAAGCTTTACGCAAGATGATTATATCGGCGATGCTATGAAGCTTCAGCAGATTTTGGTTAATATTATTTCAAATGCTATTAAATTTACAAGTACAGGCGGTAAAGTACAGTTTATCGTTCATCAAGAAAAAATAAGTAATGATGAAGCACTGATGAAATTTATAATAAATGATACAGGCGTAGGAATTAATGAAAACTTTTTACCATATCTTTTCGAGCCGTTTGAGCAGGCGCATACAGGCACTACTACACCATATTCGGGTACGGGGTTAGGGCTTGCTATATGTAAAAATCTTGTGGATTTAATGGATGGAAAAATCAGTGTCAATAGCATTGAAGGTGTAGGCAGTGAGTTTGTGGTGGAAGTGAAGCTTGGAATTTCCGAAAAAGTTAAATCGGCAGAAAATCAAAAAAACGAAATTCAGTTTGAAAATCTTAAAGCATTAATTGTAGATGACGATATAATCATCTGTCGTCATACACAAGAAATATTAATAGATATGCGTATGAATGCCGAATTTGTAGTATCGGGAGCAAAAGCAGTAGAAGCTGTACGCAATAAATGCGCCAAGAAAGAAAACTACGATATTATTATTGTGGACTGGAAAATGCCGGATATGGACGGTATAGAAACCGCTCGCGAAATACGCAAAATTTTAGGGCCGGAAGTTACCATTATAATTATGACAGCATACGATTGGGCCGCAATTGAAGTGGAGGCGAAAAAAGCAGGAGTAAATATGCTTATTACAAAACCCCTGTTTAAATCTTCGCTCTGCTCGGCATTCAAAAAAATATACAGCGATAAAAGCGGAGCATCAAATCAAATTACACGTATGGATTACGATTTTACAGGAAAGCGCGTTTTGTTGGTAGAGGACCATTTGTTAAATATTGAAGTTGCTAAAAAGCTGTTAAGCAACAAGCATTTGGAGGTGGAGGTAGCAGAAAACGGGCTGCGCGCAATAGAAATATTTGCGCAAAAACCAAGCAAATATTTTGACGTTATTTTGATGGATATAAGAATGCCGATTATGGACGGGTTAACAGCGGCAAAATCCATTAGGCAAATGCGCAAAACAGATGCTAAAACCATTCCGATTATTGCAATGACCGCAAATGCGTTTGAAGAAGATATTGAAAAAACAAAAATAGCAGGTATGGACGCGCACTTAGCAAAGC
This sequence comes from Oscillospiraceae bacterium, assembly GCA_036641735.1. Taxonomy (GTDB): domain Bacteria; phylum Bacillota; class Clostridia; order Oscillospirales; family Ruminococcaceae; genus JAGPHI01. Next base: position 4,620 of record JAVWEG010000009.1, read on the forward strand.
CTATTGAACCGGAGATTTTGTATCGAACAATACAAAATTTTTTAAAAAAGGAGGGCGAATTTGATGAAAAATCTCTCTGAAATAAAATCCGATTTCAGGGATTTGTCTTTACCGATTGGGCAGATGATTGTGGCGGCAAATTCCGAATTTGAAATACTTTTTGCAAATGATGTATTTGTAAAAATGCTGGGGTTTGATGATTTTGATAAATTCGCAAGCGAATATGACTATTCAGCGTGGAATTTTGTTTTAAGCGACGACAAAGAAAGATTGAAAGCCGCAGCGGATGAAAGAATGGGCAAATCGGAACCCTATGAAATTTCTTATCGCGCGGTAAAAAAAGATGGCAGTTTAATTTGGATTAATCAAAATTCCACACATTCTTATGATGAAAATGGCAATGAAATTATATTTGCGTATTACACTGATATAACAAAGCGAAAACAAATGGAAGAAGAAATTCTTTTAGGAACAAAAAAATACGAAACGCTTATTAATTCCATTCCGGGCGGAGTAGGTATGTATCTTTGGAATGATACTTTTGATCTTATTTTTGTCAGTGATGGGGTATATGAATTATGTGGTATGACGAAAGAAGAATATCACGAAGCTACAAAAAAATCTACTTTAGATGTGTTTCATCCGGACGACGTACAGGGTTTGATTAATGCCGTGCAAACAGCTTATGATAACAATACTAAATTTGAATATAATCATAGAGTACTGCAAAAAGGCGGCGGATATCACTGGATGCGCGTTTCGGGGCAAGTGGCGGAAGCAAATGATGGCAGGCTGATTTTATACACGGTTTTTACAGATTTAAACGAGCAAATCAAGGCGCAGTATGCACTGAGCGAAAGCGAATTGCGCTATGCTATGGCGATAAAGTCATCTAATATTAATATTTGGCAATACGATTATAATGCTGATACTATGACTATTTTTTCAAAGTCGCCAAAAGTACATCCTGAAAATACTGTGATAGAAAATTACAGTTATTCTGTAGTGGCGGAGGGGCATATTAGAGATGATAGTGCAGTCTTGTTTTTCAATATGATTAAAAGCTTGAAAAATGGAGATGCAGATGCTACCGCAGATCTTTGGATACGTGAAAATAAGGACGATGAATTTTGGTGTGAACGGGTACAATATACAAACGTTTTCGATGAAGACGGAAAGCCAATAAAAGCGTTTTGCGTGGGACGTGACGTTACCAAAGAAAAAGAAGCGGAAAAGCGTTATATAGACGAATTGTCTTATCGAGAAGCGATGCAAAAGGCAACTATGGCATCTATCAATGTGAATTTAACTCAAAATATTATACTGGATTATAAAAGTATTTTTGATGAAGTAACCAAAAATATGAGCGCCGCTAAAACAGTGCAAGATTATTTTAACCAAGTATATAAAGAGCTAGTACCTAATGAAGTACAGCAGTGTGCGGCTGTATTTAATCGAGATGAGCTAATTAAACGTTTTGCGAATGGCGAAACTACTTTATCTATGGAGCTTACAAGAAACATAAAAGGACGTAGATATTGGACTATTATGACGGCGCATATGATGAAGCAAATGGAAACAAATGAAATTGTTGCCTTTTTGTATTCCACTAATATTACCAATGAAAAAACAATGCAAAACATAATGAATGCTATTGTAAAATCAGATTACGATTTTTTGGTGGTAATAGATGCAAAACGAAATACCGCGGTAAGGTATAGTGAAACAAATAATGCAAACGCATATGCGTACGAAAGCGAAAATTTTGAAGAAGAAACACAAGATTATTTGCGAAGTTACATTTTTCCTGAAGACGTTGATAGAGCGGTACAGGAAGTAACAATGGAAAATATCATCAAAAATCTTGATGAAAATGGCATATATAATGTCTTTTATAGAGTTTTAAATGATAAAAAAGACATTATGCAAAAACAACTGCGATTTAGTTATATTAATCGTGAGTTCGCAAGCATATTGATGACGAGGACGGATATTACAGCAGCAGTACAGGAACAAGAAAAGAAAAATCAAGAATTAGTTGCGGCAGTAAATATGGCGGAGCGCGCCAATGCGGCAAAATCGGAGTTTTTATCACGTATCAGTCACGAAATAAGAACACCGATGAATGCGATTATCGGAATGTCGCAAATAGCATTGCACAGCTTAGATGATAAGACACTTGCACAACAGAGTATTGAAAAATCGCTTTATGCGTCACAGTATTTATTGCTTCTGATAAACGATATTTTGGATATGTCGAGAATAGAGAGCGGTAAAGTAACAATAAAAAACGAAGTTATTTATTGCAAGCAGTTTACAGATACAATCAATACTATTATAGGCACACAGGCGCAAGCGAAAGGTGTGCAATACATTATAAAACTATTTGACAACTGTGATAATAGCTATATGGGCGATGGAATACGCCTTCAGCAAATTTTAATTAATATTCTTTCAAATGCCGTTAAATTTACACCTAAGGGAGGCATTGTACGTCTCGATATTTATCCGATAGATAAAAACGAGAGCAAAATAAATCTGTGCTTTCAAATAAGTGATACAGGTATTGGAATAGGAAAAGCTTTTTTACCGAATATTTTCGAACCGTTTTCACAAGAGCATATTGGCGCTACCAGTAGTTACGGCGGCAGCGGACTCGGGCTTGCAATATCCAAAAACTTAGCACAGCTTATGGGCGGAGATATTTTTGTGGAAAGCGAATTAGGAAAGGGTACTATTTTTAAAGTAAAAATTCCACTTTATATTTATACAGGCTTTGGCAAATCGCCCGAAACTGATTATAATAAAGAACCCATTGAAACATTTGACTTCAGTAAAAAGAAAATTTTGATTGTAGAAGATCATCATTTAAACGTATTAGTTGCAAAAAAATTGCTTGAATTTAAAAAAGCCACTGTGGAAGTGGCGGAAAACGGTGCAGCAGGGCTTGCGATGTTTGTAAATGCACCGGAGCATACATATGATGCTATTTTGATGGATATAAGAATGCCGGTAATGGACGGACTGCAAGCGACAAAAAGCATTCGTGCTTTAGACAGTGAATGGGCAAAAAAAGTGCCGATTATCGCAATGTCGGCAAATGCGTTTGATGAAGATGTGGATAAATCCAAAAAAGCAGGTATGAATGCGCATTTGGCAAAGCCTATAGATTCAGAACTTTTATACAATACTTTATACGAGTTAATGTCGAAAGAAGGAGATTTTGATAATGGATAGATTGCTTGAAAAATTAGAAGTATACGGTGCAGATATTGACGGTACAATGGGACGGTTTTTAGATGATGTGGATTTATATAAAACTTGTTTCGACAACTTTTTACAGGACGAGGCTTTTGTTCAATTAAAAAAATCTCTGGAAATTAATGATTATGACGGAGCATTTGAATATGCACATACATTAAAAGGCATTACAGGCAATATGGGGCTTACACCGCTATATCACGAAATTTGCTGTATTGTAGAAGCTTTACGCAGTAAAGATTATCGAAATTTAAACACTTATTATGCGGAGATTGAAGTGCATTTACAAAAGCTGAACGCATTGAAATAATAGCGAAAATTCAGGGTTTTTACAAAAAATTTACAAATGCAATGTGTATACAAATAAATTGAATGTTGTTATAATTAAATATCATACGCAAAATATTTTGCGTATGATATTTAATTTAACAGAGAGAAGTCTTAGCATTGAAAAACGTGTATTTACTGGGATTAGTAAGCTTTTTTAGCGACGTTAGCACAGATATGGTATATCCGCTGATACCGTTATATCTTACGGCTGTATTTGGCGCTACACCTGCTATGGTAGGTGTAATTGAAGGCATTGCCGAAAGCATTGCAAGCTTGTTAAAGGTGTTTGGGGGATATATTACAGATAAAGGTAAAAGTAAAAAAGCAATTGCTTTTGGCGGATATGCTTCTGCTTTGCTGTATAAAATAGCTTTGCTTGTGGCTTCCTCTTGGGGAGGAATATTAGCCGCAAGAGTAATAGATAAAATAGGCAAAGGTATCCGCACAGCGCCGCGCGATGTACTTGTAAACGAAAGCGCGGATAAAGGCAAAATAGGTAAAGCGTATGGAATACATAAGGCATTTGATATGGCAGGCTCGGCATTCGGTATATTGCTGTCGTATTTTTTACTGCGCAGTGCAGGCGGCATAATAAACTATAAGCTCATATTTGTAATATCTATTTTTCCGGCAATATTTGGGCTGGTGGCTTTGCTGCTCGTAAAAGAAAACAAAGCTCAGCACAAAGAAATAAAGCGTGAGTCGTTTTGGAAAAACGTACATAAATTAAACACGGATTTGAAGCTGTATTTGCTTATTACATTTGTATTTACGCTTGGTAATTCTTCCAATACATTTTTATTGCTCAGAGCTAAAAGTGTAGGATTTACCGATACAAATGTGGTGCTTTTATATCTTTTGTACAATGTAATATCCGCAATTTTTTGTGTGCCGTTTGGCAAATTATCAGACAAAATAGGCAGAAAAAAGGTATTGCTTTCCGGCTATATAATGTTTGCAATTGTATATATAGGGTTTGCATTAGCTAAAAGCAGCGCAATGATGGTAGTTGTTTTTATGCTGTACGGTCTTTTTACTGCGATGACAGCAGGAGTGGAGCGCGCGTTTATTTCGGAGATAGCGCCTCCCGAACTAAAAGGTACAATGCTTGGCTTGCAATCCACTCTTGTAGGTGTAGCTTTGCTGCCGGCAAGCGTAATTGCAGGATTTTTATGGGATTTTTGCGGCGCGGCAGTGCCGTTCGTGTTTGGCGCAATAATGTCAATTACAGCGGCAATTATGCTGATATATATGTTAAATCGTAAGGCAGTAACGAAAGGATAATAAATGGATTTTGAAAAAGCCTTAATTAATGCAGACAAAATTTATTCAAATTTAGAACCTAAAGATATAGTAAAGCTTGCATATCAAAGCGAATTTGGCTGCGGACATTTAATACAAGACTTTGATGCAGCAAGAGATTTTTTATCTGATGAATGGGATAATGCAAAGCTTTGCGGTACACTTTATGAAGAAATAGGTGACGGAAATTGCCGTATTAATATAGGTGATGCACGAAAAGCAGGGCTGTCGATGTCTACGCTTTTTCGAATGTTTGCAGCGAGCGCAAGGCAAAAGGGGACAGTTAGCGGATTGTGCGCAAAGCTCGATAAGGCGATGGAGCTTGCAAAGGCATCTAAAATAAAGATAAGCCACACTGCATTGCGCGAATATGTTGACGAATATAAAGCGAAAGACTGCCCTGTAGAGAGCCATAGCGCCGAATATCGCAAAGCATATAGTCCGTCATATAGAGTGGTAGATATTGAATACTGTAAATATCTTAAAATATTTATCGCCATAGATAAGCTTTTGCAAAAAAAGTGCGCGCCAATTATAGGTATAGACGGCAATGCCGCCGCAGGCAAAACTACTGTGGCACAATTATTATCAAATATTTATCCTTGCAGTGTGGTACACGCAGATAGTTTTTTTTTGCCGCAAGAAAAGCGCACTGTCAGTAGGCTAAGTGAAATAGGCGGCAATATTGATTACGAACGGCTAAAAAGCGAAGTGCTTGATAATTTGCCGACACAAAAAGATTTTACGTATAATATTTTTGACTGCAGCTTGATGAAAATAAACAAAACTGCAAAAGTGTGTGCGCTTTTACCTGTAATAATAGAAGGCTCATATAGTTTACATCCGTATTTTAAAAATATTTACGATTTGCGCGTGTTTTTACATATAGATGCAAAGGCGCAAAGCGAGCGTATAATGGTACGCAACGGCTCTCAAATGCACGAGCGCTTTATAAATACTTGGATACCGATGGAGCAGCGATATTTTGATGAGTATAAAATTGAAAATAACTGCGAAATAATTATATAGCAGCTTTCTTTGATATGTAAATGTTTTGAAAAAGCACAAGTTGCTATATAATAAATATTAAAAAACAGCTTAGTAAAAGAATTTCATTTTACTAAGCTGCCTTTTTTATGTATTTTTAAGCTTTGCTTTTCTCATTAATATCACTGCTGCTACTGCTGCAATAATAAATCCTATGCCGCCTATTATGCCCGTAGGGATAGGCCCTATAAAAGGATTGCCGCCGTCCGATGTAAACAATGCCGCCGCAGATGCCAGCCCGTTTAAGCTGCCGTGCGCAATGGCGGCAGGTATACAGCTATGTGTTTTAACAGTAAGATACGATAATAAAGTACCTATTACAGTGCAAAAAACACACATTGCCAATATGCCTGTAAATGGATAACCCCAATATCCAACACCATAATTATGTCCGATAATAGTGATAGGTGCGTGCCATAAGCCCCATATTAATCCGTTGATTAATAACATAGGCACAAGCTTAAATTTTTGCGACATTTTAGGTAATAAATATCCTCGCCATCCCAATTCTTCGCCAAAGCAAAAAACAATGTTCAGAATAGGTGAAAGCACAATACCTGTAACTATCTGTGATATTGCAGTGGTGCGAAGCTGTGCAGAAGTAAGATTTGCTCCTGCTGATGAAAAAATCAAGGACATATAGCCCATATTAATATCAAATTTATTTGGAAATATCATAAAATACACCACTGCACCAAACAAAACTAGCACAGCAGGCGCAAGCCAAGCTAAAATATAATATTTAATATTGCCTTTAAAATTTGGCTTGATATATGCGTCTGTAAATCCTTCTTTAGTGATAAATCTTGTGATTATCACACACAAAGCAGGTAAAAGCATCATAAAGCTAATCACGCTTTTAGTGAGCGATTGCAATGCTGCATCAGCAGAATTTGCAAGCTGCCATACTATGCCGATTTCAAAGGCATATGTAATTATAAATGTTAGCAATAAAAAAATCACTATTCGTTTATTGTCTGCATTTTTAAATATCTTTTTCATTTAAAACCTCTTTTTTATATATTACAAACGAGTAAATTATAATTGGTATTGTTATTATCATCATACCGATTGATACGAAAAATATTGCGGACATTCCGCTTAAAACAGTAAGGCATAAAATAGCGGAAACAGCGCCAAAACACGCCATTATTACTCCGCCAAGCCGATGCGTTTTATACCATACTGTTTTGTTTGCAAGAGTCCATTTAGTGCGTATGCCAATAAGCGCATTTTGCTTGCATTTAGGCAATATATTACCTAAAAATATAAACGACACACTCAATACAATTCCCAAAACTCTCATACCGTCAATATCAGTTTTATGCAAATTATCAAGTCCGCTAAACGAAACATACAAAAAATAACAAGTCATCGCATTATAAATGATAGCAATAATGTAATTAACAACATTCAGCACTTTTTCGTTTTGTGCCGTGCTATTTTTTTGCTTTTTTGCATAATTGCCTATTGCCGCCATTATTGCAATAAATATCGGCGTAATTATCGGTAATATTAGCAGCTCATATTTGCTGCCCCATCTATCGGCACTGCCATCAAATCCAAAATGTGCAGGAATAATATTCGGCAATGTAGGCAAAGCAATCAAAGTTATCAGCATTGGCAAAAAAGCCAAAATCCATAATAAAATCTTTTTATTTTTCATTACTTTCATCTCCGTTAAATTGCGAAATCCATAGCATAATTTCTTCAAACAGCGAGGTATTAAGCTCATAGAAAACAAAGTTTTTGTACTTCGTTTCAAATATTAAATCGGCTTTTTTAAGCTGTGACAAATGATAAGAAATATTAGCACCCGTTACATTAAAGTTCGCGGCAATATCTCCGGCAGACATTTTTTTGTGCTTTAACATCACGAGAATTTCGCGCCTTATAGGGTCAGATAGTGCCTTAAACGTTTCAGGAAAGCCAATAATTAACACCACCAATCTATTTAAATAATATTCTAAATAGATTATACGGCAAGAATATGATAAGTCAAGAATAAATAAAAAAATTAAACCTAAAGTATTAGTGCTTTAGGTATTGACTTTTGCTATGCATTTATAGTAATATATTAAAGCAGCATTGTAAAGCTGTGTTTCCGGTGGGACTACTGTATTTGCGCCCATAGCTCAGGTGGATAGAGCAACTGCCTTCTAAGCAGTGGGCCAGGGGTTCGAGTCCCTTTGGGCGCACCATTTTCCTTGCATATGGTGGCTGTAGCGTAGTTGGTTAACGCGCCAGTTTGTGGCACTGGAGACCGTGGGTTCGAATCCCATCAGCCACCCCACAAGGCTTAAAAGGCAAATTCGCAAGAGTTTGCCTTTTAAGCTAAATAATGGGCTGTCGCCAAGTGGTAAGGCAACGGACTTTGACTCCGTCATTCCGCAGGTCCGAATCCTGCCAGCCCAACCAAGATAGGTTGACGAATTTCAGAAATGAGATTTGTCAACCTATCCTTTTTAGTATATAGTTGCGGTATAATAACCTAAAAGGTGGCTATCGCCACAGCGCTACGCGCTCTGCAAAGCATAGCTTTGCACTTTTAGAACATTGAAACACTAAAGTGTTATAATAACCACACGGTGTTACCAAAATCATAGATTTTGACACCTGAGTGAACATTGAAACATAGCAATCCCTCACGGGCTTGCTGTGGCGCAGCTCGGCTTCGAATATATCGAAATACTCTGTTTTGTACGCTTGTGAAATTTATTTACAAATACAAATAAAAAGGAGAATGGTACAACTCGTGAAAATAGGCTCAGTGAAGTTTTTTAAAGTCGTTATATTAACGACTGCATTGCTGCTGATAATTATACCTACGATTACGAGCATTGCTCTTGGCGTAAATTGTTATGCAGTAAAGCATAAGCTTGCGGCGGCAAATTCTTCTTTGATAGAGACACAAAAGCTTTTAGATAAAAGCAAATCGGAAGCTGTTTCAGATCCTGTAAAAGGTGATTTGGCAAATTCTGCTATTGATAAAACTCCAAGCTTTGAGTATCAAACATTATATTCATCGCTGTATTCGAGTATTCCTTACGATAAAGTATCCGATGACCACATAGCATACCTTACTTTTGATGACGGCCCGTCGTCAAACACTATGCGTATCCTTGAGATATTGGCAAAGTACAATATAAAGGCTACTTTTTTTGTGACAGGCCCTTCATCTGAATCTCATCCCGAATACCTTAAAGCAATAGCTGATGCAGGCCATACTATTGGAGTACACAGCTATTCACATAAATACACCGAGATTTATTCATCTGTAGACGCATATCTTATGGATTTTGAAAAAATGCACAGCTTAGTAAAATCCATTTCCGGTGTTTCACCTACGGTTTTTCGCTTTCCCGGAGGCAGCATAAATTCGTATAATTCCGATGACTATATGGAGATAATTGCAGAGATGACACGCAGGGGATATGCGTATTACGACTGGAATGTAAGCTCCGGTGATGTGGCACTGAGGACAACCTCCGCTGAAATAGTGGAGAATGTATTGAGCGGTGCAAAACAGCAAAATCGCAGTATTATATTAATGCACGACCGTCTTGACACGGATAATACTGTTGCTGCTTTACCTTCTGTTATAGACGGCCTTATAGAGCAAGGGTATACATTTGCCCCCATCACTAACGCTGTACGTCCCATCACATTTAGCTATTCAAAGTAAGTATAAGCAATTTTGCTTTTAAGCATAAAGAGTTTCTAGGAGGATAAATCCAATGAGTGCAAAAGATAATTTCGCGCAGGCATTTAAGGAGCTGCTGTCGGGAAGTGACAGCGAGGAGAATACGCAAAGCAGCTCTCCTGTAAACAATGAGCCTGTAAATAATGTGCCGCCAAAAGCCGCCGCCCCTGTTTATGACAGTGAGCGCAGCATTGCAGAGCCTGTACCTGTACCGGCTGCTGCGGCAGCACCGATAAAAGATAAATCTGCGGGATTTGGCGGCTTTGGGTTTGGACGCAAGCAAAGCGCAGACACTTTTGCCGCTAACACAAGCGCGCCGAGCTATGGCGGTACGCAAGGCGGCGGTTTCAGCTCCGATTCTATGTCTGATTACACAGCACCTGCAGGTGCTACCACTATTGCTCTTGGCACTGTAGTAATAGGCGAAATTCACTCTAAAGGCGATTTAAACCTATATGGTGAGATAAAGGGAAATGTGGAAACTACAGGCAATATTAATCTTGGCGGACGCATTATGGGTAATATTATCGGCAATGATATGACGATAACAACAAGCGCTGTAAAGGGCAATGTAGCGGCTTCGGGCGCTATGTCTATAGACAGCGGTTCTGTAGTGCTTGGCGACCTTAAAGCGCGTGAAGCGCAATTTGATGGGCAAGTAAAGGGCAACCTTACCGTTGAGGGCCTTGCGCACTTTTTATCAGACACCGTATTGCTTGGCAATGTATCGGTAGGCTCGCTAATAATAGACGAGGGCGCACGCTTGCGCGGTGAAATATGCACAGGCAGCCGAGACAGATTTGATATTACAGATCCGTTTCAGGGATAAATAATGTATTAAATAAAAGCCGATTTGTTTTTACAAATCGGCTTTTTGTGATATTTAGCCGATAATTAAATCGGTATTTTACGAAAGCAAATCAACAATTAAACAAAAATCGCTCTGTCTTTAATTGCAGACAGAGCGAGGAGAATATTTTAATTAAATAATTATTTTTTACTGCTTTTATCTATAAGGCTGTCTATCAGCGATACAAGGTTTGCTATTTCGGGCTTTGATATTTGCGCATCTGCACCTAATTGTTTGCCTTTTATGCGCATTTCTTCATTGATAAGTGACGAGAATAAAATAAGCGGTATTTCTTTAAGAATAGGATCTTCTTTTACAAGCTTAGTAAGACGATGTCCGTCCATAAGCGGCATTTCGATATCTGTAACAATGCAAGAGACGTGATTGGAAATGGGATCGCCCGACTCCTTTGCCTCGCATAGATAATCCCACGCTTCTTGCCCGTTATCTGTTTTTACCGTGTTTGCGTAGCCCGAGCGATGCAAAGATTCCACAATCATCTTGGCAAGCAGCATAGAATCCTCGGCGATAAGCACTGTTTTATCATTGCGAGTGCGCTCTCCGAGCCTATCTAAATCGGAATATTGTATACCTGTTTCAGGGCTTATTTCAGCTACTATCTTCTCAAAATCCAAAATAGTAATAAGCCTATGCTCAAACTCTGCTATGCCTGTAGCTACACCTTCATCGCCGCCGTAAATGATACGATCGGGCTTTTGCATATGAGTCCACGAAATGCGGTCAATGCCCTCCACAGTATGTACGTGAAAAGCAAAATTCAAATTATTAAAGCTCGTTACAATAAAAATATCGTAATCGGGATTTTCCGATGGCCCCATTCCGAGATATTTAGCAAGATCTATTACAGTGATTACCTCATCGCGCGGCTTAAAAATGCCCTCTACGTCCGCGTGTGATTTTTGCATCACCTTTACAGGCTGTCTCATCATAATCTCACGTACTTTAGCAACATTAATACCAAATACTTCGCCGCCAATAGTAAATTCCATTATTTCAAGCTCATTTGTGCCTGACTCTAAGAGTATTTCTGTTTGTTTTATATCTTTGATAATAGCTCCCCCCAATTCGACAAAATGTCTTATATATAAAATACGCTATTTTGCGATTAAATACAAGTGATTTTTTAATTTTCCAAAACAAACTCCATTTTTTTGTGCAATATTTCAGCTTTTCCGAAAACTTTAAAGACAGTCTTTAAACCGGGCGCTTGGAAAATCCCTTTTACAAGTGATTGATTTTACTGTATACTATATATTATATAATGAAACGAGGCATAGTGATATATGAAAAACAAGATAAAAATTTTTGCAGTGGATACTCTTTACGATATTATAGGCAGTATATTATTTGCACTTGGCATATACACCTTTGCCAAAGCAGGTAATTTTGCGCCCGGCGGTGTGTCGGGTTTAGCGCTGATATTTAATCATTTATTTAAAGCTCCTATCGGTATTACTTCGCTCGCGCTCAATATTCCAATAATATTGATAAGCTTTAAGGTGCTTGGCAAAACATTTTTAATTAAATCCTTGCGCACTATGATAATATCTACAATATTTTTAGATTTTGTTTTTCCACTGTTCCCAATATATAAGGGCGACAGCTTTTTGGCGGCTCTTTTTACAGGTGTATTTGTAGGAGCAGGGCTTGCCCTCATATATATGCGCGGCTCATCTACGGGGGGCGCTGATTTCCTTATTATATCTATAAGAAAGATTTTGCCGCATTTTTCGCTCGGACAAATTACTCTTGTGATAGATACTGTAATAATAGTGCTTGGCGGACTTGTGTTTCGCAATATAGATGCTGTTTTATATGGTGCTGTATCTACCTTTGCCACCTCTTATGTAATAGATATGGTGATGTACGGCGCAGGCAGCGGCAAGCTTGCTATCATAATCACTACCGCAGGCAACGAAATAGCGCAGCGCATTAGCGCCGAAACAGATCGCGGCTGCACTATTGTACCTGCTATTGGCGCATATTCTGGAGAGGGCAGAGAAATGCTGCTTTGCGCCTGCTCTAAGCCCGAGATAATAAAAGTACGCAATGCCGCCCATACTATAGACAGTGACGCTTTTGTGATGATAACAGAGGCAAGCGAAGTATTTGGCGAGGGATTTATGCCTCCCGAAATAAAAGATGCAAAATAATTTTGTATCTTTGTACAAATAAACCGATAAATAATTTACTATATTTACGCATTGTCCTCTTGATAGATACTACATATAGTGGTAGAATGAAAAATACATAATGTATCTTTGAAAGTGGGGACAATATAAATGGTTAGCGAAATAGGCAAAAATGCAATACAGGTATTGGAAAAACGGTATCTTTCTAAAGATTGCGACGGAAACAATATAGAGAATATCGAAGGAATGTTTCACAGAGTAGCGGCAGCGGTGGCGTCGGCAGACGCTCGTTACGATGAATTTGCCGATGTAGGTGAAACAGCGGACAGCTTTTTTGATGCAATGACTGCATTACGCTTTTTGCCTAATTCTCCAACGCTTATGAATGCAGGCAGACCTCTCGGACAGTTATCGGCTTGTTTTGTATTGCCTATAGAGGACAGTATGGAAGCCATTTTTGAAACTGTGAAAAACGCGGCATTAATACACAAATCCGGCGGCGGCACAGGCTTTTCGTTTTCGCGTTTACGTCAAAACGGAGCGCCTGTAAATTCCACAGGAGGTGTAGCAAGCGGCCCTGTAAGCTTTATGCGTGTATTTAATATGGCTACGGAAGCTGTAAAGCAAGGCGGCACTCGCCGCGGAGCCAATATGGGCATTTTACGTATAGACCACCCCGATATACTTGAATTTATCAATTGCAAAAAGGTAAATACCGATATCACTAATTTTAATATTTCGGTGGGCATTACCGAAGAGTTTATGCGTGCAGTAGAAGAAAATCGTGATTACGACCTTATAGATCCAAAAACCAAGCACGTAGTAGGCACGCAAAACGCGAAGGCATTGTTTGACGAAATAATAGATGCCGCGTGGCGCAACGGCGAGCCGGGCATAATATTTCTCGACCGTCTTAACCGTGACAATGTAGTGCCTGCACAAGGCGAGATAGAGTCTACCAATCCGTGCGGCGAGCAGCCTTTACTGCCATACGAAAGCTGCAATCTTGGCAGCATTAATCTTGTAAAAATGCTGCGCAACGGCGAAAACGGCATCGAAATAGATTATGATTTATTAAAACGCACCATTGCTACAGCCGTGCATTTTCTTGATAATGTAATAGATATAAACAATTATCCTCTTGATAAAATATCGCAGGTTACTCGCGCTACCCGTAAGATAGGGCTTGGCATAATGGGCTTTGCCGATATGCTGCTGCTACTTAATATACCGTATAATTCCGATGAAGGTGTAGCTCTTGCAGAGAGCCTTATGGCATTTATTAATACAGAGGGGCATAGTGCAAGCATAGAGCTTGCCGAAAAGCGCGGTACATTCCCATTATATGAGGAAAGCATTTACAAGGGCAAAGAGCTTTTGCGCAATGCCACCGTTACAACTATTGCACCTACGGGAACTTTATCTATGATAGGCGGCTGCTCCTCAGGCGTAGAGCCTGTGTTTGCATATGTATATATCCGCAATATTATGGACGGCACAGAGATGATAGAGGTAAATCCCATTTTACGCGATAAACTAAAAGCTCTTGGCATTTACTCTGACGAATTAATGCGTAAAATAGCCGCAGAAGGCACTATTGCGCATATAGAGGAAATACCTGCTGATGTGCGCCGCGTATTTGTATGTGCGCACGATGTATCGCCTATATTCCACACACGTATGCAAGCGGCATTTCAGCACCACACTGACAACGCTGTATCAAAAACGGTAAATTTTTCACGCGATGGCACTAAAGACGAAGTACGTGCTGTATATATGTTAGCTTATGAGCTTGGCTGCAAAGGTGTAACAATATATCGTGATGGCAGCCGAGACAGCCAAGTGCTGAATATCGGCAAAGTGCAAAAAAGCGCTTCGGAATTGGAATTGCCTACAGAACGTGAGCTTGCCACAGTAAGCCCCCGTCCGCGTCCTGAAATAACACAGGGCTTTACAGAGCGTGTAAAAATAGGCTGCGGCAATTTATATATTACTGTAAATTACGACGAAAATGGTATTTGCGAAGTATTTACAAGCACAGGCAAAGCAGGCGGCTGCCCAAGCCAAAGTGAAGCTACTGCGCGCTTAGTGAGCGTAGCTTTGCGTAGCGGTATTACAGTGGAAGAAATATACGACCAGCTCAAGGGTATTCGCTGCCCGTCTACAATACGTCAGAGCGGTATGAGCTGCACCTCTTGCCCCGATGCAATAGCAAGAGTTGTTGCTAAAGTGAATAAATTTATACAGGACAATGGCGCACAAAGCCACCCTGCTTTACGTGCCGAGCCTCTTACAAAGCGCCCTGCTTCTGTAAATAATCACGAGCCGTATGCGCGTCCACTGCCACCCACCGAAGGTGCTGTGCGCGAGCCATCTCTTGCCGGAGATATACACAAATGCCCTGAATGTGGCGGCAATGTAGAACACGAGGGCGGCTGCGTAATTTGCCGTAGCTGTGGATTTAGCAAATGCGGATAATCTTTTTATTATAATTAATTAAACAGTGAACGAGTGCAAAAAACTCATTCGTTCACTGTTTTTTGTTTTGTAAATAAGTTTTCAACATAGTTTTTCACTTTTCAACCTATACTTTCAACGGTTTCAACATAGTTTTACACTGTGTATACCAAGTTTTCAGCTTTTTATGTTGAAAACTCTGTTGAAAGTGTGAAGTCAAGCCTGTTTATCGGCATAGTTTTCAACACTTACGAATAATGTTACAATGTATACATAACTAATTGTTGAATTTATTTCTTACGTTTGGTAGAATAGGAGCATACTTATTGTATTATGCCTTTACAAACGGTAAATGTGCAACACAATAAAAAAGAGAGGTTATGTAAATAAATGAAATGGCTCAATAAAATGGAGCGCAAATTTGGACGCTTCGCAATACCGAACCTTATGATGATAATTATAATAGGGCAGGGAATGGTGTTTCTTGCGGATATGTTAAACCCTGCAATAGGGCTTAATTATCTTTTTTCGCTTAGCCGCAGTGCTATATTGCGCGGTGAAATATGGCGCTTATTTACTTTTATTTTTATTCCGCCCACCAATAATTTATTAGGGCTTGTTTTCACTTTGTACCTGTATTATTTAATAGGTAATACTCTTGAAAACGAGTGGGGCGATTTTAAATTTAATGTTTATTATCTGTGCGGTATATTCGGCGCAATACTTGCCGCTATGGTAACGGGAAGCGGAGTAAACTTTTATCTTAATTTATCATTGTTTTTGGCTTTTGCCATTATGTATCCCGACCACGAGCTTTTACTGTTTTTCGTAATTCCCGTTAAAATGAAATATCTTGCATATATGGCAGGTGTTTATTATATTTTAATGGTGATTGTAGGAAGCTTTGCCGTAAAAGCCGCAATTGTATTCTCGCTTGCTAACTTTTTGCTTTTCTTTGGCGGTGATTTTATGCGCTATGCAAAGCAAGAAATTAAATATTACAAAACGCGCAAGGCTTGGCGCGACAATAATAACAACAATAATAACAGGTGGTAGAAATTCTTTTGATTTTGTGTTACAATTATATATAATCAAAAAGGAGGCATATATTATGAAATTAATTACCGCAATAGTTAACAAGGAAGATTCAGGCGCTGTGTGCCACGCGCTTACAAAGGGCGGCTTCTCTGTTACTCGTTTGTCCACTACGGGCGGATTTTTGATGGCAGGTAATATGACCTTACTCATCGGTACTGAGGACGAAAAGGTAGACGAATGTATTGAGCTTATTGCCTCTTGCTCTAAACAGCGTAAAGAGGTAGTGCCTAGCACTGCATCTTACGGAATAGGCGTTACCACCGCATATCCTTTAGAAGTAACTGTGGGCGGCGCTACAGTATTTGTCACTAATGTGGAGCGTTTTGAAAAGCTGTGATGCTAAATACTATTATAGGCAATAACGAGCTTAAAGCTAACCTTATATCTGCAATGACAGGCAGCCGCCTTGCGCACAGTATTATGCTGTGCGGCGAAGTGGGTGTAGGAGTGGGCTATGCCGCAAAATGCCTTGCGGCAGATTTTTTATATCCAAATGATATGGCAAAAAGCTTGCTTGTGATGCAAAAAAAAAGCCCCGAGCTGCTTATTATAGAGGGCGAGGGCGCATCGGGGGATATTAAAATAGAGGCTGTACGCGCTATGCGCGAAGAAATATTCTCTACCTCTTTATCCTGTGAAAGGCGCTGTGTAATACTGCGCCAAGTACAGCATCTTAATGCTTCCAGTGCAAACGCACTTTTAAAAGTATTGGAAGAGCCGCCTGACAATGTGCTTTTTATACTTACATCTCAAAGCGCGGCGGCAGTATTGCCCACTATTCGCAGCCGCTGCTGCTCTTATACTTTAGCGCCTGTCAGCGTGCAGGAATGTAGCTCATTTATTACAAATAATTATAAAAATATCCAAGATGCAAAGCGCCTTTCTCAAATTTATGGTGGGCGCATAGGCTGCTGCGTAGCTGTAATAACAGATGAAAACGCTCGTGCGAGCCTTGATAAAGCTTTGGAGCTTTGCGATTATTGTGAACAAGATAATGAATATGCAATATCGGCATTGCTGAGTGCATATGAAAAGAACAAAGCTTTTGCACAAAAGCTTATTGAAAATGCGCGCGCTATTATGTCTGCTGCATTGCGCGGTACAGAAAATACAGGCATATCTCAACGAAAAGCTGCTTTAGCATTGCCTGTATTATATGAAGCAGACAAGCTGTTTCGCCGCAATGTAAGCGACAAGCTGATATTTACAAATCTTGCTATCCAATTAACAAAAAGCTAAACAAAATAAGGGGAACATATGATAAAAGTAGTAGGTGTAAGCTTTAAAAACGGCGGCAAGGTATATTCCTTTGCACCCGGCATATTAAAGCTACAAAAAGGCGACTATGTAATAGTGAACACCACGCGCGGCACAGAGTGCGGCGAGGTGGTACACGGAATACACGAGGTGGCAAGCTCCTCTATACAAGCGCCGCTCAAGGAAGTAACACGTCTTGCAGATGCTGTGGATAAACGCAAAGCACAGCAAAATCGTGAGGACGAGAAGCGTGCTTTTGATATCTGTACTAAAGCCATAGAGACACACTCGCTCGATATGAAATTAGTAGACGTAGAATACACGCTGGACCGCAATAAAATATTATTTTATTTTACGGCTGACGGCCGTATTGACTTTAGAGACCTTGTAAAAGAGCTTGCAGGAGTATTTCACGCTCGCATTGAGCTGCGCCAAATAGGTGTGCGCGACGAGAGCAAAATGCTGGGTGGTCTTGGCATATGCGGACAGCCTTTTTGTTGCAGCCGCTTTTTAAACAATTTTCAGCCTGTGTCTATCAAAATGGCAAAGGAGCAAGGTTTATCGCTTAATCCTGCTAAAATAAGCGGAAGCTGCGGCCGTTTAATGTGCTGTCTTGCATACGAACAGCCTGCTTACGATTATTTATCGCGCATTACTCCGGGGCTTGGCAGCGTAGTGAAAACGCCTGACGGCATAGGCAATGTAATAGAAGTAAACCTTATTTCAGGCACTTTACGTGTGCGCTTAGAGGCAACTCCCGAAATACCTGCCAAAACTTATAGTCGCAAGGAATGTGATTATCTACGCGGCGGCAAGCGTGCGCCTATAGCAGAGGATCCCGAGCCTATGGATATTATAGACGGAGAATAAGTATGCTGTTTAGCTCGCTTGTGTTTTTGTGGTTTTTTTTACCTTTAATATTTATATCATATCGCTTGCTGCGAAGCATCAGGAGCCAAAACCTGCTGCTTTTAGTGGCAAGCTTATTTTTCTATGCCTGGGGCGAGCCGAAATACATATTGCTTATGCTAATATCAATTACCGTAAATTATATTTGCGGCATTTGCATTGATAAATCTTCTGTAAAAACAAAAAAATGGGCATTGCTCGCCTGTGTGGCAATAAATCTTGGGCTGCTCGGCTATTTTAAATATTATAATTTTGCCGCAAGCAGTGTTAACTCTATATTAGGCGGCGCTATTTTACCCGTAAAAGATATTATCTTACCGATTGGCATAAGCTTTTACACCTTTCAGGCAATGAGCTATATTCTCGATTTATATAAAGGCGAAATAAAAGTGCAAAAAAGCTGGTTTTCGCTGGCTTTATATATCAGCTTTTTTCCGCAGCTTATCGCAGGGCCTATCGTTCAATATTCCGATGTGCAAACGGCGCTACATTCTCGCACTATCACCGCCCGTGATACCTCCTACGGTATTAAACGCTTTATATATGGGCTTGCCAAAAAAGTAATTCTTGCCAATGCCTTTGCCGCCGCCGCGGACGAAATCTTCGGGCTTGCTCCCGATAATTTCGGCACTGCGCTTGCGTGGAGCGGCGCTATATTGTACTCTTTACAAATATATTATGATTTTAGCGGATACAGCGATATGGCAATAGGGCTTGGTGCAATGTTTGGGTTTACCTTTCCCGAAAACTTTAATTATCCGTATATTTCCGCAAGTGTCACTGAATTTTGGCGAAGATGGCATATCTCGCTTTCAAGCTGGTTTAAAAAATACGTATATATTCCGCTAGGAGGTAACCGCAAGGGAACTAGCCGCACGCTGATAAATCTTTTCATTGTGTTTTTATTAACGGGGCTATGGCACGGAGCGAACTGGCAATTTGTAGCTTGGGGCGCTTATTACGGCATATTGTTGATAATAGAACGCGTGTTTTTACGAAAAGCGTTGGAAAATAAATATTTAAAATACTTTAGCAATATTTATACCTTGCTTGCAATAATTGTAGGCTGGGTAATATTCCGCGCACCTGGGCTAAATGCAGGCATTTCCACTGTGCTAAAGCTCTTTATCCCCACAAGCGGTAACAGTGCATACCCTGTATCAAGGTATATTGACACACGTTTAATGTTTTTAATTATCGTTGGTGTGCTTGGCTGTGGCATTGTACAAAGCATTTTCCCGAAATTTAAAGCTTTACTTTATAATAAAGAGCGTATATATTTGGCGGAATGTTTTTTTGAACTTGCGCTTTTATTTATTTGCGTGATGCTGCTCGTTAGCAATACTTATAATCCATTTATTTATTTTAGATTTTAGGAGCCGTACAGATGAAAGGTGATAAAAAGCAAGCATTTATTTATAAGCTGTTTATTGCGGCTTTTTTTGCTATGCTTATTTTACCATATCCTTTATTTTGGGTATTCGGACGGTTTTTTGATAATGCGAGCAGAGAAAATCGCAGCCTTGCCACTATGCCCACGCTTGCATCGCCTATAGAGACAATACCATCTGCCATAGAGGATTATATTAACGACCACGCGGCATTTCGCGAGGTGCAAATGCGCCTTAATGCCGGCATTAACTATAATCTTTTTGGCGTAGTAAGCAGTGAAAACACTTTGCTTGGCAAAGACGAATGGCTATTTTATAAAAATGTGAGTGACTCACGCTCACTGGACGATTATCAGGGCATAAACGCGTTTAGCGATACGGAGCTTCACACAATAGCGGATAATCTTATACGCTTGCAAGCGAACCTTAAACGCAGCGGTACAAAGCTTGCTATTTTGATGCCGCCGAATAAAGAAAACGTTTATGCGCAGTATATGCCCGATTGTATACCGAAGGTATCGCCGCAAACTAAGGCGGACAAGCTTGTTTCTTATTTGCAAAACAACACGAATATACCTATTGCATATCCAAAAAGCGCGCTTATTGATGCCTGTGCCACATACGACACTTATTACAAGCTGGATACTCATTGGAACACAGTGGGCGCATATATAGGCTACAAAGAGCTTTGCGATAAGCTGCATTTGCGCGCAGCAGCGCTTTGCGATGTAATAATAAAGCAAGACGGCATCACTGCATATTGGCAAGACCTTGCTGCCGCTTCCTCCACATATAATATATTTCCTCAGCAGCCATTTTACACGGTAGAGGGATATACAGATAATATAAGCGCTGTGCAAAACACGCTTTTGAGCAATGAAAACATTGATGTTTACACCTCTGATGCTCAAAACGACAGTAAAATTTTAATGCTACGAGACAGCTTTGGCACTGCTATTATGCCATATATCGCAAACACCTTTAAAGACAGCATATTTGTGCATATAAATGCTTTTGATGAGAATACTATACAAAATGTCAAGCCCGATATTTTTGTTTTAGAGCTTGTAGAGCGCAATTGTGATAGATTTATAGACTATCTTCCGCGCCTTGTAGAGTGGACAAACTAAATTTTTGCTTAAATGTACTATATTTTTGGTAAAAGATGATTTTTTGCTTGAAAAATATTTTCTTTATGCTAAAATAAAGGCACAGGGTTTATTCCTGTAGATTTTGGTTTTACCGCGCAGCAAAATCAAAATCTTAAAAATACAATCATAAGCGCGGAGAATGGATTTAAATTATGGCTTATAAAATCAGTAGTGACTGCATTTCCTGCGGCTCTTGTGCCGGCGAATGTCCGGTAAGTGCTATTTCTGATGGCGGCGAGCAATATGTGATAGACGCTTCTGTTTGCATTGATTGCGGCACCTGCGAAGGCGTATGCCCTGTAAGTGCTATCTCCCCGGCCGAGTAATATTACGTAATAGCAAATCGGGCGGGCGCTCAAGGTACTAACTATGAGCGCCCGCTCAATTTGTTTTGCTATGAATAAAATGCACAACGGTGACATAATTTGACACAACAAGAAACACTTACTAATGGCACTATCGTTTGCGTAAACGATATACATCGCTTTGGTGCAGATGCTATGCTGCTCTCTTATTTTAGCAATATCCGCCGCAATGAAACCGTGTGCGAGCTTGGCTCAGGCTGTGGGATTATTTCATTGCGCTTATTGGATAACGGACATAAGGGCATTTGCACAGCAGTGGAGATAAATGCCGAAGCAAGCGAGCTATTATGCCAAGCGATACAAATTAACAATTGCACAAATATTAAGCCCGTATGCGGCGACTTAAAAAGCTATAGCAGTGATATCCCGTGCGATGCCGTTATATGCAATCCGCCTTATTTTAAGGGCGGATATAAAAGCGTAAACGACGATAAACGCACAGCACGGCACGAAACTATGTGTACTATAGAGGACGTATGCCATACCGCCTCACGTTTATTAAAAGACGGCGGCCGTTTATGTGTATGCCAGCGCCCTTCGCGCCTTGCCGACGTGATATGTGCTATGAGAAATGAGCGCATAGAGCCAAAGGTACTGCGTTTTGTGCAGCAAAGAGAAAGCTCTGAAAACCCGTGGTTATTTTTATTGCAAGGGCAAAAAAACAGAGCTTCGGGGCTTACAATGCAAAAAAGTCTTATTGTGGAAAACGATAAAGGCGATTTTAGTGATGAAATTAAAGCCATTTATGGCATAAAATATTAAAAACACAGAAAGGTGTGACGCACTTGGCAGGTATTTTATATATTGTAGCTACTCCTATCGGCAATTTAAATGATATGACTAAGCGCGTAGCCGACACCTTTGCGGCGGCAGATTTTATTGCCGCCGAGGATACAAGAGTAACGGTTAAATTATTAAATCATTTAAATTTAAAAAAACCGCTTATCAGCTATTATGAGCATAATTTAAAAGAGCGCGGAGATTATATTTTATCGCGTATAGAAAACGGAGAAAGCTGTGCGCTTTGCTCCGATGCAGGTATGCCTGCAATATCCGATCCGGGCGAATTAATAGTACGAGATGCCCACGCGCGCGGCATAAAGGTAGTGCCTATCCCGGCAGCTTCAGCCGCAATTACCGCGCTGTGTGTATCGGGGCAGGCAACAAGCCGATTTGTATTTGAAGGGTTTTTGCCCACTAACAGAAGAGCAAAAAAAGAACGTCTTGCTGCATTAATACACGAAGAACGTACTATACTCTTTTATGAAGCGCCGCATAAGCTTACCACTACATTAGACGATTTGCTCGAGGTGTTTGGCAGTGAGCGCAGCATTACATTGTGCCGAGAGCTTACTAAGCTGCACGAAGAAATAATATTAAGTACTCTTGGAGATGCTGTAAATTATTATAAAGACAAAGCACCGCGCGGCGAATACGTATTGGTAATGGCAGGGGCTGCTCCCGTAGAAGCTGACAGCATTACTATCGAGCAAGCAGTGGAAAGCGCATTGCAGATGATGCGTGAAGGAATGTCCGCCACAATGGCGGCAAAGCAGGCGGCACAAGACAGTAATTTTGCTAAGAGCGAAATATACAGGCTATGCCAAGAGGCAGCTAAAAAGGAGCAAGTTTCGTTATGAAAGTGCTGATTATTGCAGATGTACACGGTGATACACGCTTACTCAAACGAGTAATTGATGCTGAAAGTGATGCCAATGCTATAATTTTTTTGGGTGACGGCATACAGGATATGGCAGAGCTGTACGACCAATATACTTTACCGCGCACTTACCTTGTACGCGGCAATTGTGATTTTTCGTGTATGGAGCCGAGCGAAGCTCTTGGTGGCTTTGGCGGAGTGCTTGTATTTTACACCCACGGCAATGGTTACGATGTGAAATGGACTACTTCAGGGCTTAAATCCGCCGCACGCGCTCGTGGCGCAGATGTGGCTTTATTTGGGCATACCCATATTCCATACTACGAATACGACGATGGACTGTATTTATTTAATCCGGGTGCATTGTCGCGCTCTAGCACGGGTGTTGCCACATATGGCATAATGCAGGTGAATGACGGTGTCCCCGATTTTAGCCATAAGGAGATAAATAATGATTAAAGATATGCTTTTTCTTGAGGAGATAGACAGCACAAATTCATATTGCAAAGCTCATTTTAACGAGATGTCAGATGGTGCTGTAGTATATACACTAAACCAAAGCGCAGGGCGCGCACGGCTTGGACGCATATGGAGCAATACGCCCGGCAAAGCATTGTATTTATCGCAAATAGTAAAAACCGAGCTTGTAAGCCCTTCTACCTTGCCCCTTGCAGCCAGCCTTGCTGTAGAAGATGCACTTGAGAGAATGTATGGCATAACAGCACAGGTAAAGTGGCCTAACGATTTGCTTTTATCGGATAAAAAGCTTGTTGGCATTTTATGCGAAAGCGTACCCGAGGGATATATCATAGGTGTAGGCGTAAATGTGGCGCAAACACAAGCTCAACTAGATGCGCAAGGGCTTGAATACGCTACCTCTATACTTATTGAAACGGGCGAGTGTCCCCGTGATATCGGCGCTTTGGCGCTTGCCATAAGCGAAAGCTTTAGCTCTATGTTAGAGCGCTTTGCAAAAAGCGGCTTTGCCTCTTTGCGCGGCGAATATAGGGCAAGATGTATAAACCTTTTGCACGATGTAACAGCAGGGGAGATAAAGGGAAAAGCAGTGGATATTAACCTCGATGGTCACCTTGTAGTGCGTACAGATACAGGGGAAGAGGCTGTGTTTACAGGCGAAGTAAGCGTAGGCGGCATTTACGGAAAATAAATCACATATAGCAATGTGCGCACACATTGCTATTGCGCATCGCCCTTTGGCTGGCGCATAAAATCGCCCCGCGAGGGATTATATAGCAACTTGTGCGCTTTTAAAACTTATACATATCAAGGAAAGTTGCTATATATTAAATCGGCAATTATTAAATCGTTATTTAATAATTGCCGATTTGTTTAATTAAAATATTAATATAAAACAATGGCTGCAAAACAAATACTTGTTTTGCAGCCATTGTTAATTAAAAAATATTACTCGTATAGCTTTGCCAGCTTATTAAGATAAGCATAGCGATCTTGCGCCTTATTGCTTGCATCATCAAACAATACCTTCGCTCTTTCGGGGAATGAGCGCTCTAAGCGGCTATAACGTGTTTCGCTCTCGATAAACTCCTTGTAATCTGCTGTAGGAGCTTTGCTGTCGAGGGTAAACGGATTTTTGCCAAGTGCCTTATTGCGTGGATCGAAGCGGAACATATGCCAATATCCTGCATCTACTGCGCGCTTCATCTCGTTTTGGCAATTAGTCATACCGCCCTTAACACCGTGCATTTCGCAAGGCGAGTAGCCGATGATAAGTGATGGACCGTGATATGCCTCTGCCTCTGCAATAGCCTTGATAGTTTGGTTTTTGTCTGCACCCATAGCGATATGAGCAACATACACGTAGCCGTAGCTCATAGCAATCTCTGCAAGATTTTTCTTGCCGATAGACTTGCCTGCTGCCGCAAACTGTGCCACTTGTCCAATTTGGCTTGCCTTAGATGCCTGACCGCCTGTATTGGAATAAACCTCGGTATCGAATACCATTACGTTTACATCCTCGCCCGAGGCAAGTACGTGATCAAGACCGCCAAAGCCGATATCATATGCCCAGCCGTCACCGCCGAATATCCAAACGGACTTCTTGGCTAGATACTGCTTGCCTTCTGATACTGCCTTGCACAGCTCGCATTTGTCTGCGTGCTTAGCGGCTTCTGCTGCCAGCTTTTCAGCGGCTGCACCGTTTGTTTTGCCGTCGTCATAAGTGGCAATATATTCCTCGGCTGCTGCCTTTAGGTCGGCATCAGGTGACTCGGCTGCAAATCTCTTTACTGTCTCTAACAGATTATCGCGCAAGGTTTTTTGTCCGAGATACATACCAAAGCCATGCTCTGCATTATCTTCAAACAAGCTGTTTGCCCACGCAGGGCCAAAGCCTGATGCATTGTTGCGTGTATAAGGCGAAGTAGCAGCAGGGCCGCCCCAAATAGACGAGCAACCTGTAGCGTTAGAAATAAACATTCTCTCGCCAAATAGCTGTGTGATAAGACGTGCATACGAGGTTTCTGCGCAGCCTGCACACGAGCCTGAGAACTCTAAGAGCGGCTGATTAAACTGGCTGCCCTTTACGCTTGTCTCTGCCATCATATTCGGCTTTTTGCCTACATTGGCAACGGCATAATCAAATACCTTTTGCTCTTCTAGCTGGCTTTCCTGTGCCACCATTTTAAGCGCTTTTCCGGGTGCAGGGCAAATGTCTACGCAAACGCCGCAGCCCATACAGTCTAGCGGAGAAATAGCCAATGCAAACTGATAATCTTCGCAGCCCTTGCCTGTCATTTGCTTTGATTTAATGCCGCTCGGAGCTGCCTTCATTTCATCAGCCGACAGTGCAAACGGACGAATAGTAGCGTGAGGACAAACATAAGCGCACTGATTGCACTGAATACATTTATCTACGTCCCACTCAGGAATACTTACTGCAACACCGCGCTTTTCGTAAGCGGCAGCGCCCTGTGTAAACTGGCCGTCTACGTGATCCATAAATGCGGAAACAGGCAAGCTGTCGCCGTCCATTTTAGCCACAGGCATCATAATATTCTTTACAAGCTTTATTGTCTCTGCATTGCCTACAAGCTCGGTTGTGTCAGGCTTATCAGCGGCATTTGCCCAATCGGCAGGTACGTCTATCTTTACATAAGCTGTAAAGCCCGCATCGATAGCATCGTGGTTCATCTTCACTATTGCCTCGCCCTTTTTGGAGAAGCTCTTAGTGGCAGCTGCCTTCATAAAGCCGATAATTTCGTCCTTTGGCATTACGTTTGCAAGAGCAAAGAATGCTGATTGCAAAATAGTATTGGTGCGCTTGCCAAGACCGATTTCGATAGCCTTGTCTATTGCGTTAACGGTGTATAGCTGAACATTGTTTTTAGCTATATAACGCTTCGCTTGTGCAGGCATATGCTCGTTTAGCTCTTCCATAGTCCACTGGCAGTTTATTAAAAATACGCCGCCTGGCTTAACGTCGTTTACCATCTTGTAACCCTTGATGATATAAGACGGATTATGACAAGCTACAAAGTCTGCTTTATTTACATAATACGGGCTTTTGATTGGCTTGTCGCCAAAGCGAAGATGGCTTACGGTTACGCCGCCTGTCTTCTTTGAGTCGTATTGGAAATAAGCTTGTACAAATTTATCGGTATGGTCACCGATAATCTTAATAGAGTTTTTGTTTGCACCAACCGTGCCGTCTCCGCCAAGTCCCCAGAATTTGCACTCGATAGTGCCTGCTGCGGCGGTATTCGGCGCATCATGCTCTTCAAGCGACAGATGTGTAACATCGTCGTTAATGCCAAGAGTAAAGCGGCGCTTTGGCTCGTCCTTTGCAAGCTCTTCGTATACTGCAAATACACTGGAAGGAGGTGTGTCTTTAGAACCAAGACCGTAACGGCCGCCTACGATAACCGCATCACGATGTGCCTCGGCAAAAGCCGTTACTACATCGAGATACAGTGGCTCGCCAAGAGCGCCCGGCTCTTTAGTGCGGTCGAGTACTGCTATCTTTTTAGCTGATGCAGGGATAGCCGCAAGCAGCTTGTCCGCAGCAAACGGGCGATATAGGCGTACTTTTACAAGCCCTACTTTTTCGCCCTTAGCAAGCATATAATCAATTACTTCGTCTGTTACATCACAGAATGAACCCATAGCGATGATAACACGCTCTGCATCAGGGGCTCCGTGATAATTAAACAAAGCATAATCTGTGCCTAGCTTTGCATTTACCTTGCCCATATATTCTTCTACTATGGCAGGTAATTTATCGTAAAATCCGTTGCAGGATTCACGATGCTGGAAGAAAACGTCTCCGTTTTCGTGAGAACCGCGCATTGCAGGATGCTCAGGGCTTAGCGCGTGACGGCGGAACTCATTAACTGCATCCATATCTACCATCTCGGCTAAATCGGCATAATCCCACTTTTCAATCTTTTGGATTTCGTGAGATGTGCGGAAACCATCAAAGAAGTTAATAAATGGTACGCGGCCTTTAATAGCGGCAAGATGCGCTACAGGAGATAAATCCATTACTTCTTGAGGATTTGACTCTGCAAGCATTGCAAAGCCCGTTTGACGGCAGGCATATACATCGGAATGGTCACCGAAAATATTAAGCGCCTGGCTTGCCACTGTACGTGCCGATACGTGGAACACGCAAGGGAGCAGCTCGCCTGCAATCTTGTACATATTTGGTATCATCAATAGCAAGCCCTGTGAAGCAGTGAATGTGGTGGTAAGCGCGCCTGCGGCAAGCGAACCGTGAACAGTGCCTGCGGCACCTGCCTCGGACTGCATCTCCACTACCTTTACCTCGGTACCGAAAATGTTTTTTTGGTGTACTGCTGCCCATTGGTCGACGCTGTCTGCCATTGGGCTGGACGGAGTAATTGGGTAAATACCCGCTACTTCGGTAAACGCGTACGCTACGTGCGCGGCTGCCGTGTTGCCATCCATAGATTGTTTTAATCTTGGCATTTTTCTTCCTCCACTAAATATATATTCAGCAAATTTTGTGAGTGAGGTGCTTATAGCTCCTCTTGCTCTTTGCATTTTGCTCATTGATAATTGTAACAAATTTTGACGCTAAAGTAAACCTTACAAAGTGATTTTCACTGCTATTTTACAAACTTTATCGCATTGTTTATCTTTTGTTCATTTATTTTGAGCTATATCGTCAAAATGTGCGTAAAATAATTGACAGTTTGCATAAAATACATTATTATATAATTACTAAAATTAAAAGTGTAAAGGAGTTTGTTCAATTTATGGACCCTGATGGTCTTAGTATTTTTATAATGATTACAGCACTTGCAGCTTCGGCTGTTTTAGCTTGGTGTATGGGCTTACTTTCCGCAGATGAAAACGATAATGATGATGCCACCGCACTCGGTTTCAGTGACCGCGCAGCAGGCATATTCACAGCGTTTGTTTTCGTTTGCGGTTTTATAGTTTATTATAGCGAGCGCCATTTTAGCTTTATGGGATATTGGATGATACCCATAGGCATTGCCGCCGTAATGGCACTGATATTTTTTTACGCGATAGGGCTTGCGCGCTCAGACGAGCATCGCACACCGCCCACAGCATTATGGCAAAATGTGATAGGCCCTATATTTACACTGCCTGCAAAGCTTATTTTTAAAGCTCTTAGCCTTGAAGCCTATGCTCCCGTAACAGAAAAAAAGCTTATGAGTATGATGGACGATGTGGAAGAGCAAGAAATTATAGACGAGAGCCAAAAAGAAATGATTACCAATATTGTAGAGCTTGATGATGTGACGGCAGGGGATATAATGACACACCGCACAGAATTTGCCAGTGTAGAGGCCGCCACGCCTGCAAGCCGTGTAATAGCGCTTGCGCGTGAAGAAGGCAAAAGCCGAATACCTGTATATCGCAAAACGCTTGATGATATTATAGGCGTGATATTTATAAAAGATTTACTTAATCTTTTTGGGCAAGCCGATGCCGAAAACATACCTGCCGAAGCTTTGGCGCGTGCGGCAATGTTTGTGCCTGAAAGCTGCCACGCAAAAGAGCTTTTGATAGATTTTAAACGTACACACGCACAAATAGCTATAGTGGTAGACGAATACGGCGGCACTGCGGGGCTTGTAACTATGGAGGACGTGCTGGAGGAAATAGTGGGCAATATCCAAGACGAATACGATAATGAGGAAGAGGAGCTTATACCCTTCGACAACGGCTATATAGCTGCCGGCAGCCTTGACCTTGAAGATGTGTTTGACGCATTTAGTTTGGAAATGCCAAATGAAAATGATGATAATTACGACTGCGTAGGCGGATTAATAATAGATAAGCTTGGGCGCATACCTGCTCTTGGCGAGAATGTATCTATCACTTACGGCGGTATTGTATTTGCCGTAATGCTTGTAGGCGAGCGCCGTATATTAAAGGTGCGCTGCATCTTAGCACAAAACGACGATGCACAGGAGAATGACGATGAATAAGCATTACGAAAGCAAAATAGCGAGCGAGCAAATATTTAACGGCAAAATAATAAATGTAACGCGCGATGAAGTATTGCTTGAAAACGGCGCTCATTCTTACCGCGAGGTAGTGCATCACAACGGCGGCGCCGCGGTGATAGCAATAGACGAAAACGACAATATTACACTGATAAAGCAGTATAGATATCCTGCCGATTGCGAGCTTATTGAAATACCTGCCGGCAAGCTTGAAAAAGATGAAAACCCGTTTGAAGCGGCAAAACGTGAGCTTGCAGAGGAAGCAGGCATTGTAGCCGATACTTATATTGACCTCGGCTTTATTATACCCACCTGCGGCTATTGCAGCGAGAAAATATTTATTTATGCCGCTAAAGGTTTGCATACAGTGCCACAGCATTTGGATATAGACGAATTTGTCACTGTTTTTACAATGCCTTTGGCGCTTGCCGTAGATGCTGTAATGCAAAATGAAATAAAAGACAGTAAAACGGCAATAGCAATATTAAAGCTAAAGCAACTGAAAGACGAAAACAAATTTTAATAGTAATAAATAATGGGCTGAGACGAAAAATCGTCTCAGCCCTTTATTGTTTATTTCTCTTCTATTTTATAAGTAAATGTATATTCTTCTTGCAGTGCTTTTACCTTGTCCTCATTGTCCTCAATAAAGCTATCTGTATATACACTTTTTCCCTCTTTTTTATAGTCCTCCATTATTTGCATCAGCTTTGCCCAGCACTCCTCGTGGCGCGGCTCTGCTTTATCGTCTATCTGTATTGCAAACTCACGGTGCTTCGGTATCCTAGCTTTCATCTTCAATTGCTCCTCAAAATTTTAAATATTTATCGGCAAATTCCTTTACCGTTTTATATTGTAAACTTATAAGAGCGATAGGTCAAGTAAAAATATGCTTATCGTCATTATCTTTACATTCTTTCCTCCACCGATTTTATTGTATAAATAAATATTAAATGAGCAAACTAAATATAAATAATAAAATAGAGGAGTGTTGCACGTGGAACATTGTGCGCTTAAATGTAAAGAAATAATAGCACTTGGAATGACAGAATATAAGCTTTTACAGCTTGCTGGCTCGGCTGTACAACATTCCAAAAAAGAGATATGTGCTTCTGTAGTGCGCCGATGTATATTTCATAATTTGCCGTTTTTAGATGCTTTACCGCTCGCTTTACACAGCGGAGGGCGAGGCGCTATGGTACAGGGTAAGCTTGTAATGCTTGGCACTGTGCATTTTATGCGTGAAAAGCACATAGACGTGCAATATGCGATAGGCTTTGTGCGCATATTGATAAGCCGCGGATATATTGCGCGCATTATCACTGTAGATGGCAAGCTTGCAGGAGTGCTGGGATTTAAATAAATTTTGCATTTTATTTTGAATATTTCGCTATTTGCACGGCATAATAATATTGGGGTTTAAATTATATTTTACGGAGGATTTTTAAATGACATCTAAAGAATTATTGTACGTAGAGGACTCGCTCGGACACGAAAAATTTATGATGCAGCAATGCAAAGCTGCAAGCGAAGCGCTTACTGACAAAGAGCTGTGTAGCTATGTGAAAAAGCTAGGCACAAAGCACAGCAAAATTTTTGACCGTTTTTACGGTCTTGTATAAGGAGAATAAAATGGACGATAAACAAACAATGGAAAATATTCTTAACCTTGAAAAGGGCGCTTGCGGACTATATCTGCACGGCAACCTTGAAAGTGACGATAAAGAGGTACACTCGGCTTTTGCCTCTGCATTAGATGACTCATTATGTATGCAAAACGAAATTTTCGGCAAAATGGAAGCAAAAGGCTGGTACAATATTCCGCCTGTGGAAAAAGCAAAAATAGCGCAGGTGAAAAAGAAGTTTCAAACAAAGCAGTAAATTTATGTTGAAAACTAATTTTTAATATAAAAAAGCGGTGGCAAAGCTATAAAGCTTTGCCGCCGCTGTTTTATATTATATTTCTATTTTGCCATATAGCGGCATATCTCCGCCATCGCTGATAGTCTCTGTGCGTTTAGGTACAATAGGTGCTGCATCTGTGCGCGGTCTCGTGGCAAAATCTCTTTGCGGCACGCTCGAGCGCGGTGCATATTCACCATTTTCGTTTGTGCGCGGCTGTGGGCTTCTGCCGCCGTGTGGGTGATTGCCTTGCGTGCGCGGCCTACGCTCGCCGCCGCTATGTACGCGATTATCCGCACCTCGCACATTAGTGTTGGCACGAAGGGGCTTATCGTAGCGCTCGGGACGTTCGTTTACTGCGTTTGCGCCTGTGCAGATTATCACTACTCTGCGCTGTGCGCCCTCGCCCGTGCTTTCGCTCTTTACACCCTCTACTTCGCCTATTGCGGAGTGAATAATACGTCTTTCGTATGGGTTCATCGGCTCTAATGCTTGGCTGCGCCCTGTTTTGATAACCTTTGCCGCAATACGCTTTGCAAGCTCCGACAAATCGTTTTCGCGCTTGGAGCGATAGCCTGCTACATCTATACCGATTTTGGCATAATCTCCGCCAATATGGTTAGCTACTAAGCCACACAAATAGCTTAATGCTTCCATAGTTTCGCCGCGGCGGCCAATCAGCGCACTCACGTTTGTGCCATCTACTTTAAGGATAGTGGCTTCACCGTGCTGTTGTGCTGTAATCTTAACATTTTCAAGGCCCATTTTACTTACTATTTCTGTAAGATATTCTACACCCAAACGTGCTTTTTCGTTAACCGCAAGATCTATTGGCACTGCTTCATAATGCATATCGGGTTTTCTGTCGTTTGCCTTGTTGGGTTTTTGTGACAATGAAGATTCCTTTGCAATACGCTCTGCCTTTTTTTCTTCCATTGCATCAGCCGTAGCTTTTACCGCCGCTTCCTGCTGTGCATCCTCTTGTGCTTTTACATCGGCATCTGAGGTTACCTTTACTTTGGCAGGTATTGTTTTAAATAATTTTTTAGCCGGCATTTCCAATATTTCTACGCTTACTTCTTCACGGTCCAGCCCCAGCTCTTTGCACGCAAGCTCTGTGGCTTCCTCTACCGTTTTGCCTGTCATAATGATTTCACGCATAATATACCCTCCCTATATAAGATAAAAGTGACTAATCGTCATATCTTTGAGCGTCCATCTCGCGCGCGCGCGCTAGGCGCATACGTGCAAGCTCCGCTTCTGTTACGTCTTTTACTTGCTCTTCGCCGTCCGCTGTTTTTACTACCACTTGCTTTTTCTTTTTCTTTTCTGCTTTTTTCCGCTCTACTTCCTCGGCAAACTGTACTTTCATTACATCGGGATCGTACATCTTTTTAAGCAATACTGCTTGAATAAAGCTTAAAATATTTGATGCTGTGTAATAAAGTGAAAATCCGCCCGGTACTTGGAAGCCATAAGTTACAAACATTAAGCTCATTATCCACGGCAGGTATTTCATCATACCTGTCATTTGCTGGCCGCTCATTTTTGTAGTGGCAAGCTGCATCGCTATCATAGTAACGATGGATAAAATAGGAATAATAATCGTAAGATTAAAGCCAAGCTGCGGTATTTGAGATAAATCTATCCCGAAAAAATTAAAATTAAAATTAGATATTGCAGCTACCTTGTCGGCTCCGAGCAATGGAATAAATTTCTCGTTATTTAACGCGATCATATTCATAAGCTCACTTTGCGCCGCAATAGATGTGTTAGTAATGCCGCCGAGTGTTATCGCCTGTGCCACTACGTCTTTGCCGATGTGAAACAGATATACAAGCGGGGAATAAATAACCTCTATTAAACCGAACATTACTACCATTGTTACTAACATTGGTAAGCAGCCGCCCGACATTGAGATATTATATTCCTGCTGGAACTTCATCAGCTCCTCGTTTTGTCTTTGCTTATCATTTGCCCATTTTTTTTGTATTTCTTGCATCATAGGCTGATATGCCGACATCTTCGCTGTGGATTTTTGTTGCTTTATGCTAAGTGGGAACATTGCAAGCTTCGTTACTATCGTGAATATAATAAGCGTAACACCGTAGTTTTGCACTACCATATATATCCAGTCCATAATGTAGCCAAGCGGTACCGCAATAAAGCCAAACATTGAAAACATATTCATAGCTTTGATAATCCTTTCTTTACCTTCCGCGCGCAAAGGTAGCTTTTATTTTATAGTAGAACCCAATGCTGCGCTAAGTATCAGGTTATTAGTAGCATATTTAAGGCCGGTTTTTCCATTTGCCTTTTGGCGGCACAGGATCTATCCCCACTTTTCCGAATGGGTTACATCTCATTATGCGCCATATCGCCAGTACAAGCCCTTTTACAGCACCGTGTATGCGTATTGCCTGCATAGCATATTCACTGCAAGTAGGATAAAACCGACAATTATTGCCGAGCATCGGTGATATTATCTTTTTATATAAGCGTATAGGCAGTATTAATACTTCTCCAATAAATTTATATATTGCTTTTAATATCTTAATCATTGCCTCGAAGCCCCGCATTTGCAAGTAGCTTGCGTATAGTTTTAGCCACTTGCCAGCTTTTGCATTTTGGTGTAAAAGCCCTTGCTACAAACACAATATCGTAGCCGCCTACATCTTGCAAAAGCACCTCGCTTATGGCAGCGCGTATCACTCTGCGCGCTCTGTTGCGAGTAACGGCATTTCCTATCTTTTTGCTTGAGGTAATCCCGATGCGCGTACAGCCTACGCGGTTTTTATTTACATACATTACCACTTGAGCGTGAACATAGGACTTGCCCTTTGTGTATGCGCGCACAAAATCGTTGTTGCGCACCAGCACCTTGTATCTCATAGCAGGTCCTCCTCTAAGGAACAAATTATAAGCAAAAAGGCCACCCTAGAAAGTGTGGCCCAGTAGCTATGGCAACTTTAAGCGGCCAGCTTTGCGCGGCCTTTAGCACGGCGTGCTTGCAATACCTTGCGTCCGCCTCTTGATTTGGAGCGTGCAAGAAAACCATGCACTCCTGCGCGATGACATTTTTTAGGCTGAAATGTTCTTTTCATAATTATTATCCTCCGTTAACCCATACGGGCTTGTAGCTTTTTTTGCTGTCAGTTTTGCCTTTAATGCAAAAACAGCCTTGCAACATAGAAGTATACCCTATAAGTCTTATCTCTGTCAAGATATTATTTAGTTTTATGTCCATTTTTTTAACTATTTTTTACTTATTATATATACATTACTTTATATTACATTATAAAGCATTGCCGAAAAGCTTAAAATGTGATATAATGTTAGAGCTGTATGCTATAAATAAATTTTGTGCATTACACTATATTTTGCTTGTTATAGGGCTTTGTTTGGAGTTGTTTTATTTTTTATGAATTCATTTGACGAAGTGTTCGGTGCAGTAAAATCTTATTGCAAAGAGCGCGTAGTGGCCGCCACATATAATTTATTTATCGATGGGATAGAACCTGTAAATTTTGAGGGCAATATTGCCACTTTAAGTGTACGGTCTGATTTTTTGCGCGGAGTGGTAAGTGAGCGTTATACCGATTTGCTCAATGAAGCTTTTAAAGGCTTATTGGGCTTTGACGTGCATATAGAGTTTGTAGTGCCTGCCGAAAAGATACCCGTACCCGAAGTAAAGCCTGCCGCTTTATCGGGTGGCAGCTACGATTTCACGTTTGAAAATTTTATTGTCGGTTCTAATAACAAATTCGCACACGCGGCGGCACAGGCAGTAGCCGCTAATCCGTCGGGCGCATATAATCCGCTTTTTATCTACGGCGGCTCGGGGCTTGGCAAAACACATCTTTTAAACGCTATTCAGATGGAAATACAAAAATCTCATCCTGAATATAATATTATCTATGTAGACGGTGAAAAATTTACAAACGAAATTATATCCGCCATTCACGATAACACTACTGCGCTATTTCACAATAAATACCGTGCGGCAGATGTATTACTGGTAGATGATATTCAGTTTATCGGTGGAAAAGACAGTACTCAAGAAGAATTTTTCCACACATTTAATACATTGTATAATTCCGGCAAGCAGATTGTGCTGGTAAGTGATAGACCTCCAAAAGAAATAAAAAGCTTAGAGGAGCGTTTGCGCACACGGTTTGAATGGGGGCTTACAGCCGATATTCAGCCGCCCGATTTTGAAACACGAGTGGCAATTGTGCGCCGCAAGGCGGATTTATTGCATTTCGATATGCCCGACGATGTATCGGAATATCTGGCAAACCATCTTAAAAACAATATCCGCCAGCTAGAGGGCGCTGTAAAAAAGATGAATGCGTATTATTTACTTGAAAATATTCAGCCTGTAATAGGCGCTGCGCAAAACGCTATTAAAGATATTTTAAGCGAAAGCCAGCCTATCCCCGTTACTATAGAGCAGATAATAAGCGAAGTAGCACGCACCTTTGGAGTAAGCCCTGCCGATATCCGCGGACGTAAGCGCAATGCCGCTATTTCTTCAGCTCGCAAAACCTCTATGTATGTAGTGCGTGAAATAACAGGTATGAGTATGGAGGATATAGGCGAAGAATTTGGCGGACGAGACCATTCTACTGTAGTATATTCTTTGTCTGAGATGACTCGTAAATTAGAAACCGATAAAAGATTATCCGAAACAATAGAGGATATTATTAAAAACATTCGCACCTAAAATCCGCTATAGTTTTCAACAGTTCATCATAACTTAACAATGAGTTATCAACACTGATGTTGAAACTGTGTTAATAAAAATAGTTTGCACATTTTGTCAACATCTTTTGCTTTCATTCGCACATTCGTTTAATAGCCTGTAGTATAGCTTATTTATAGTTTTCCACATTTCCACAGCCCCTACTACTACTACTATTCATATATTTGTTATTGATGATTTTTTTAAAAATAATATAATTTGTCACCACCGTGACAGTAAGGAGCAATAAATGAAAATAGTATGCAATAAAGCTTTACTCACAGATGCCTTAAACGGTGTATCAAAAGCTGTAACTATGCGCTCATCTATTCCTGTGCTTGAAGGTATACTTTTAAAAGCCGAAGGGTTTGCTATCACTCTCACAGGCTACGACCTTGAGATGGGTATAACCACCACTATAGAAGCAAATGTGCGTGAGCCGGGCGAAGTAGTATTATCGGCAAAGCTGTTTGGCGATATGATAAAGCGACTTGCAAGCGAAGAGGTAGAGATTAATTGTAATGAAACTAACGCTACATCGATAAAAGGCGGTATTACAGAATTTAATATAATGGGTATGAACCCCGGTGATTATCCTTCTTTACCCACTCCCGGAGCAGATGAAACCCTTATGATGGATGCTGATGATTTACGTGAAATTATAGATACTACTATTTTTGCAGTATCACAAGACAATCAAAAGCCCGCTCATACGGGAGAATTATTTGTAATAGAAAAAGATAAACTTACTGTAGTAGCGCTTGATGGATACCGTTTAGCAATAATGGAAAAGAACATAGAAGCTACTAAAGATATTAATATAATAATACCTGCAAAGACACTGCTTGAATTATCAAAATTATTATGTGAAACAGACCAAAAAGTAAAAATTAGTGCAAACCGCAGATTTGTAGTATTTACAGCAGGCGAATACACTATAATAAGCCGATTAATAGAAGGCGACTTTTTGGATTACAAACGCGTAATACCTGAGGGATACAAAACAAAGGTAACTATAGATGTACGTGATTTTCAAAATTCCATAGAGCGTGCAAGCCTTATAATTACAGAGCGCCTTAAAAATCCTCTTAGAATTTTATTTGATGAAAATGTTACAGTACGCTGCCAAACCACGCTCGGTAAAGTAATAGATGAGCTTGATGCAAAAATAGAGGGTGAAAGTGTAGAAATAGGCTTTAATAACAGATATTTGCTTGATGCTTTACGTAATTCAGGCTGCGATAAAGTGGTAATGGAAATATCAGGGCCTTTATCTCCTGTAAAAATGATGCCTGCAGACAGTAACGCATTTTTATTTTTAGTATTGCCCGTTCGCTTTAAAAATGATTAAGAAAGTAGCTAATTTATGAGAAATATACCAATAGATACAGATTTTATCAAGCTTGATTCTCTTTTAAAATTTTCAGGGCTGTGCGGTACAGGAGGAGAAGCTAAAACTGTGATACAAGACGGGCTTGTAAAAGTAAATGGAGAAATATGTACTATGCGAGGCAAAAAAATACATATTGGAGACAAAATATTATTTGAAGAAGAGCTGCTAGAGGTAATAGCAAAGTGACTCTTCTTGATATTAATGTAAATAATTTTCGCAATATAAATAATATTTGTTTTTTACCTGACGAAAAGCTTACTGTTATTGCAGGAAAAAACGGACAAGGCAAAACAAATTTATTAGAGAGTATATGGCTGTTAACAGGCGCTAAAAGCTTTAGAGGAGCTAAAGATATAGAGCTTGTACAAAAAGAAAGGCCATATGCTGATATTAAAGGCAAAACCTGTGGTTAT
>JAVWEG010000010.1:0-42377 GCA_036641735.1 Oscillospiraceae bacterium
AATGATAAAATATTAAGCTGTGCCAAAGAGCTGTGCCTTACAGATGAAGATATGCACAAAAGTGTACAAAATCTATCGGGCGGACAGCGTACACGCGTGGCAATACTAAGAGCAGTATTGGCAGAGCGAAAAATACTTTTGTTAGATGAGCCTTTTAGAGGACTTGATGATGTGAATAAGCAAAAAGCAATAAGCTTTATTTTGCGATATCACAAAGGCTTATTGGTGCTTGTAACGCACGATGAAAATGATGCAGTAGCAATAAACGCGCATATTATCAGCTTAGGATAATATGCGCGTACTTTGTATGAATATTAATTAATATGTAAATAATAGCTCGCAATAGTCAGGCATTGGCCAAAAGCTTTGCGGCACTAAGCCCTCAAGCTCATCTGCCGCTATACGCAGAGAAGCCATTTCGTTTTTGGCAAGCGCTTTATATTTTTGTGCGGTAGGCACGGTGCTTTTGTCTGAGGCTGTTTCTATATCGTGTAATGCACGTTTTAGCGCTTCCACTGCATCGCTTACAGAGTCTATACAGCGCGAAAGCGAGCGTACAGCCTCATTTACGCTCTTGCATACTGCTCCTGCTTGCTTAGTAAGGCAAGCGGATTTTGATACTTTAGACAAATATTCGTACGAGGCAGGTAGCAAGCTGCGGCTTACCATCTCATACATAGTAGCTGCATCTATATGCGCGGTTTTTATATATTGCTCCAGCATTACTTCGTGACGTGAATAACATTCGCCTTGTGTAAATACCTTTGTGCGCTCAAAGCATTTTACGTTTTTCTCGTCTATAAATGCCTCGGCGGCATCTACCATACTCTCTAGCTGAGGCAAGCCTCGGCGATGCGCTTCTTCTTGCCATTCGGCAGAATAATTATTGCCATTAAACACGATTTTTTTATGATTGTGCCAAGTGTCTGCAATAATTTCGCTTATTACGGCATCTGTGTTACCTGCATTTTCCAGCTTGTCTGCAAAATCGTGCAATACGTCTGCTACAATAGCATTAGTTACCGCATTGGCAAGCCCTATGCTTTGGCTTGAGCCTACCATACGAAACTCAAATTTATTGCCTGTAAATGCAAACGGAGACGTGCGGTTGCGGTCGTTATCGTCAAGCGTGAGCAATGGCAGGCTTTTTACACCTGTGAGCAGCATATTCTTTTCATTTACAAGCGGAGTATGCCCCTCGGCAAGCTCGCGTATTACAGAGGTAAGCACACTGCCGAGAAACACGCTTATTATGGCAGGGGGCGCTTCGTGTCCGCCAAGCCTTGCTTCGTTACCGGGACAAGAAGCCGATAGGCGCAATAATTCGGCATATTTATCTACGGCGGTAAGCACAGCACATATCATCAGTAAAAATACAGGATTTTGCGCAGCGTTTTCACCGGGATCGAGCAGATTTTTACCCGAATTAGTGACAATGCTCCAGTTATTATGCTTGCCCGAGCCATTTACACCTGCATACGGCTTTTCGTGCAATAAACAAGCAAAACCGTGGCGCAATGCTATTTTACACATCAGCTCCATCATTATTTGGTTATGGTCACAAGCAATATTAGCAGTGGAAAACACGCTTGCAAGCTCAAATTGGCACGGCGCTGCCTCGTTATGCTCTGTTTTGGCAGGTACTCCGAGCAGCCACAGCTCGTCGTCAAGCTCACGCATAAATTTACGCACGCGTTCATTTATACTGCCATAATAATGGTCGCCCATTTCTTGCCCTTTTGGAGGCTTGGCACCTAATAAAGTGTGTCCGCATACTTTAAGGTCAAGCCTTTTATCAAACAGCTCTTTATCTATTAAAAAATATTCCTGCTCTGCGCCTACAGTGGGGCGCACAGATAAAGTGTCTTTATCGCCGAGCGAACGCAATACGCGCAAGGCTTGCTTATTGAGCGCCTGCATACTGCGCAGTACAGGTGTTTTAGCATCAAGCGCTTCACCGGTATACGCACAAAAGGCGGTGGGGATATATAATGTAGTGCCAAGCACAAAGGCAGGGGACGTTGGGTCCCAAGTGGTGTAACCTCTCGCTTCAAATGTAGCGCGTAATCCGCCCGAGGGAAAGCTGGAGGCATCACTCTCGCCTTTAGCAAGCATTTTACCCGAAAAATGCAATATAGGCACACCGTCTTTTACACCGTCTATAAAGCTGTCGTGCTTGCCGCTGCCTGCACCCGTCATAGGGCTAAACCAATGCACATAATGAGTAGCACCAAGCTCCATTGCCCAGTCCTTCATTGCACGGGCCACTACGTCCGCCACTTCACTTTGCCATACCATACCTTCGTCTCTTATAGCACGCAGTGCATTATATATATTTTCGGGTAAGCGTTCGCGCATAACGCGGTCGTCAAACAAATGACTGCCAAAAGTGCTGAATAGCCCCTCGCTCATACTCTTTACCTCGCTTTTATATTCTTTCAATGCCACTATTTTACCACATATGATATATAAGGTACAATGCAATTTTGTAAAGTAAGACTTAAAAACTTAAATGAAAAAGTACTTGCATTTTGCTTTATTTTATGTTATGCTACTTAAGCCGCTTGATATAGGCTTTAAGCTGCGCTTACGGCGCACGCCCACTATTGGCGAGACTTAAGATTATGAGGTTATCACTATGTATGCAGTTATCGTTACCGGCGGTAAGCAGTACCGCGTAGAAAAGGGCGACACGATTTATATCGAAAAGCTCGAAGCCGAGGCAGATTCCGTTTTCAACTTTGACAATATCTTGGCAGTAGGCGAAGATGGCGATGTAAAGTTTGGCACACCTACAGTTGCAGGCGCTAAGGTAGAGGGCAAGATTAT
This sequence comes from Oscillospiraceae bacterium, assembly GCA_036641735.1. GTDB lineage: Bacteria > Bacillota > Clostridia > Oscillospirales > Ruminococcaceae > JAGPHI01. The sequence continues at coordinate 2,830 of JAVWEG010000010.1, forward strand.
AAAGCACGGCAAGGGCAAAAAGCTCAACATTTTAACATATCGCGCCAAAAAAGGCTCTATGCGTAAAATGGGACATCGTCAGCCGTACACTAAGATTGAAATTACCGAGATTGTCGGTTAATAGGAGGAGAACAAAATGGCACATAAAAAAGGCGTAGGCTCTACTAAAAATGGTCGCGACTCCAATGCTCAGCGTTTGGGCGTAAAGCGCGGCGACGGTCAGTTTGTACTAGCCGGCAATATCTTAGTGCGTCAGCGTGGCACACATATTCATCCCGGCGAAAACGTAGGCCGTGGCAGTGACGATACATTATTCGCTCTTACAGATGGCAAGGTTAGCTTTGAGCGTGTAGGTCGTGACCGTAAAAAGGTCTGCATAAAGCAATAATTGTGTTTTGCGCCGAGCCTTACAGGCTCGGCGTTTTTGGTTTAAAAATGAATTTTAATCACATTACGGTAAATAGTATCTTATAGCACTCAAAATAAAAGCTTTGAGTACTATAAGATAGCAAAACAGATATGCGCCAAGCACAGCTTACTCATATCAATAATCGAGAGGACAGATAAATGTTTATAGATACAGCTAAAATTAACATTAAAGCAGGCAATGGTGGCAACGGCGCAGTTACGTTTCACAGAGAAAAATATGTAAATGCAGGTGGGCCTGATGGCGGAGACGGCGGCAGAGGCGGCAATGTAATATTTGTGGCTAATGATAATCTATCTACGCTTATAGATTTTCGTTACAAACGCAAATTTGTAGCGCAAAGCGGTGCAGATGGCTATGGCAAAAGATGCAGTGGCAAATCGGCAGACGATTTAATAATCAAAGTGCCGCGCGGCACTTTAATAAAAGATGAAAAAACAGGGCTTATTATGGCAGATGTTCATACAGATGAGCCTTATATTATAGCGCGAGGCGGCAGAGGCGGCTGGGGTAACTCACATTTTGCCACACCTACGCGCCAAATACCGCGCTTTGCCAAAACAGGGCGCGCAGGCGAAGAATTTACAATAAGGCTGGAGCTTAAGCTAATAGCTGATGTCGGCTTAATAGGGTTCCCAAATGTTGGCAAAAGCACGATTTTATCTTGCATTAGTGCGGCAAAACCCAAAATAGCGAATTATCATTTCACTACCTTATCGCCGGTACTCGGAATGGTGAGCGTTGGCAACGAGCAAAGCTTTGTGGCAGCAGATATTCCGGGGCTTATTGAGGGCGCAGCCGAGGGAGTAGGCCTCGGACACGACTTTTTGCGTCACGTAGAGCGCTGCCGTTTATTGCTGCACGTAGTGGATATTTCGGGGAGCGAAGGCAGAAACCCTAAAGAAGATTTTGAGCTTATTAATAAAGAGCTTGCGAATTTTTCCAAAGAGCTTTCTTTGCGTGAGCAAATAGTAATAGGCAATAAATGTGATATTGCGACACAGGAGCAGATAGAGGATTTCAAAAATTATATCGAACAGCAAGGTCTTGTGTTTTTACCTGTGTCGGCAGCTACACAAAAAGGGCTTGAAGTACTGCCTCGTATTACATTTAATAAATTATCCGAATTGCCTCCTCCTCTTGTATATGAAGCGGATTATGTACCGATGGCGATAGAACAGTCGTCTACACGCGAATTTACAGTGACAAAGCTAGACGACAATGAGTACGAAGTAGAAGCGCCGTGGCTTGAGCGCATCTTAATGGGCAGCAATGTAGAGGACTATGAGAGCTTGCAATATTTCCAAATGCAGCTTGCAGACAGCGGTATATTAGAAAAGCTAATAGAGCTTGGCGTACAGGAAGATGATACTATACACATAGGTGATTATCAGTTCGACTATGTGTTCTAATTGAACAGGGATATTTAAGATGCTAAGAGATAAATTGAGGAAAAATTTTATATTTGAAAAACCATTTATTATTGCGGTGATTACCATTGCACTACCTATTGCTGCGCAAAATATCATTAGCTTTGGTGTGTCGGTAATGGATAGCATAATGCTTGGCAGCTTTGGAGATGTGGCTATATCCGCCGCTAATTTAGGCGGACAGCCTTTCTTTATATTAATGTCGGTAGGCTTTGGCTTGTCCTCGGGCGGTAGCGTATTAATAGCGCAATATTGGGGCAAACACGACATAGCGCATATCCGAAAAGTAATGAGAATGAGTATGCAGTTTGTGTTTATAGCATCTGTTATTTTTACACTTGGCTGTATGCTTTTTCCTGCGCAAATAATGTCTATTTTTTCCCCCGATAAAGATATTATTTCGGCGGCAGCCGGATATTTATCGCTTGTGGCATTATCTTATGTCCCGTATGCCATATCAAACAATTACCTTATGAGCTTGCGAGCCGTAGAGCAGGTAAAGGTATCTACATTTATATATCTTATCAGCTTTTTTATTAATGTTATATTTAATTACGGATTTATTTTCGGTAAATTCGGATTGCCTCGCTTAGAAGTGAGAGGCGCAGCTTTAGGCACTGTAATTGCGCGTTGCAGTGAGCTTTTAATGGTGCTTATTTATATGTATACGCGCGAAAAAGAAATAGGCTTTAGAATAACAGATTGCTTTAAAACAAACTGGGAGCTATTGCCGTCGTATGTAAAGCACAGCGTACCTGTGGTGGGCAACGAGGTAATGTGGGGTGTAGGCACTACGATGATTACGCTGATAATAGGGCGCATAAGCGGCTCTTTTTTGGCGGCAAACAGCATCGCAGGTGTGGTTAATCAGATGGCGCTTGTGTTTGTATTTGGCGTTGGTAATGCCGCTGCTATATTAACGGGCAAGGCTATAGGCGAGGGGAATATTGAGCGCAGTAAGCGAGTAGCAAATACGCTTATTGTAATAGCATTTTGCCTGTCTATTTTTAGCTGTGCTGCTTTATTATTGGCACGCTTACCATTTTTATCCATATATAAGGTTACACAGGAAACACACGATATAGCGTATAATATTATGACGGTGCTGGCATTTTTACAATTATCTATTTCTATTGAGGTTACTACAATAGTAGGTGTTTTGCGTGGAGGCGGAGATACACGCACGGCATTTTTTATAGATTGCGGCTGCTTGTGGCTTATAGGGCTGCCAATGGGGTTATTAGCAGGATTTGTATTTAAATTATCGCCTCCATTAGTGTATCTGTGCTTGAGAATGGATAGCCCGATAAAAAGCATTTTAACACTGATACGAATACGTAGCGGCAAGTGGGTACGCAACGTTACAATAGGTGAACAAAAAAGAAGAACTTAGTATAGTGAAAATGACGATAAACTGGAAAAGTACGCTGTTTTCATAAAAATTGCTTGACAAATTGAAATAGCATTTGTATAATATAATAGATTATAGAAGATATAGTTGGTGGAGAACAGATGAATAATTCTATGCCGCCATTACAAAATGTAAGCCGCGATGATGAAGCTTTAGCGGATTTGCTTACAAAGAAGATGCCTGTAATTCGGCATTTAGCGGCAGCCGCAGTATGCCCGGGGCTTGATTACGATGATGCGGTGCAAGAGGGTATGATAGGTTTTTTTGCGGCAGTTGGTTCTTTTAGTGAAGATAAGGGTGCGAATTTCAGCACATATGCCAATGTTTGCATACAAAATGCTATTTTTTCCGCTGTGCGTTCGGCTTCTCGCCAAAAACACGCTCCGTTAAATGGCTCTATATCTATAGATGATGATAATTTACAGATTGCGGAGCAGTTTTTTCACGACAATAGCACAGATAATTATAATAAAACACTAAGTAATATTAAAAAAAACTTGTCTTTATTGGAAAATCAAGTGCTGGAGCTTCGCATAGAAGATAAAAGCTATGCAGATATAGCGCGCAGTCTTGATATAAGCGAAAAATCTGTTGATAATGCACTTGCACGTATTCGTAAAAAGTTGCGAAGTCGGCAATAGTTAATGTTTCCATAAGCGCGCGTGCGCTTTATATATGCCCCAAGTAGCTTAAGGTAGAGCGTTGGTCAAACCAAAGGTGTCGGTTTCAATCCTTCCACGGGCAAAAATACTAAAATCAGAGGAGATACCCAGAATGTACCAAGACAAAACATTAGTATGCAAAGAATGCGGCAAAGACTTCATTTTCACAGCAGGTGAGCAGGAGTTTTATGCAACACGCGGTTTCGAAAACGAGCCACAGCGTTGCAAAGAGTGCCGTGATGCCCGTAAGAATGCCGGCCGCGGCACCCGCGAGATGTACACAGCAACCTGTGCTTCCTGCGGCTGTGAAGCTAAGGTTCCTTTCAAGCCACGTGAAGACCGTCCTGTATATTGCAGCGAGTGCTTCGCAAAGATGAAGGAAAACGAGCAATAAATTGCACACAAAAAAACACGTACCGTAAGGTATGTGTTTTTTTTATTTAAAACAATAAGCAATATATTTCAATCTGCTTTTATTAATAAATATTATAATAAAGCATTAAATTAAAATAAGCAATTAATGAATTTAATGATAAAATTAAATTAATAATAAAATTTTATGGGCTTGCTTTTCTACTTAAAACATAGCTTTATCGTAAAAACATTTGAAATTAATCGGATTGTTAATATTGTCATATTATATTTAATTATGTATTTAATTGCAATATTAAATACATAATTAAAATAAATAAAGAATTAATAAACAAACGCGAAAAAAGGGATTAAGTTAAAACTCAATCCCTTTTCTTGCTTTTGTGCCTTTATCGTATGGGTGCTTTAGCTTGTTAATTACACTTACGTAATCGGCAACAGAGCATAAACGGGCGCTGGCACCTCTGCCAGTAAGTACAAGCTCGGTATGTAGAGGCTTGTTTACAATAAACTGAAACAGCTCATCTTCACTTAAAAGCCCTGAGGATACAGCACAAATGGCTTCGTCTAATATCATCATATCGTAGTTTTCTATTACCTTGCCGGCAAATAATAAGGTTTCAGACTGACGTGTAGCGCATATCCATTTTTGAGCGTCTGACATTTCATTTGTGAATTTTTCATTACTTACAGGACAGTAAAAGGTGACACCAAGATGCTTGAGACTAGCAGCTTCGCCTGTAGCGCTACCTTTTAAAAATTCGTAAAATGCCACTTTTAATCCACTGCCTACAGCCCTTGCGGCAAGCCCGATTGCCGCTGTGGTTTTGCCTTTGCCCTCACCTGTATATATATGCACTAAGCCCATTACAAACTCTCCATTCTGATTTTGTATTTGCTATTCATCTCTAAAATATCCTCGCGGTATAATTTCGTATGCTTCACCGATTTTATCACGCATTATCATTTCAGCTGATGTCATTATGGCATATCCACAGCCTGCATCTGCCATCCATTGCTCGGGCAAACGCTTAGGCATTGCGTGAGCGCTTAACATACTCATTATCACACCACCGTGTGTTACGCACGCTGCTTCGTAAATTTGCGCTTTTATCATATATTCAAATATCTGTAAAAATGCCTGTTGTGTGCGCGTATTAAAATCTATAGCACTCTCTGCGCCTATGGGAGTATAACGTTCATTTGGGTTTATCCATTTATTAAAATGGTCGTTGCTTTTCAGCTCGTCCATTTTTTTGCCTTCAAATTCGCCAAAATTATTTTCAGTTAATACATCTAGTACTATTTTGTTTTTGGCATCGGGAAACAAAATTTCCGATGTCTCAACAGCGCGTTTCATTGGGCTTGAAAACACAGTGTTTACACGAGGGTACTCAAAAAGCTCTTTCAGCTCGTGCAATTGTGAAATGCCATCACTGCAAAGCTCTACATCTGTACCGCTTCCTGCATAAAAGCGCTCGGTATTTGCAGTGGTAAGCCCGTGACGAATGAGATATAATCTGTAATTCTTCATAATTTCTCCTAATTGTAAATTATTTTCATAAAATCTATATGACAAAATACATAATTTTGTAAACAAATTTTTAGCTATTATTCTGAGGTCGGCTACTATATTTAGTCCGCAATCAAAACGTATGCGCATATATAGCAGACAAGCGTCGAAAAGCGGATTTTCAAGGCATATTTATGGGATTCAGAGTATTTACAAATGGTTTTGTTTGTACTATAATTTACAGTACGTAAATGTGAAGGGGTATTTTAAATGACGGCAGATTTCAACAGAGTAATAACTCTCCTGCGCAAAGAGCGTGGAATTACACAAAAACAAGCAGCAGAGGATTTGGAAGTATCGCAAGCGTTACTATCTCATTACGAGAAAGGTATACGCGAATGTGGGCTTAGTTTTGTGGTACGCGCAGCCGATTACTATAATGTGTCTTGCGACTATTTGCTTGGACGCTCTGCCGACCGCAGTGGGCTTACGCTTACCGTGGAGGAAATACCAAATCCGGAAACAAATAAGGACGGTATTTATAAAGGCTCTGTATTGCCTACTCTAAATAAAAAGCTAATATCAAACAGCCTTAATATTTTGTATGATAAGCTTAACGCTTGTCCCGACAAAGGACTTGTAGGTGAAATATCAGCGTTTTTAATGTTGGCAGTATATAAGATGTTTCGTCTATTGTATAACTCGGGGCCGAAAAATGCAAGTAATATGTTTGGCGTAAAGGCTACGGTGTATCAAGGATATTCAAGCGCGGCTATGGACGTGGCAGAAGCAAATGTAAAAGCTATATTAAAAGGTGAAGATGTAGGAACAGGCGCACCAATGAAGGATACTTCCGCTTTTGCAATGACAACAGAGAGCTTGTCGCGAGATTACCCATTATATGCGTCCAGCTTGTTAAATCTTATAAAAACAAGCGAACAGCGTATTACAAAATAAATATTATTACTAAAAGACGTTTGCCTTGATGAAAATTATGGCAAGCGCCTTTTTTGTATACAAAAATTATTCTCCTGTACCAATTTTGCGGATTTTTTATCAGCGATGACGGAAAAAACAACAATATAATATTATATTGTAAAAAAGTAATGCTTGTATTCACATTATCGTTTAATTGTACTACATTATCACGAAAAAACAGATGTTATATACTGAAATTTGTTTTATTATAATATAGGTTCAAGTAATGAACTAATCGAATATATGCAATTTTGGAGGAAAATTATGAAAAAAAGCATTTCTTTTCACAAAACAGGCGCAAGCAGATTACTCAGCCTATTGCTGACGGTTTGTTTAATGGTAAGCTTATTTGCTATGCCTACTTACGCGGCTGATCCGCAGCCGACAGCTGCAAAAACGGGCTTTGTTTCACAAGGTCTATCAACAACAGGCACTACATACTTTGTAGATGCAGGTAATGGTGATGATGCAAACACAGGTAAATCGGCAGATGCAGCGTGGAAAAGCTTAGACAAAGTAAGCGCCACCACATTTAAGCCGGGCGACCATATTTTGCTACGTGCAGGCAGCACGTGGAACGGGCAAATGCTTTATCCAAAAGGAAGTGGCTCTAGGGGTGAGCCGATAATTATTGATATTTATGATGTAGACAGCAAGGGCAAAGCAATATTTACAGCGGATGCGCGCCCTATAATAAACGGTAATGGTACAAAGGGCATAGGCAGTAAAGAAACGATTGTTTCAGGTGCTGTAATGACATACAACCAAGAGTATATAGAAATATACAATCTTGAAGTTACTAATAGTGAAGATTTGACTGATACGGATGCGTATCTAAAACCCGGCAAAACGCAGCGCGCAGGAATATTGGCATATTCAGATAACCAAACTAAGCTTTATGAACATATCATTATAAAAGATTGTTATGTACATGACGTGCAATCTGAGTTTTTTGAAAAAGCCAATGATAAATCAGTAGGCGGGTTAAAAGCAGTGGGCGGCATTATAGTGCTTGGACATTTCTTGACACCTGATGGTGCAGATGTATGCCCGGACAGCACACATCGCTCCAAAGCAGCATATAAAGATGTGCTTATTGAAGGAAACACTGTGAAGCGTGTGGGACTTGAGGGCATACGTACTAAAGCACAGGGACATTCAAGCAATAATACTTTTTACAAGGTGTTTGAAAATGTTGCTATTCGCAATAACTATTTGGAGGATATTGCGGGTGACGGTATAGTATTAACAGAAGTAAAAACAAACGGACTTGTAGAAAATAATATTGCAAAACAGCCTTGCAATGCTGATTATGGTACTAAAAACTATGCAGGAATTTGGTCTATGTTTGCAGATGATACTATATTTCAGCATAACGAAAACTATGGCATAGTATATGGCTACAATGATGGTGAAGCTTATGATATTGATATGTCTTGCGACAACAATATTTATCAATACAACTATAGCCATCACAATAACGGCGGTTTCTTATTGTTTATGGGAGACCAGAGTAATTCGGTAGTGCGCTATAATATATCTGCCAATGATGGCGGCGGTAGCGCAGGTACTTGCTCCTCGTATCCAAGCTTTGGATTTAATCCTTATACATACAAAGAGCAAAGTATTTTCCATTATTGGAATAAGGCAGATAATGCCAATATGCCTACAATATATAACAATACATTCTATATAGGTGACGGAGTATCCACTTCATTATACGGTGAGGGTAATTCCAGTAACAATGAGGGCACTATTTCACGCTTTTATAATAATATTATATATAAAGACGGCGCAGGAACGTTTAAATTCCTTGCCAATCAGCCAAGCAACGGCGCAGAGCCTACAGAGCGTAAGCTTGCGGCAAATCCTGAAAAATTTATAAAAAACAACATTATTTGGCCTGAGAGCATAGCAAGTGTAACAAGCGGCACTACAGTTGCAGGCTTAGAGGCAAGTGGAAATATTTTTGCACAGCCTATGCTAAAGCTTGATGAAAATAAGGCTGCAAACTTAAATGCACTTGCTGCACAAAAAAACACAGCAATGGATTTTAGCAAGGACAATGTATATGATTATACATCTACTGCTGCTTTGCGCGCACGTGCAGATATGTTTAAGATTTCAGATACTTCTCCTGCCATTGCAAAGGGTATGCAGGTAGCCGGCGCACCAAAAGAAGATTTCTTTGGCAATACAATTACAAACAAAGTGCCTGATATCGGCGCACATCAGATATCTAATGTAATAAGCAGTACAGAGGCTACATCGGTAGCGAAGGTTAATGTTACTACGCTTGCAGGTATTTATCCTGTATTGCCAAGCAAGGTAACGGTAACATTTACCGATACTTTGGGAACACAGACGTCTACTCACGATGAAGAACGTTCTGTGGTATGGGATAATATTAAAGCTGAGGACATAAACAAATCCGGCACATTTAACGTAAACGGAACAGTGGCAGGAATATCAATAAAGGCTTCAGCCACAGTTACTGTAAACGGAGACCTCGGCACGGGCAATTTCACACAAAATTTCCCTGCAAGTGCTGATGCGTATATGGAAAGAGGAAAAAAGAATGATACGGCTTTAGGAAATGTGCAGGGCAGCTATTCAGTATTAACTGACCCAAAAGAAATACTTAAATCTCCGCTTAAAACTTCATTTACAAATAACTATGTTGTGAAAATAAAAAATGCAACAGCTTCGGATTACAACCGCCGCTTTGTCACTTCGTTTGATGTATCGGCTTTTACAGGGGAAAAGGCTAATATAAAAAACGCAAGCATTAAATTGCATATTTCACGATATGATGTGTTCAATAATAATATCGACAGCACGGCACGTTTTCTCGATGTATATGCTATTCCAAGTGCTAATACGTGGGATGAAACCACAGTAACTTGGAATAATATGACATATAATACCGAAGTGAATAAAAACCATCCGTCTAAGGACTGGGCTAACAATAAAGCAAGCGAAACAGTAGAGCCTACTTATGGCGAAGTAGTACCTGTAGCGCATAAAGAATATATCAATAGGGATATAATAGCAAATGATAATACTATTGAAATAGACGTTACAGAATATATTCGTACATTAGACCCGAATGTAACTACAGTAAGCTTTTTAGTGGATTCGCCATACAGTGCAAATGTAGGACACAACGTTGATAACGGTGGGTTCGATGCATTCTCTAAAGAGGGCGCAAAGGCTGCATATGACGCATTTACAACTAACAAATTACCCGAAGGTATAACAGTGGCAAGCGAAACCTCGCTTGCACCGCAGCTAATGATATCCGATGTATATCCTACAGGAATAGTGCCAATTGAAGTAGATACTAAGCTTGGTGTAGCACCTGTATTACCGACAACTGCTACTGTAAATTACTCGGATGGTAGCACAAAAACGGTTTCTGTAATGTGGGATACGATAGATCCTGCGCAATATGGTGCAGAGGGAGAATTTACAGTGAGCGGGCGATCGTCGGCAGTAAGTGTGCCGATGTCGGCTAAAGTAACTGTAACAGCACTAAAGCTAATATCTTTTGACACACTGGCAGATATTTATATGCCTACAGGATTGCCACGCAACGAGCTAGGGCTTGCCACAAGTGCCACAGCTTTACTGAATGACGGTTCAAGAGTATCTGTAAATATTGTTTCGTGGAACGATAGTGCAATACCTTATGTAGCAGAAACGGCAGGCGAATATATATTTGCAGCCAATATAGAGCTGCCGGCAGGAGTAGTAAATCCGAACAGTGTAAAGCCGGGACAAAAGGTTACTACCTCCGACGGAAAAATAATGGATGTAAGCGTATCTCCTAAAAAGATATATGTGCCGGCAGGAGCAACAAAGCAATTCACTGCTAATGTTACCGCAATAGGAACGATAAATAAAGATGTAGTATGGAGTGTATCCGGCAATGCTACAGCTGCCACAATAGATGAAACAGGGCTGTTAACAGTGCCGTCAGGAGAAACTGATCCAATTACAGTAACGGCTACTTCTCTTGCAGATGGTACAAAGCTTGGAACAGCTGAAGTGGTATTGAGCGAAATTTTAGATGCTTATGTATCCGATGTTGTAGTAGCACCTAAATATGCAGAAGTAGCAAAGGGCGAAGCACAGGTGTTCGCTGCTACTGTAAGTGCAGAAAATGCAGCTGAAACTACAGTAGATTGGACTGTAGAGGGTGCTGCGGACGCAGCTACTGTAATAGGTACTGATGGTACTTTGACTATTGCTGCAGGAGAAACGGCAGAATATTTGACAGTAAAGGCTACATCAAAATACATATTGGCGGATAGCGCAACTGTGAAAGTAAAGGCATATGTACCTAAGGAATATACCATTACAGCAGATGCCGACAAAAACGGTACAGTTACACCAACAACACAGCAAGTGACAGAAGGTGGAGAAGCTACTGTTACTGTAACACCAAATGAAGGCTACGAAGTAGACAAGGTGCTTGTAGATAAAGCAGAAGTAACATTGCAAAACGGTAAATATGTATTTACTAATGTGCAAATGGCACATATGTTAAATGCCACATTTAAAGCACGTATGCTAAACATCACGGCAACAGCAGGTGCAAACGGAACTATTTCGCCTGCAACATCTACTGTACCTTATGGTACTAGCCAAACATTTACAATTACACCAAATGCAGAATATGCAATCGACACAGTGCTTGTAAATAATACACCGATAACAGTTACAGGCAATACATTAACATTAAATGGGATTACACAGGATAATACTACAGTGGCAGTAACATTTAAAAAAGTAACAAATGATGTACTGCAAGATGCAGCAACAGGTACAGTAATAGAGGCAAACCCGGGCGTAATAGCAAGCGGAGCTGTATTTGAAGTGGTACAAGAAGCAAGCGACAGCGCTGTAGCATTGCAAGCGGCAGCAAAGCTCTCAGAAGTGGCAGAAAATCTTAAAGTATTCACATTGTCACTTAAAAGCAATGGTGTAGAAATTAGCCCGAATGGTGCATTGCGTGTATCACTATCTGTATCGCCAGACTTTGATCTTAATAAATTTGCGATATACAGAGTGAATAATATAAGCAGAAAAGCTAGAGCTGCTTTGCCAATGTACGAAGATATGAAAGCAGTAGTTGCTAACGGCAAGGCAACATTTACTACTACTTCACTTGGTGTATTTGCAATAGGTGAGAAAAAGGCAGAAGTAAGCCCCGAGGAAAAGCCGGCAGAAAAACCAAATACAGATAATACGAATACGACAGTAAACCAAAACAATGTACCTAAAACAGGGGACAGCTATAATATATACGCATATATTATCTTGCTTGTTGCCAGTATCATTGGTATAATATCTGTAGGATATATAGCAGTACGTAAACGCATTAAAAACAAGTAACAAATAAAATAAACGGGCGCAATTGCGCCCGTTTAACCTTTGATTAAAAGGAGAAATAAATATGTTGGCAAAGCACAAAAAGCTTATCATTATAATAACATTATGCGTTATAGGTGCGCTATGTGTAGGCGGTGCGGTTTATGCCATAAGTACGATGGCAGCAAAGGAAAAAGAGTATTCTGAGGGCGAAAATGAATATGACTCTTTGAGAGAAGCTGCATTAAAGCCCGGTACAGATGAAGCCGAAAAAGGCAAACAAACAGTAGATGTAAAAGCACTCAAGGAAAAAAACAGTGATTGCGTAGGGTGGATAGAGCTTGTGGGTACAGATGTGAGCTATCCGCTTTTGCAAGGGGCAACAAATGACACATATTTAAGAACTACATTTGAAAAAAAGCCGAATGTGGTAGGCTCTATTTTTGTAGATACACGCTGCAAGGGCGATTTTACAGGCACAAATACTCTTATATACGGGCATAATGCAGGCAATAAATCAATGTTTTCAATATTGCCACAATATGCTAAACCTGAATTTGCAAAAGAACATACGGACATTAAAATATACAAAGAGGATATAGTACTTACTTATAAGGTGTTTTCATCACGCAAAACAGATGTTTTTGATACGGCTTATACGTATACAATGCAAAGTAATGACGACGCTGTAAAGTTTTTGCTAAAGCAAGATGAGCTTGCCGGCGAAAATGATGTGGAACTAAAAGGGGCAGACACAATAATAACACTATCTACCTGTACTAATGGTGCAGAAGATGGGCGATATATTGTGCAGGCAGTGCTTACAGACACTAAACCTATAAAATAAAAAAATGTGAAGCGTACAATTGTAAGCTTCACATTTTTTTATTTTATTATTATGCCTTTTTGCATTGCATTTGGTTTAATTGTTACTTTAGCAGATGCGATTTTTTTATTGATGATTTCATCGAAATAATCGTTTATCCACTGGGTACGAGCTAAGGCGGTGCTTTCTTCAAAAAGCAGCTTTTTGCCGCCCTCTTTTTCAGACACATAATAAAGCACGTCACCAAGATAATCTTCCGATAAAATACAATTGCCGCTTTCTATAGTTCCAAGCTCGCAAGCAAATGTTTGAGCGTCTACGTCTTCACGATGTATAGTGGAGGTATCTAATACAAAAGGTTCGCTTGTAAGCTCTTTAATATTAAGTGACATTGGGTCTTTACCATTTGTTAAAGCATCTTCCACTGATTTAGAGGTTTCATCTTTATTTAAATCCTTGCTCCAGCGCCATTTGCTGCCGCTTATTTTGCTATGTGTTGCAGTAGATTCGCTTGGTAAGCGTGCAAAAGCACTGCGAAGCTCGGCTTCACTTGGCTCACCGTCACGCTTTATAATAGCGGATTTAAGGTCATCTATCGTCTGTGACATCAAGTAGCTATTATACTCGGAAATAGAATATTCTGTAGGACCGTAAATTATTTCGCTATTTGCACCGCCTGAACGAACATTGTTTTCTTGAGCTAAAGCTTTGCGTAGCTCGTTAAAATTGGCAGGTGCCACTACTTGCAGCTCTATTGCTTGCTCTTGTATTATTTTAGCTTTTATCAATGCTTCCAGTGCTTTATCGTACAACGCTTTTTTTGGCGTTTCACCATCGTATTGTTTGTCCCAAAATTCAGCGCCAAAGCTATCTAAATTGTGCTTTTTGGAAAAATCGGCGGCAACAGCCGCTTTTTGCTCCTGCGCATACATATTAAGCTCTTCGTAATAAAACGGCAATGTGTTTACTGTGCCGGCTATTTCACGCTTCGATATTATATAAATTGCCAAAATAGCAACAATAATTACGATTATTGCTACAGAAATAATCGTAATTATTTTTTTTGATTTAATATTTTTTTTATCCATTAACTACTCCTTAAAGTAAACAGGGCTGTTGAATTAACAACAGCCCTGTAATTATAACTTATGCCTTGCCAAGTGCTGCACGACATTCAGCGCAAACCGTGCGTCCTTCAAAGCTGATAATACCGTCATCACTGCCGCAAAAAATGCAGGCAGGCTGGTATTTTTTAAGTACTATGCTCTCGTTATCTGTGTATATCTCAAGAGATGAATCCTTGTCAATGTCTAAAACACGTCTCAGCTCTATAGGTAGCACAATTCGCCCTAAATCGTCTATTTTGCGTACTATTCCTGTTGATTTCATATTTAATTACTCCTTTATGTTTTTTCTGTACTCTTAGTATACAATACATTCCATAAATTGTCAATATATGAAACTATAGGAAAATATACAAATTTTTTCTATAATTTTGTATCGAATGTTGGCAAAACTTTGCACGTTTTGGCATTGTTTTAAATAAGGCCTACTTTTTTATACACTTTGTTTACGGTATTGCGCGCAATATGCGAAGCACGCTCTGCACCGCTTTCGAGAATTGTGTCTAAATATGTTTTATCGGCAAGAAGCTTTACATATTCTTCCTGTATAGGCTTTATTGCACTGATAATACTTTCGGCAACAGCAATTTTAAAGTCTCCGTAGCCTTTACCGTCAAATTCTTTTTCAGTGTCCTCGTAGCTTTTGCCTGTAAGCACGGAATATATCGTCATTAGGTTAGCTACACCTTTTTTGTCCTCGTTATAATATACGCGCGCTTCGCTGTCTGTTACTGCGCGCTTGCATTTGCGCATTACAGTATCGGGGTTATCTAGCAATAAGATATATCCGTTTTCGTTTGTGTCGGATTTGCTCATCTTTTTTTCAGGCTCTTGCAGGCTCATTACTTTAGCACCTGTTTTAGGGATAAATCCTTCTGGAATAGTAAAAGTATCGCTGTAAGCGGAATTAAATCTTTGCGCGATATTGCGCGCAAGCTCTAAATGCTGCTTTTGGTCTACACCTATTGGCACTAGGTCTGCATTGTACACAAGGATATCCGCCGCCATAAGTACAGGATAAGTGAAAAGCCCTGCATTGATATTTTCGGGGTGCTTGAGGCTTTTATCTTTAAATTGTGTCATACGCGATAATTCGCCGAATTGCGCATTGCACGACAATACCCAAGTAAGCTCTGAGTGGCTTGGTACCTTGCTTTGTACAAATACAGTGCTTTTGGCAGGGTTAATACCGCACGCAAGCAAAAGCGCGGCGCTTTCGCGCGTTTTGCGGCGTAAATCCGACGGTATTTGCCTTACGGTGAGCGCGTGCATATTAGCTATCATATAAAGACATTCATATTCGTCCTGCATAGCCTGCCAGTTGCGCACTGCTCCTATATAATTGCCCAGTGTAAATGTGCCTGTGGGCTGTATACCTGATAAAATGCGTTTTTTATTTTCATTTTCCATTTTAATGCCTCTTTTTTATTTGATAATATAGATTTTAGCATAAAAATAAGCTTTTCGCAATTGACAAATAGCCGATATACAGATAAACTTAAATATTAGCAAATGTAAATAGAGATTAGTTTAAGGAGATTATACAAATGGCAGACAAAACAGTACGTACTCGCTTCGCTCCAAGCCCTACAGGATATATGCACGTAGGCAATCTGCGCACGGCATTATACGCTTATCTTAAAGCAAGAAGTGCAGGCGGCACCTTTATATTGCGTATAGAGGATACAGACCAAGAGCGCTTTGTAGAGGGCGCTGTGGATATTATATACGATACCTTGCGCGAAACAGGGCTTACGTGGGACGAGGGGCCTGATATAGGCGGAGATTACGGCCCTTATGTGCAAAGCGAACGTATGGGGATATTTAAAGGCTATGCCGAGCAATTAGTGAAAGAGGGCAATGCGTATTATTGCTTTTGCGATAAAGACCGTATAGAAGAAATGCGCCTTGTACAAAAAGCAAGCGGACAAACACCGCATTACGACGGGCATTGCCGTAACCTTACTAAAGAGCAGATAGATGAAAAAATAGCACAGGGTATACCTTATGTAATAAGACAAAAAATGCCCACAGAGGGTAAAACGAGCTTTGAGGACGTAGTATATGGGCATATCGAGGTAGATAACGATACCTTAGACGACCAAATTCTCATTAAAACAGACGGTATGCCCACTTATAATTTTGCCAATGTGGTAGACGACCATCTTATGGGTATTACGCACGTAATACGCGGCAGTGAATATTTATCAAGCACACCTAAATACAATTTGCTTTATGAGGCATTTGGGTGGGAAATTCCAACATATGTGCATTGCCCTCCTGTAATGAAGGATGCGCAAAACAAGCTTTCAAAGCGCAACGGTGATGCAAGCTATCAAGACCTTATTGCTAAGGGATATCTTACCGAAGCAGTGCTTAATTATATTTTACTGCTTGGCTGGAGTCCTAAAGGCGAGGAAGAAATTTTCTCGCTCGATGAAATGATAAAGCTGTTTGACGAACGTGGTATCGGCAAAGCACCTGCTATTTTTGATCCTGCAAAGCTGCGCTATATTAACGGCGAATATATAAGAGCTTTATCAAAAGACGAATTTTTTTTAAAAGCAAAGCCGTATGTTGACGAAACGGTTAAAAGCGAATGTGATGTGCATTTGCTTTGCGAAGTGTTGCAGCAGCGCTGTGAAGTACTGAGCGATATTCCTGAGCAAGTGGATTTCATTGATGAAATGCCGCAGTACGATATGGAAATGTACGTAAATAAAAAAATGAAAACCGATAAAGAAAGCTCTAAAGAAGCACTGGAGGCAATGCTGCCGATACTTGAAAGCTTAGATAGCTTTGAAAAGGATAATATTCATACAGCATTGTTTGCGCTTATAGAAAAGCTTGCAATAAAAAACGGCAAACTTTTATATCCGTTGCGTGTGGCTTTGTCGGGCAAGCAGTTCACTCCCGGCGGCGGCATAGAGCTTGCGGCGGTAATGGGACGCGAAAAAACCCTTGCACGTGTTAAAAACGCTATTGCGCGCCTTTAAATAATACAATATAGCATAAAAGCCTATACAGAAAGAGACATCTTCCTGCATAGGCTTTTTGTTATACTATTATCATATTAGGTAAGGCAGGTAGTATAAATGCAAGTAAAAATAAAGAAAAAGCTATTTAAGGACAAGCTGTATGAAACAGTAGATAATGCGCGTCCCGTGCTGTGGCAGCTTGGGATAGCGGTGCTTGGCAGTATATTTGCCTTTGCACAGGTGCTTGGAACAATGAGGCCGCTCGGATTAAGCTTGTCGGCTGGGGTGATAAATACTTGGTCGCTTGCGGCATCGGCAGGTGCGGCGCTCTGCTATGCGTTTACACTGGATATTACCTCAGCGGCACCATATTTGTGCAGCATTTGCGCTGTAGCTTTAGTACGCACCTTGATACCTCAGCAAAAGCAAAAGGTAAGCTTACTGCCTAGTGTAATAGGCGCGGTGGTTTTATTTATAAGTAAATGCTTGTTGGGGTTTGTACAAGGCTTTAATTTTTTATTTATAATAACAACATTTGTTGAGGCGGCTATGTCCGTAGGTGCGGCATTTTTGATAAAAGAAATGGCGCCTTGTATAGGTAAGCCTATGGATAAATGGAAAGAGGGTATTAGTGCTGCGGCTTTTGCAATTTTGGTGCTTGCAATATCACCGCTTGAGATGGGCGGTGTGTACATAGGCAGAATAGCAGCAGGCGCAGCAATGCTGTGTGCGGCATATAAAGGAAGAACAAGGCTGGCGGCTGTGCTTGGCATAATAAATGCGGCGGTGCTGATAACGGTGTCGCCTATGCACGCGGCTGCCGCAATAGGTATGGCGGCAGGTGCTTTGGCGGCAGGTGCTATATCACAAGGCGAGAGAATACCGTCGTGCGCTATGTATGTAGCGGCAGGATTTATCGGCATAATTGCACAGGATACAGCAAGAAACGGATTAACCTTTTTAATGGAATTATGCGCATCGGGTGCTTTGTTTTTACTTGTGCCGGAAAGGCTTTTGGCACAAGGCACTCCGCGCGATGAAGGAGAAGCACGCAGAGCTGCCGCTACAGAGCTTGCGCAAAGAGTAAATGAGCTTGCAGTATCGCTTGGCGATATTGGAAGCACTATAGGAGAGGTATTTGATAAATTACCTAAAAAAGGCGAAAATTACGACGATATTTGTACTGAAGTGGCAAATCAAGTGTGCGCTACGTGCAATAGAAGAATGTTTTGCTGGGTAGATTGTTATTCGGATACAATGGCGGCGCTGAGTGAACTGTCTCCGATATTAAGCCGTGGTATTGCACCTACGGCATCGGAATTGCCGGAAATAATGCAGCGCAGATGTATTGCACCCGATAAATTAGCGGCAGGGCTTGCGAGGGAATATGAGGGCTGGCGCTCACGCAGAGAGCTAAGATATCAAGGTGAGCTTATGCGCACAGCGCTTACAGAGCAATATGGCTCTATAGCGGCGGCGCTTGAAAGCTTTGGCAAAAAGCTGTGGAATGAGGATGCTCCTGACGAAAAAAAAGCAGCGCGTATAGACACACTGTTTAATAATCTTGGAGTAAATACATTGTCGTGTCGTGTGGCGGTAGATAGAGACGGACGTATGCACGCTACAGTAAAATTGCCTCGTATTACATTAAGGCAAGAGGAAATGAAAGTGATATCGGCGGAGATTGCGGATATATGCCGCAGACGCTTTGAGCCTGTACAGATAAAGCAAGCTACAGGCTATACAATGCTCGAATATTACGAAAAAGCTTTATTTGAGCCGCTGTTTGCGGTGTCGGCTATAGCGGCTAAAGAGGGTGTGAGTGGAGATGCTGTGCGTAATTTTTGCGATAGCTATGGCAATGCACACGCAATATTGTGTGACGGTATGGGTACAGGCAAAGCGGCTGCTGTAGACGGCTTGCTTGCAGCTTCGCTTACATCGCGCTTAATACGTGCAGGGTTTGCGGCGCGAGAGGCAGCACGTCTTGTAAATGTGGCACTTGCGCTTAAAAGCGAGGAGGAAGCAGGAGCGGCACTCGATATATTATCCGTAAATTTGTATACGGGCAAGGCAAGCCTATTTAAAGCAGGTGGAGCAGGCAGCTTTTTAGTGCATAATGGTAAAGTAAAGCGTCTTGGAGATGACAGCTTGCCTATAGGAATACTGGGAGACGTAGTGAGCCGCGAAGACGATTTTTTGATTTCCTCGGGCGATACGGCGGTGCTGGTATCGGACGGTGTATGCGCGGACGGAGACGAATGGCTGTGCTTGCAGCTAGAGCTTACTTGTAAAGATACTTTACAGGAAATGTGCGATAAAGCGTCTGCCGCCGCAGTAAGGCGCAGCGGTGCGCGCCCTGATGATATCACTGTGCTTGCACTGCGCCTTGTGTAAATTATTAAAACCGGTTCGCAAAACAGTTTTAATTGTGCATATGCGATAGCACGCACATAGAATAAGTTTTTTAAAAACCGAGTCCGCAGACTTGTTTTATTAAAACCGGTTCGCAAAACAGTTTTAATTGTGCAAGTGCGATAGCACGCACATAGAATAAGTTTTTTAAAAACCGAGTCCGCAGACTTGTTTTATTAAAATAAAGGCAAAACATATTGAATAATCAGCATATATGTAATAGTGCCGCCGCCAATACTTAAAAGTACATTGTGCTTATATTCGTGCAGTATTATTATTACTATTATCGCTATCAGCTCGGGTATGCCGTGCGGGGCGCTTATAAGCGATACATTGCGCAGACAATATACTACAAGCAACCCCATCATTGCAGGGGGCAGTATTTTACCAAGATAAGTGATGGCAGGCGGAGCTGCCTTTTTGTCGGGAAACATAATAAACGGTAAAAACCGTGTGATTACAGCGCCTAAAGCCACCGCGATTATTGTAATAAATGTTTCAAAAGGAGTTAAAGTCATTCTCGTCCCCTCCCTAGCATTATCAATATTAATATTATAGCCATAGCAGGCAATACAAGATTGTCTGCGCCAAATATAATAAGGCTTGTTACTGTGGCGGCTATGCCTATTAAAGCCGCGCGCCGTGAATATTTGTTGTGCCATTGCTCTAAAAACAGCACCACAAAGAGGGCAGTAAGAGCAAAATCAAGCCCTGCGGTATTAAAAGAGACAAACCCTCCGCATATACCGCCGATTAAAGTACCTAATACCCAATATGAGTAATTTAATAAGGAAATAATAAAATAAAAATGTTTTTCGTTTATATTATCAGGAGCGCGTACAGAGGTGCAGATAGAAAAAGTTTCGTCGCACAAAGTAAAAATTAAAAGCGGCTTTAATTTACCCGTATTTGCATATTTATCCAGCATTGATATGCCGTAAAATAAATGTCGGGCATTTACCATAAGGCTAAGTAAAAACGCTTGCAGCGGATTAAATACCGCAGTAAGCAAAGTGATAGCTACAAATTGCATACTGCCGCAAAAAGCAATAGCGCTCATAGCTACAGCCCAAATAGTGCTGTAGCCTTTAGAGCGCATTAATATTCCGTATGCAATACCAAGACAGATAAAGCCTGTAAATACAGGAATAGTAAAAGGAAAAGCCGCTTTTAAAGTGCGCCGAAATTTAAAATGAGCGCTGTCTGAGCTTTGCCCTTGAGTATCAATATTTGTTTTAATCATAGCTTGTCTATATATTCGGCGGCAGATAATGCCGCTACAAGCCCGTCGCCTACTGCGTTTGCCACTTGCAAAGGCTTCCCCACAACGTCACCTGCGGCATATACTCCTTTAATGTTGGTAGCGGCTTTATTATTCACTTTAATAAAGCCTTCTTCTATTTCAATGCCGGGAAGCAGCGCACTTGGAGCAATGCTACTGCGCAATATAAAAAGCCCGTTTATCGGATAAATTGTGTCATTTACTTTTACCCCGTTAACGATATCGCCGCCGATTACTTCGCTTGGTGCGCCTGCAATATAGCGTATGTCAGCTGCAAGATTATCAGGGCGCACAGCCGCGATATAGCTTACCGTGCAGCCGATATCCAAAAGATAATTTGCTTCGCGTGGCGCATCGGCATCAAGCCCCCATACAGCAATAGCTTTGCCTTTATAAAGCATACCGTCACAGGTAGCACAATAAGATACACCGCGGCCAAGATATTCCCCTTCGCCTTTTATTTGCTTTGCTTTTGCAATTCCGCTTGTAATTATCACGGTTTTCGCCGAAATAATGTCGCCTGCAAAATTTACGAGAAATTCATTGCCCGATGGATATACATTTGCGGCAATACCATTACGTATTTCCACACCTTGTTTTATCGCGTGCTTCACAAAGCTGTCCATCATCTCGCTACCTGACATTGTGGGCATACCGAGATAATTTTCTACCTTTTCGGCTTTGCGCAATAAATTATCTCCGCCGCTTAATGCCACGCATTTTTTGCCGCGCTGCACAAGATTGATACCTGCAGATAATCCGGCAGGGCCTGCGCCTATTATAATGCAATCAAACATTTCCATAATATTATACCTCTTTTTATTTATATACACTTATATCATACTGCTTGCACTTTGTCAAAGCTTAATATATAATTACCGTATGCGATAGGCAAAATACAATGCAAATGAGGCGGATTTTATGAAGATAAATACAGGAAAAATTAATAGCCGCATTATTTCCGAGGAAATAATATTTTATTATGTACTGGCTATGTTCACGGTGCTGCCGCTGTATTTGGATAATAAGTTTTTCAATGCGGTACAAGCAAAGCTGTCGATTTTTTTGGCAATCACAATTATTGCGCTTGTATTATTTGCTGTATTTACAGTGATTAACAAATCATATGCACAAGCTTTGTCTTTATTTAAAAAACGCGAAACACTGTTTTTACTTAGCTTTGTAGGCATTAATATTATTTCTGCAATGCTTTCCTATTATCCGCAAACGTCCTTGTATGGGCTTAAAGACAGATATAACGGTGTGTTATTAATGATAATGTACTTTATAGCATTTGTACTTGCGGCAATGTATAAAAGCGATGACAGGCGCAATTTACTTATCTTTTTTTATTCCATATGCGCGGCAATAGTATATGCGCTTGCAATAATTAATTATTTTGGTATTGATCCATTGCACTTATATACTAATATGTCGGAGCAATTAAAAACTATTTACGTTTCCACAATAGGCAATATTAATTTTTTCGGCACGTTTTTATGTGTATCACTGCCGCTGTTTATCTATGAAGCTTTATTTGCAAATGAGCGAAAAATAAATATTTATTATATGATTTTGTCGGCACTGGGGCTTGCGGCACTTGTTACGGCAAATTCCGACAGCGCGTATGTAGGTATGGCTGTAGCGTTAATTTGCATAATATGTGCAAAACGTTTTTGCGTAAAAAGCGCTATGCGTTTAATGTGTATTTTGGCTTTATTCAGCGTAGAATGTTTTGCGATAGGACGTGCTTTTAAATATATTACTAATTGGAACCAGCAGCTTCGCAGCCTAAGCGGTGTACTGTGTACAGTGCCTGTTTCTTTGGCAATATTTATTGTAAGCACAGCTATTGTAATAATGGTAACAATGTACACAAAACACCATAAAGAAATATATGATGTAAACATATACAAGTTAATGCGTATTTTATCTCTGAGCGCTATTTGCATAGCCATAGCTTTATTAGCGGCAATAAATTTATTAAAACCTGCATTTATACTAAACAGCCCTTTGCGAGATACACTTATATTCAGCGATACTTGGGGCTCAAACAGGGGATATGTGTGGGGCAGGCTAATATATTTATTTAAAAGCGCTTCACCTATGCAAAAGCTGTTTGGCACAGGCCCCGATACCGTTACTTATCTTTTAAATCCTCATTATACCGAGTATATTGTTGCGTTTAACGGCTCAACGTTTGATTCTGCGCATAACGAATATTTGCAATACTTACTTAGCATTGGTATAGTGGGCTTAGGCGCGTATCTTTGCTTTGCGGCATCTGTTTTATATAGCTGTTTTAATGGCAATAATAAAGCCAAAAGCTTTGGAATATGTGTGGCGGCTTATTTGGCACAGGCATTTTTTAATATTTCTATGCCTATTATTACACCGATATTGTTTGTGATTTGCGGACTGTGTATTGCAGGGAACGAAACCGATAAAAAAGCACAAGAAAAACCGGATGTAAAAAAAATAACATATTATGCACTGATTTTAGCTGTATTTGCAATTTTTGCAATTGGAGTGGGAAAAACAATTAATTCGCGTTATGTCGACAATATTAATGTAAACGAAAAATCAAGCTTCGTCATAAATCAACCAAATGCTGTAAACTAATTGGCAAATTTAGCTAAAATGACTATTGCATTTGCGATTTTACAGTGCTAGTATAGACACACTGATAAAAATATTATTATTTAATGTTTTTATTATATGAAAATAATTTGGAGGAATAGAAAATGAAAAAAGCAATATCATTAATTTGCGCACTTGCAATGATGAGCGTTATGAGCATCAGTGCTTTTGCGGCAACAGCAGGCAATGCTACCAGCGGTAACAACGATAGTTTACCAAGCGGTGACATAGGGGAAACAGTAGAGACGGACAAATTGAACAAGGTTACTGCAAATGATGTGCAGAATGCACCGGAAAAAGTAATCAATAACCTTGCAAATGTACTTACAGAGTTCAAGACATCCAATAAACCAACGCAAAAGGTTATTGAAGCTAATTTGATTACTTTCTACAATAACTTCGAAGAGGTTTTCAAGAAATCAAATGCTATTCACGTTGCAGCGCCAATAAACACTTCTGCAAAGGTTAGCTCCATTTCTGCAAAGGGCCTTGCATTCGCAGCTTCTAAGAACGGCGCACCTGTAAAGAATGCCAGCGTTTCTCTTGAAGTAAAAGACGTTGCTAAATCAGAAGTGAAATCTTCTATCACAGCACTAAATTCTTATGTAATCGACCTTAGCCTTATGGTTAAAGTAGGTGGCACTACTACTAAAGAGCAGCTTGCTTCTCCTGTAGTTGTCACAATGCAGCTTCCTAGCGATATGTATGTAAAAGCAGATGAAGCCATTATTATCGAGCATTTCATTGAGGGCGGTTCGGAAAACATTTACCCAACACTTATTAAGGACGCAGACGGTATTGTAAAGAGCATTTCTTTCACTGCTCCAAGCTTCAGCTATTTTTCAATAAACAAGGTAGCTGTTGAAGAGGCATCGGCTGGTGGTTCTGGTTATTCTGCCTTACCTCCAACATCATATGGTGCTAACGGCGCAGCTATGGCTTTAGTAGTAGCTATGTCCGCAGTGCTTGCAGGCAGCGCAATGCTGTACAGCAAAAAGGATAGCCGCAAGTAAATTATGAAAAGTGTTATTAATAAAATCAGAATAACGCTACACAATAGGAAGAAGCTTTTGTTTCTTCCTATTGTATTTTGCGTATTACTTTATGCTTTACTGTTAGTAGGAGCAAAGCCGATTACACAGCCGCTCGCAAACTTTTTTGCTATATCTTATGG
Organism: Oscillospiraceae bacterium; assembly: GCA_036641735.1. Classification (GTDB taxonomy): domain Bacteria; phylum Bacillota; class Clostridia; order Oscillospirales; family Ruminococcaceae; genus JAGPHI01. The sequence goes on from JAVWEG010000010.1 coordinate 27,438, forward strand.
CGGAAAAGCAAATAGCGAAGCAAACAATTTGTACAATGGGCTATCTGAAAAATTGCGCAATGCTACTACGGTGAACATAGATGAGCTTGGCATACCGCAAGTGGGCGACAAATATGGTAAAATAAGTATAGACGGTACTTTGGTAGGCTGTGATTTATATTATGGTGTGAGTGATGTGGAACTGCATAACGGTGCAGGTACACATACTAACGCAAAGCTCCCGGGCGAGGGAGGCACTATATTGATAGGCGGACATACAGGGACATTTTTTAATGACTTCAAATCCGCAGAAATTGGCAAGAAGATAAAAATAGAAACTTATTATGGCAGCTATGAGTATGAAATAGTGGAGATGAAGGTAATACAGTACGATGATTATAGTGCGTACGACCTTGCTGCTACTACAGAAAATATAATGCTGTATACTTGCTATCCGTTTAATTCAATTTCAATTACGCCTCAAAGATATGCCATATATGGCAAATTTATCAAAGGCGCTGAGATAGTACATTCCTAAAATTATAGACAAGGTGCTTTAATGAAAACTTTTTTTAAATCGGCATTATCGTTTGTTTTATCTTTACTTGCACTTTTATTGCTTATATCAGCGCTGATATCTTCCACAGCACTAAATGAAGATTTTATGCTGGATAAGATGTATGCTGTTAAGTATTATGATGATGCGCAAGACAGATTCATAGATGATGCTTCTTCAATTTTCACATCGAATAATTTACTTTCCGGAACACTGTCTGCATATGTAAACAAAGATGATATGCGCGCCACTACAAAGGCAAATGTTCACGCGTTTTATATTGGTACGGCAGGCAGATCCGATGCATCCGGATTATTTAATAATATGCAAAAAGAAATTATAAAAAATTTAGAAGCAAGCACAAGCGTTGTTACAGATGAAGTGGAAAAAGTGGTGTCGCAGATTATAGAGCGAACGCAATATATTTACAGTCAATACACTATTTTACCTATGGAGCCTGTAATCACTACGCTTCGCAATGTTTACAAATTTGCATATTCACCAATATTTTTTGTGGCAATTTTAGCGGTGGCTATAATGTCGGGGCTTGCTTTATATCGCCTTTGTGCAGATGTGAGCGAGCTTGCAGACTGGCTTACTTGCGGCGCACTTGGAACGGGGCTTGCCTGCTTTATACTTCCGCTGATATGTAAGCTTTCGGGAGCCGCAAAAGGCTTAATGGATAGCTCGCTTATATATTACAAATTGTTTTTAGAATGTGCTAATTCTATATTAATGACAGCAATAATAGCAGGTGCCATAATTATTATCGGCACTATCGTCGCTAGAATAGCTGTAGGCAAAGTATTAAAGCGTGATAAAAACACGAATAACGAAACGGGAAAATTCCACTATAAGCCTTCACAAGAGGCTGTGCAAAAGCCATAAATGCTTTAATAGGCGGCTTTGCGCTAAACAAAATCGTTTAGCTCAAAGCCGCCTATTTTTTGTGTATGCTTATCTTTTAAAATTCAGGATTTACACCATCAGGCATCGGGCAAATATATCCGCCTTGTGCATTGTGCGCAAGCTCCTGCTTTGCGCTTGCAAGTATTTGGGGAGACGCTATGGATTTAATGCCTGCAAGGCACAAAGCTTCGGCGGCTTTGAGCATACCTTTTATTCCAATGCTGCTGCCTGCCTGTGCCGCCATTTGCCACGAATGTCCGCCTGTGCCAAGCGCAAAACAAGCATAATTACATTGAGCAGTAGGCACGCAATAGCTTACATCGCCTACATCGGTACTGCCTGGCTGTGCATATGCGGCATTATAATATAGCGGCGCAACGCTGTCGTCCAAAAGCTTGCCTTTAAAATAATCGTTTCCTTTATTTATGCTTTTATAATCACTTGTAAGGTTTTCTTCACGTTCAAAAGGCGAGATAGTATCTTCAAATTGCTGTGCCAAAGCTCTGTCATTGCAATCAAACGAAGGCGCACCTACCTCCTGCATACATTCCGCCAAAAGCTCGCTCAATATTTTATTGGGCAAATAATCGCTGACACCGTCTATTATTTGTATATTAAGATTAGTTCCTGTCATCAGCGCTGCGCCGCGCGCTACGTCATCTACACGTTTTGCAATGTTAAGCATTTCATCTACGTGAGGCGCGCGAATATAATAATGCACAGCGGCAGAAGCCTGTACTACGTTTGGCGCTGTGCCGCCTACGTCACGATAAGCATAGTGAAGCCTAGCTTCAGGGATAATATGCTCGCGCAAATAATTGCAGCCTACGCTCATAAGCTCGGCAGCATCAAGTGCGCTGCGCCCCACAAACGGAGTAGCGGCTGCGTGCGAAGCAATACCGCTGAATTTATACAATATTCCTGTAACAGCAAGGCTGCCACAGCCCGATACGTAGCTTGAGTTTCCGGGATGCCAAGTAAATACAGCGCTTAAATTATCAAAAGCACCCGCCTTCGCCATATGAGTTTTACCGCCGCCATCTTCCTCGGCAGGGCAGCCGAAATATTTTACTGTTGCATTTATTTTATTCGTTTCAATGTATTTTTTAAGCGCCGCCGCCGCTGCAAAGCTGCCTGCACCGAGTAAATTATGTCCGCAGCCGTGTCCGGGTGCGCCTTCTGTTACAGGGCATTTCTGCGCTGTGGCTGCCTTTTGGGATAATCCTGAAAGTGCATCGTATTCCCCGAGATATCCAATGGAAACTCCGCCACTGCCATAAGAATATTCTGCGCAAAATGCCGTATTAATACCGCAATACTTACGCGTGATGCTAAAGCCCTCTGCTTCAAGCGCTTTTGCCGTAGCTTCGGCACTTTTTACTTCGCGAAAATTAAGCTCCGCAAAATTATAAATTTCAAGAGCAAGCTTTTCCGCACCTTGTGCATATTCGTTTACGAGTGATTTTGCAGTTTCTGTATTATTCATTTTATCACGTCCTATTCATTTTATTGCATAATAATACACCAAAATGAATAAAAATACAATACCTAAATAAAAGTTATTTAAATTTATTCGCAAAGCATATGATATTTACGCTTGGTAGCTTCACCGCCGCGCAAATGGCGCTGTTCTTTGTTGTCGTTCAGCACTGCACGCACCTCGTTATAAAGGCTTTTGTTTACACGCATAAGGCGCTGTGTCATATCTTTATGCACTGTACTTTTAGATACTCCAAACTTAGAAGCCGCGGCACGCACGGTAGCGCCTGTTTCGGATATGTATTCACCTATACATACAGCTCTGTCCTCGGGGTTGCCTTTCATCTGTATTCCTCCCACGCATTTTTGTAATTGTTATGCTACAAGGAGAGAAAAGAGAACAATATATTTAAAATAAGATATAAAATCGCTTTAAAATCTTGACCTTTAAATTTTTATCTGCAATAATAGTATAGTTAGTTTGTTTTTAATTAGATTGGAAGAAAGAATATGAAAATTAATAATATTTATTTTAGCCCGACAGGCGGCACCAAAAAAGTGAGCGATTTAATATCGAAGGAGCTTGGCGGCGATATCAGTGAAACGGATTTATCAATATGTAATATGGATTACAGTAAATGCGTTTTTGGCGCAGATGAGATTTGCGTTATTGCAGTGCCGTCTTATGGCGGACGTGTACCTGCAATAGCGCTTGAAAGGCTTAGCAAAACAAAGCCGCAAGGCTGTAAAACGGTATTGATAGTTGCATTTGGTAATCGTGATTACGATGACACTTTATTAGAGCTGAAAGAAGAAGCTGTAAAATATGGCTTTAATCCCGTTGCGGCTATTGCTGCTGTTACAGAACATTCTATAATGCACGAGTTTGCAGCCAAGCGGCCCGATGAAAGCGACATTAAATGCTTGCGCGAATATGCAGAAAAAATAAAAAATATTTCATTTAATAATAATGATATTTTGGATATAAAAGTAAAGGGAAATAAGCCTTATAAAGAGTATAACGGAGTGCCGTTAAAGCCGAGTGCAAGCAAGAGCTGCACGGCTTGTGGCTTATGTGCAAAAAGCTGCACTGTGGGAGCAATATCTACGCAAAACCCAACAATTACGGATACGGAAAAATGTATTTCCTGTATGCGCTGTATTTCTATTTGTCCAAAGCACGCACGAAAGCTAAATGCGGTAATATTGTTTGCGGCTACTCAAAAACTAAAAAAAGCTTGCAGTGAACGCAAAAAAAACGAACTGCTTTTATAAGCCATATTCAGCAAATGGTATATTAATACGTTTTATCGCTTGTAAAAGGCGCTGCACTATTGTATTATATTAGTAATACTTTGTGAGAAAGGAATTAACTATGAAAAAGTTAAATACAAATAAGCCGAAAAAATTGGCAACTAAAATTGCTGTGTTCACATCTATAATGTTGTGGCTGATATTTACTGTAGTAATAACAGTTTCTACTATAATAACAAGCACAGGGCTAAAAAACAGCTCTTTTGCTTCACTGGAGCAATTATCTGAAACGAATGGCAAAACAATACAGCAGGTGATGAATGAGGCGAATAAAATAGCCGACAATATCACATCTTATCTTGCAGACTCCGCCAAAAATCGTGAGGCGCTGAACGGAGCAATTGTGAAGGTGGACGGCAAAACACCTGAGCTTACTATGTATACAAGCTCAATATTCAGTGATGCAAAGTTTGCGGCTTATGGTATGCAAACGGAAAATTACTTATGTGCCACAATACGTAACGCGGTAATGCACAGCGAGGACATTGTAGGTGCATCTATAATGTACGAGCCTTATATTATGAATAAAGAGCTTGAGAGCTATTCTATATATTGTGCTGATGACGGTGTGCTACAGCCGGAGAGCGATTATGCGGAATATTCGCAAACTGATTATTATAAAGATGCCTTTAAAAGCAAAAAAACCGTACTTACTAATCCCTATGAATATAACGGACAAACTATAGTAACCGTGGCAGCGCCTGTAATGATAGGCGATAATGTGATAGCGGTGGCGGCAATAGATATAGATGTGCTGCGCTTTAGCCAAATTACTTCATCCAGCGATGCATACCCGAGTATGTACACAGCTATACTTACAAATGACGGCAATATAATATATGAAAGCTCAGGGCTTGACTATATTAATACAAATACCTTTGAGTATATGTCTAATCCTAAAGACGTAGAGATTACCAAAGCAGGTATGGCTAAAAACGAGATATTCTATACTACTACAGTAAACTCTACCAAAGACCAAGTGTATAAATTTTATTCACCTATCAATGTAGGTGCTACCACTTGGTACGCGATGACGGCTGTAAACGTGGCAGACGTAAATAAAACAGCATCTACTGCGGCAATTATATTAGTGGTGCTGTGTATGTCGGCGCTTGCAATAATAATTGCGATACTTACCATTACGCTTAAAAAGCAGCTAAAGCCTATAGAAAAGTTAGTGGATATTGCAAATCGTCTCGCGGAGGGAGATTTGTCGGGACAGGTGGATATTAATTCTAACGATGAAATAGGACAGCTTGCCACAGCGTTTAACAGTACTATTGTTTCATTACGTACGATGGTACAAGGTATTTCCGCGATATTAAACGAAATAGCCGCAAACAATTTGTGCGTGGATATATACACGGAATTTAAAGGCGATTTTAATGAGATTGAGCAGTCGATGCACCACATTATTTCAGATTTAAACGAAGTAATGGGTAATATCAGCGTGTCGGCTGAGCAGGTATCGAGTGGATCTGACCAAGTGTCGGCAGGCGCACAGGCTTTGTCTCAGGGCGCTACAGAGCAGGCAAGCAGTATCGAAGAGCTTGCCGCTACTATAAATGAAATATCACATCAAGTTAGCAACAATGCCGCTAATGCCGAGGAAGCTAACTTGAAAGCAGAGCAAGTAGGCGTAAATATAGAGGAAAGCAATAAGCAAATGCAGAATATGATATCGGCGATGGACGAGATAAATGAGTCGTCGGGCGAGATTAGCAAAATAATCAAGACTATTGAAGATATAGCTTTCCAAACAAATATTTTGGCGCTAAACGCTGCTGTAGAAGCGGCAAGGGCAGGAGCTGCGGGCAAGGGATTTGCCGTAGTGGCTGATGAAGTACGTAATCTTGCAGGTAAGAGCCAACAGGCGGCTAAAGAAACTACAGAGCTGATACAAGGCTCTATTGCTTCAGTGAAAAACGGCGCTGTTATTGCGGAAAGCACGGCAAAATCATTGTCGGAGGTAGTGACGGGGACAAAGTCTGTAGTGGATATTGTAGAGCGCATATCGAGCGCATCTAAAGAACAGGCTAATTCTGTAAATCAAGTAACCTTAGGCATAGAGCAGATATCAAGCGTAGTGCAAACAAACTCCGCTACAGCCGAGGAAAGTGCGGCGGCAAGCGAGGAGCTTTCGGCACAAGCGGCAATGCTAAAGGAGCTTGTAGAAAAGTTTAAGCTTAATGTAGACGGCAAAGCTACATCGAAATCTGCTGCATTTGGTATGAGTACAGATAATTTTGATGATGAATATGCAAATAACGATACTAAATATTAAGACATAATAAACGGGCTACTGCAAAATAATTTGCAGTAGCCCGTTTTTATTGTGTGTTTAATTAAATTTGATATAAGCTTCGGGGTTTGTAAGCTCGTCGTTTATATATACTTCAAAGTGCAGATGATTGCCGGTAGCGTTACCGGTACTGCCCACCGTGGCTATTAAATCACCTGCTTTTACCTTGTCGCCCGGCTTTACTTCTAAGGTATTTGCGTGGGCATAATAGGTAAGCACACCCTCGCCGTGGCTGATAGTAACGACATTACCGTTGCTATCATTATATTGCGAGCTGAGTACTTCACCGTCCGCCACTGCATAGATAGGAGTATCCTTTGGCGCCGCAATATCAATACCGCGATGTCCATTGCCGAATTTGGAGGTAATCGTACCCTCGGACAGCGGATTTTGCATAGTAATATCGCCGCTGCCTGTAGGCACAGTAAGATGAATGTCCGGTTTTACTGCATTATCATTGCCGCTTTGCGTAATGCTTTCGCTTTTGATAGGTATAGAGCTACTTTCAAACATAGGTGGACTGCTCTCGCTTACAGCGGAGCTGCTTTGCGGAGATACAGTGCTTATTGCAGGCGGTATTGTAGATGCAGATGTACTTTGTGATGATTTTGCAGTGCAGGAAATACATACAGATGCGAGCAGTGTAAAACAAAGCAATGCTGAAAATATCATTGTGCCGCGCTTTTTTATCTTATTGTCCAGTAAAGCCGCAAAACGCTTTTTTACGTTTTTACCGCCGCGTGAAAACGGAGCGCACAGATATTGCGAGCGTGTACTGTAAATATAGCTTGCAAGTAATACTTGTCCGTATTCTCTGCGCTCTGCTACACTTTTGCCGTTTAGCACGGCTTCATCACAGGCATTTTCAATGATAAGCTGTGCATCATTTGCCATAAGATACATAAGCGGATTAAACCACGCAACGCTGCGAGCAAGTACAAATAGTAATTTTGCCCATAAATCGCCCGCGTGCTTATGGCACAGCTCGTGATTTACTATTATTTGAGCTTCGTTTGCATCGGCGGCATCGTGCGGAATATACATAGAGCAGCGCATAAAGCCCATAATCATCGGAGAAGGGATACAGCTTTGAACATAAAGCTTTACTTTACCGCCAAGAGCATTATATATGTAGCCTGCGTGCAGCTCTTGCCGCGTACGATGTAGCTTTATAGTAAATATTAAATAAGGTATTATTGCCACTGTCGCGCTTATCACTGCACCAATAAGCCATATTATAGGCAAAAGCGAAACAAAGCTAAAGCTGCGCTCTACAAAAGGTGCCGCAATATCAGCTCCAATTTGTGCAGCAGATGGCACTGTGCCTGATACAGGTAGCGAAGCTATAGGTATTGTTACAGATAAAGGCGCGTTTTTTATTGAAAAATCAAATGGAAGCACTATGCGCAATGCCAATAAAATATATACGGCTTTATAAAGCTTTGCTTTAAACCGATTTGGAAACAATTTTTTTATTATAAGTATTAATGCTATCGCGCAGCTTACCCACGGCATATACGACAGCATATTTAAAAACATAGCTTGCATTATTCGCCCTCCTTAGCTTTAAGCATATCGGATATTTCTGATAAATCCTTTTGCGTGAGAGTGTCGTCCATAGCGAGCGCAGCTACAAGGCTTTTGGCAGAGCCTTTAAAATATTTGCGCAAAAGACCGTCCGTTTCTCGCTTGCAATAGCTTTGCTCCGTGATTATTGCCTTGTAGCTCATCAGCCTGCCGTCGCGCAAACATTCGATGCATCCGCGCTCTACAAGCCTTCCTAACAATACTTTTAAAGTAGCTAATGCCCAGCCGTTATCAAGGCTTGCCAATATATCCGAGGTGCGTACAGCATCGTCGTGCCGCCATAGCTCCAGCATTACTTCAAGCTCCGAGTCGGGTAATCGCTTATCTTCGTTCATTATATCACTCCTAAAACTTTATAGACAATTGTCGCTGAAACAAGAATAGCATCTATGTTTACATTTGTCAATATAAAAATTTGACAACTTTATATTTAAAGGCATAAATTAAAGCCCCTTGCCAATAATTAATACAATAAATATATTTTGGAGGGTAAATAATGGATTACAGCAAATTTAAAAACTTTCCGTTTCCCGAGGGGCTTACACAAAACGAGCAAGGCGCACGCGATTATTTTATGCAGTTACCCGATGATGTGCAATTGGAAATTTTGCACGGCTGCAAAACATATGATGACTTTGTATCTAAGGTGAAGGATGAGATGAAAAAGGAATAATATAAAAAAACTTATTCTATGTGCGTGCTATCGCATATGCACAATTAAAACTGTCGCGACAGTTTTAATACAAACAAGTATAAGGCAAGTGCATTTGTATAAGTGTGCTTGCCTTATGTGCTGTAAAATATAAATATAACGTTAATTGGGCAGAAAAACCAATGAGCGTTCGACTGGGTTAGATAAAATACGGCAATATTTTTGTGCAAAATGCTTGCATTTTATCCTTGAGTACGTTATAATATCTTAGCCGAGAGAATAAAGTCGGACAGTTAGCTCAGCTGGTAGAGCACCTGCTTGACGTGCAGGGGGTCAGGGGTTCGAGCCCCTTACTGTCCACCATTTATGGATGCGCACACCGCGTGTACTAATTGCTGGTACATAGGTACGGGGTGCGTAGTTTTATCTTTTTGTGTATTCGGATAATTTTTGGAGGAAAAATGGAACAAAAGAATTTACGTAATTTAGCAATTATAGCGCACGTCGACCACGGCAAAACTACGCTTGTGGATCAGATGCTTAAGCAATCGGGTGCGTTTCGTGACAATCAGCAGATAGCCGACCGAGTAATGGATTCGGGTGATATAGAGCGCGAGCGCGGTATTACTATTTTGGCTAAAAATGCTTGCGCATTTTATAAAGACGTTAAGATAAATATAGTAGATACTCCCGGACACGCCGATTTTGGCGGCGAAGTAGAGCGAGTATTGAAAATGGTTAACGGTGTTTTACTATTGGTAGATGCCGCAGAGGGCTGTATGCCGCAAACACGTTTTGTATTGCAAAAAGCTTTGCAGCAAGACCTTAGCCTTGTTATCGCTGTAAATAAAATAGATAGACCTGATGCGCGTATTAAAGAGGTTATAGATGAAATATTGCTTCTTCTTATGGATTTGGGCGCTACAGATGAGCAGCTCGACAGCCCGATGGTGTTTTGCTCGGGACGTGCAGGCACTGCGAGCTATAGCCCCGACGAGGAAGGCACAGATTTAACTCCGCTGTTTGAAACTATTTTAGAATACGTGAAGCCTCCTGTAGGCAATGCGGAAGCGCCGCTTTCGATGCTATGCTCGTGCATAGACTACAATGAGTTTGTAGGACGTATCGGTATAGGACGTGTAGAGAGCGGCACTATCAAGGTAGGGCAAGAAGTTGTAATGTGCGATTGGCACGACAGAGACCTTTATAAAAAGGCAAAGATTACTGCTTTATATAGCTTTGAAGGAGCAGGACGTACACCTATCAGCTCGGCGGAAGCAGGAGATATTATAGCATTTTCAGGGCTTACCGACGTAAATATCGGTAATACCATTTGTGCTACTTCTTTGGCAGAGCCATTGCCTTTCTTAAAAATAAACGATCCTACAGTAGAGATGACCTTTGCTGTAAACGATTCGCCTTTTGCAGGACGTGAGGGCAAATTTGTAACAAGCCGCCAAATACGCGACCGTTTGCATAAAGAATTATTGCGAGATGTAGCGCTAAAAATAGAGGACTCTACCACAAGCGAATCGTTCCGTGTAATGGGACGTGGAGAGATGCATTTATCTATATTGATAGAGACAATGCGCCGTGAGGGCTATGAGCTGCAAGTATCACCTCCAAAGGTGCTTTTACACGAGGAAAACGGCAAAACATTAGAGCCGATGGAACACGTAGTAATAGATGTGCCGCTTGAATATCAGGGCAGTGTAATGATGAAGCTTGGTTCGCGCAAGGGTGAGCTTATCCAAATGGCACCTCTTGGCACCACACGTATGCGTGTAGAGTTTCGCATACCAAGCCGTGGCTTGTTTGGTTATCGCAGTGAGTTCCTTACCGATACTCACGGCGAAGGAATACTGAATACTATTTTTGATGGCTACGACGAATGGCGCGGAGATATTGCCGCACGTAGCACAGGCTCGCTTATTAGCTTTGAAACAGGCGAATCCGTAATATATGGCTTATATAATGCCCAAAGCAGGGGTACTTTAATAATAAATGCAGGCGAAAAAGTGTACGAGGGTATGATAGTGGGCTACAGCCCGTCAGGCGAAGATATCACCGTAAACGTTTGCAAGAAAAAGCAGCTTACCAATACGCGTGCATCAGGCTCGGACGATGCTTTGCGCCTAATACCGGTATGTCCGTTTAGCCTTGAGGAAAGCCTTGAGTTTCTAAAGCAGGACGAGCTTGTAGAGGTAACACCTAAGAGTATCCGTATCCGTAAGCGCATATTAAATCACGACTTGCGTATGAAGAGCAATCATAGCAAGAACGCATAAATCAAATTATTAGGCTGTGTGTAAATTACTTTTAGTTTTTGCAGACAGCCTATTGATTTGTAATAATATATGGAGGTAAGGTATGTATAGCAATGTAATTGTAGGTCAGTCGGGCGGGCCGACGGCAGTTATAAACGCGAGCCTTGCAGGTGTATATATGACGGCGCAGAGCCTCGGACTTGGCAAGGTATATGGTATGCTTCACGGTGTGGAGGGCTTATTGAAAGAGCAGTACATAGATATGTCTGAGGAGATACGCGGACGTATGGATATAGAGCTTTTAAAGCGCACACCGTCATCGTATCTTGGCTCTTGCCGATATAAGCTACCACTGGCAAACGAGGACGAAAAAGTATATCAAAAGCTGTTTAGCATATTAAAAAAGCTTGATATCGGCTATTTTATCTATATTGGCGGCAACGACAGTATGGATACTATTTCAAAGCTTACCGATTATGCAAAAGCTATAGGCAGCGGTATACGATTTATGGGTGTACCTAAAACTATAGATAATGACCTTGTGTGTACAGACCATACTCCCGGATACGGCTCGGCTGCTAAATATATTGCGGCTACTATCAAAGAAATAGTGCGTGACAGCCTTGTATATGATGTAAAAAGCGTTACATTAGTAGAGATAATGGGGCGCAACGCAGGCTGGCTTACGGGCGCGGCAGGGCTTGCCAAAGGTGAGGACTGCGAGGGCGTGGATATGATATATCTGCCCGAAACAGTGTTTGACGAAACTGCGTTTTTAGCTAAAATAAGCGAGCGCCAGCGCGATAAAAAAAGCCTTGTAATAGCAATATCCGAGGGGATAAAGCTTGCAAATGGAGAATACGTGTGCAACAGCGTGGCACAGCATAGTAAGGTGGATATGTTTGGACATAAGCCTTTATCGGGAACGGCGAAGTATTTAGAGACAATTATCAGTGATGAGCTGCGCTGTAAAGCGCGTGCCATAGAGCTAAACACATTACAGCGCTGCTGCGCACATATGGCAAGCCGCGTGGATATAACCGAGGCTTATCAGGTGGGGGGCGCCGCTATACAGGGCGCTGCAATGGGGCTTACGGGACAGATGGCATTATTGACGCGCGTTAGTGAGATGCCATATGTATGCAGCACAGGATTTGCCGATATTCACGGAATAGCTAATCGCGAAAAATTAGTGCCGCACGAATGGATAGACGAGACTTCACAAGGTGTAACGAGCGGATTTTTAAATTATGCCCGTCCTTTAATACAAGCGGAAATCACACCGATTTATGTAGACGGATTGCCGAGCCATTTAGTAATAAGATAAATAAACGCAAGGGGCTGTTCATATTGAACAGCCCCTTGCGTTTATTTCAGCTTTTGCATTAGCTTGCGGTGTATCAGTATGCCGATAAGTGCTATTGCACCGGTAACGGCAAAAATAATTAACGTTGCTGTGATATTGCCGCTAGTAAAAGTAGCACCTGCAAATGTGGAGGAAAGCACAGATGGCACACGAGCAAGCACTGCTATAGTAAAAAAGCGTAAAGGCTTAATAGGTGTAAACCCGACGACATATGTAAGTATATCCTTAGGAGTACCGGGAATAAAAAATAGAATAAAGGTAATAAGCTCTAATCGCTTTGTGTTGTGTAAAAATTTGTATGTAGACAGCTTTTCGTCTCCGATAAAAGAAGATACAAGGCTGTAACCAAAAAATCTTACTCCGTAAAATATAGCTGCACTACCTATTAAAATGCCTATTTCGCAGGTGACAAAGCCCCCAAATGTACCATATAGCATACCCGAAACAAGCTCTATCGGCTCGCCGGGAATTACGGCAATTATTATTTGTAATATTTGTATGCAAAGTATGCACAGCCAGCCGCTAAATCCCATTTCCGATATTTTGGCTTCAAAGCTTGATTTGTCGTTGATAAGCGCCATTAGCACAGGAGTAAGCTTTATTCCTGCTAATATTAGCGCAACAAGTGCTGAAATGCCTGATATTACTTTTATTGTATTAACGCTTTGCTTTGATATTTTATGCTTCATATTACGCGACATTAATTTCATCAAGCCCCACAGCATTGGTATGAACTATAGGCTCCCATTTGTCTTGCTTTTTGATAATACACGAAATGGTGATAGCCATTTGGCTTAGTAAAAAAAGCCAAAAGCTTGCCATAGCACCCCACATACCATTTAATGGACGGCGGCGTATTATCATAGTAAAAGCGGCGGCAGCCGCAGAGCCAAGCACAGTAAATGCGGCAGAAGCTGCAAATATAATCAGCATTGGTATTAAACCAAACAGCGTGGAACCAAATAAACTGAATACCATTGATACTAATCCCAAAACAGGCGCTAAAAAGGTGAGCAGCATATCAAAACAAATAAAGCTGTGCTGCAATATTACAGCTCGTAAAAGAGGAATACCGTATAATCTTAATCCTTGCAGGCTGCCTGTAACCCAGCGGCGGCGCTGCTTCCAAGATGCGGCAAAATGCAGCGGCTGTTCGTCATATACTATGGCTTCGGGAGCAAAATCTACCTTAGCGCCAAGCAGAGCTGTGCGTGCGGAAAATTCGTAATCTTCGGTCATTGTAGAGGTGTGCCAGCCGCCGAGCTGACGCAACATATCGCAGGATACGGCAAATCCGCTGCCGTTAATAAGCGCAGATAAGCCGAGAAAAGCGCGTGGGCGATTGTAAAACTGATTGAGCATCCAATAGCATATGGAGTACCAGCCAGACACTGCTGTCTGGCGTGGATTTTTGCTGTCTCTGCTGCCTTGCACTACCTCAGCGCCATTTTGCATAGCATTATTTATCTCTTGCAAAAAATTAGGAGCGGCAAGATTATCGGCATCAAATACACACATTGCATCAAAATTTTCAGCTAGAATTACTTTGTCCACTATTTGCGTTAGCACTTCACCTTTGCTTTTTACTGTGCCGCTCGGAGTAAATATACGTGCGCCGTGCGCAATTGCCGCTTGCTCTGTATAGTCGGTACAATTGTTTGGTGCTACTATAATTTCAAACAAATCTTCAGGATAATTTTGCGCTTTTAAGCTGTCTATCAGCTTGCCGATAACGCTTTCTTCATTGCGCGCAGCTACCACTAAGGCAAAGCGCGTTTTAGGTGCGCTTTGCGCGTAACGTTTATGATGGCGAAAACTAAATAATGCCACCACTACAAAATATGCTCCATATATAGCAAGCGGAATGCTTGCGGCAAATATTACCTTAGATAGTATTGATAATATCATATTTTAAATTCCTCCAATTCAACGCTTGTTATTCGCTTATGCTTATTAGACGATTTACGAAAGTGATTTACTTCAAAAAGATGTAAATTTTTTCACGGCTTGTCATACAGATATACTTATCCTCATAAGCTTTATGGATATGCACATAAAGGGGAAGTGAGCGTATGACAAAAGAATATAAGGGACTAAGCAGCAAAGAGGCAGAAATAAGGCTAAAGGAAAATGGAGAAAACAAGCTAAAGGGTAAAAAAGAGCGGAATATGGCGGCAATGTTCTTTTCGCAATTTAAGGATTTGATGATAATTATATTGGCAATAGCCACGCTAATATCCATAGTAATGGGGCAGGGAGCGGAGGCAGTAACAATTATTGCCATAGTATTGTTAAATGCTTTTTTGGGATTTATTCAGGAATATCGAACCGAAAAAACACTGGAAGCATTAAACGAGCTATCAGCACCTACGGCTAAAGTGTATCGCGATGGGATAATTACGCAAAAACCGTCGCGCGAAATAGTGGTGGGTGATATTATTGCCTTTGAAGCAGGGGATAAGCTGTCGGCAGATGCTGTAATAAATACTGCGGTACAGCTTGCGTGCGATGAAGCTATGCTTACAGGCG
>JAVWEG010000011.1:0-36427 GCA_036641735.1 Oscillospiraceae bacterium
AAATATTCCGCATAAAATAATGCCCAGATGGAAAGGTAAAAGTAAAGTAATATAGTCGCATATTCCTAAAACCACCAGTAAATTAGCGGCCACAAAAAGCGCACCAAAGTACATAATTGCAATGCGAATTACATTATCTTTTTTAAAAACATTAAATGTATTTACAAACTGTAAAAAGGGTATAGGCATTAAAAACATAGCGATAAACGCCATATTGGTAAGTACAAAGTTATTGCCTACAAACATTTGCAGCATTTTGCTTTCGCCAAGTGTCCATACCGACAAAATCATAGAAAAGCTGCCAAGATACATCAAAGGTGTGTACATTTGCGCGCCTTTTGTAAGAGCATATAAAGCGAGCATCACTATACCGCAAAGCAGCATAAGGATACTGGTAATAAGCTGTGGCGCTTGCAGCTTTGTAAGATAAAAAACGATTGCCGCTTTAGTGCCGATGTACACAGGATTTAGCGCGCCCGAAAAATCATCGTACGGAGACGTCAATTCTATCTTTAACGTGTCTCCGAAATCATTTGTGGGAATACGTGTTATTTGCCAAGCGCTGCCGGGGGACGATGAAAAGCTCTGCTTTGAATTATATCCAAACGAATGAAGCTCCTCACCATCTACGGATACGCGCACATAGCTTTGCGCCGAACGAAAAAGTAAAGTGGAATTTTGTTTTAAATCCGCAGGGATATGGTGAGTGAGCGTCAATACTGTATTGCGTTTATAATCTATAGTACAGGGCAAATCCATTTTGCCTAAAGGCACACCGTCTTTATAAACCTCCCAGCCTGTATTAAATGGCTGTAAGCTTTCATTATCTATGGCAATGTTTTCAATAACAGAGTTTGCGGCGGAGTATAGCAAAACGACAAAAGCGATTATTAAGCACGTATACCATATAACACTCGAAGACTTGTCCTTTTTCATTTAGTGCCGCCACCTTTCCTATTGTTATAAGTGAATGGTATCACAATATTTATCAATATTCAAGAAATTTGTAAAATGCTATTGACGATAAGAAAAAGTGGTGTATAATAACTAACATAACCTAACGACAATTATATATTTGCAATAAAGACAATGACGAGATGAGTACGCTTGTATGCGCTATTTCAAGAGAGCCTTTGTATGATGAAAGAAGGCATAGCCGCATTTAGCCGAATATGGTCTTACGAGTTGCTTTGGTGAAAGCTTTTAGCCAAAGACGGGCGCACCCGTTACAGTGCAACACTGTCATACCGAATACCGGGCGCAGTGTATAAGGTCTTTTCTCGCGAGAGATAGACGAATAAAGGTGGTAACACGAGAGTTTATACCCTCGTCCTTTGTACTTTAAAAGTACGAGGGACGAGGGTTTTTTTATTGATAAAGGAGGACCGAGTAAATGATAAATATTGAGAAACTTACCAAAATATTTAAAGACGGAGCGTCACCTGTAGTAGCACTCGAGGACGTGAGCTTAGATATAAACGACGGTGATATATTTGGCATAATAGGTATGAGCGGCGCAGGCAAAAGCACATTGCTGCGATGCCTATCTATGCTGGAAGTACCCACAAGCGGACGAATATTATTGGACGGCACAGACACCACTGCACTAAAGGGCGCAAAGCTGATACAAGCTCGCCGCAAAATGGGCGTAGTATTTCAAGGCTACAATCTGTTAATGCAAAAAACAGTTAGTGAAAACGTCGCTTTTCCTTTAGATTTAGCCAAAATGCCAAAGGAGCAAAAGGAAGAACGCGTAAAAGAGCTGTTAGAGCTTGTGGGGCTTGCAGATAAAAGCTCTGCATATCCAAGCCAGCTATCGGGTGGACAAAAACAGCGTGTGGCAATAGCACGAGCGCTCGCTACTGCGCCCGAGGTGTTATTGTGCGACGAGCCAACAAGCGCGCTCGACAGCCTTACCACTAAAAGCGTATTACAGCTTTTGCAGCGCATTAACCACGATATGGGTGTTACCATTATTATTATCACCCACGAAATGAGCGTGGTAAAAGCAATATGCAATAGAGTAGCCGTGATAGACGCTTCGCATTTTGTAGAAGCAGGGGATACGCATACAGTGTTCGACAAGCCACAAAGCGCCATTACACGAATGCTCCTCGGCAAGGAGGAGGAATTATGATAGAGACTTTAAAAGCTTATATGCCTATGCTGATTGAAGGCACGTTAGACACCTTATATATGACGATACTGTCAGCGGTATTTTCATATATAGTAGGGCTACCGATGGGGGTAGCACTATTTGCAACAAAACGCGGCGGAATAGCCGAAAACCGACCGTTCAACGCAATTTTCGGCTGGATTGTCAATATTTTGCGCAGTATACCATTTATCATTCTTATGATATCTTTATTCCCCTTAACGCGCGTTATAATTGGCACTATCATCGGGCGCAATGCAGCTATTGTGGCGCTTAGTATAGCTGCTGCACCATTTGTAGCAAGGCTGATAGAGCAAAGCTTAGAGGAAATAGATGTAGGGGTAATAGAAGCGGCTCGCTGTATGGGCGCTACCAATATGCAGATAATCCGCAAGGTATTATTAGTGGAGAGTGTACCCGGAATAGTGCGCGGAATGTCTATCACCACTATCACGCTGATAGGCTATGGCGCTATGGCAGGAGCTGTGGGCGCAGGAGGGCTTGGCAACATTGGCATTAACTACGGATACAACAGATTTAATCCGGAGGTTATGTATATAACAGTTGTTATATTGATTATTTTAGTATGTATCATTCAAGGGGCTTTCAATCTGGCTGCAAAAAAGCTGGATAAGCGAAATAAGTAAGTTTATAAACACAATATAATTAGGAGGAAAAAATTATGAAAAAGGCATTATCAATTATTGCGGCATTTACATTGGCACTTTCGCTTGCATCTTGCGGTGCAAAGGTTATTCCCATTCCCGATGGCGCAAAGCTCGTAGTGGGCGCATCACCTGCTCCGCACGCGGAAATACTCGAGCAAGTAAAGCCGATATTGGCAAAAGAAGGCATAGAGCTTGAAATTCGCGAATTCAGCGATTATGTTATCCCGAATACAGCTTTGTCGTCAGGAGACCTTGATGCCAATTATTTTCAACATCAGCCGTATCTAACGCAGTTTAACAAAGAAAACAAAACCGACCTTGTAACAGCAGGCTCTATACATTTTGAGCCGCTCGGCATCTATCCGGGCAAAACAAAAGCTATTGCCGAGCTTAAAGACAAAGCTGTTATCGCCATACCAAACGATGCTACCAATGGCGCTCGCGCATTGCTTTTATTGCAGGAAAATGGTGTGATTACGCTTAAAAACGACAAGGGGCTTGAGTCCACCGTGCTTGATATTGATAAAAACGAAAAGAATGTGGAAATAAAAGAGCTTGCCGCAGAGCAAATACCAAATGTACTGAAAGACGTGGATTTGGCGGTAATTAACGGAAATTATGCAATAGGCGCAGGCGTAAACAAGAGCGTACTTGCAAGTGAAGATCCAAACGGCGCTGTGGCAAAGGAACGTGCCAATATTATTGCAGTGCGCAAGGGCTGCGAAACCAACGAAAAAGTAGCGGCACTCGTAAAGGCATTGCAAAGCGATGAGATAAAAGACTTTATAAGCCAAAAATATGAGGGCAGCGTAGTAGTGGTAAGCGCAAAATAATAAGCAAAAGGGCTGTTGCAGATGTGTTAAACATCCGCAACAGCCCCTTTTTATGTGTAAAGCTTATTCTAATATTATTGCTGTGCCGCAATACGGCTCTATTTTGCCGATGATAGCAGCATAAGGGCAAAATGCTTTTAGCGATTGCAGCATAGCGGCGGCTTCAGCGGCGGAAACGCAAAATAAAAGTCCGCCCGAGGTTTCGGGATCAGCTGCAATATCACGCAATTCCGCTGAAACTCCAGCGCCGTATTGCACCCTGTCTTTTACAAAATCTGCGTTTGTATATGCTCCGCCCGGTATCATACCCTGCTGTGCCAGCTCTATTGTGTGGGGCAGTATAGGCAGTGCAGATGAATGTATACGAATACTTACATTTGCCGCATCGGCAAGCTCTGCCGTATGCCCAAGCAAGCCAAAGCCCGTAACATCGGTACAAGCGTGTACCGTGTAAGCGCGCGCTGCTTCGGCGGCGGATTTATTTAGCATACACATACTTTTTATTGCGTGAGAATAGTGTTCGTCGGATATGCAATCGGCTTTTTTGGCGGTATTTAATATGCCTGTGCCAAGAGCCTTTGTCAATATCAGCATATCGCCTATTTGCGCATTTGCATTAGTTAATATCTTGTCTAAATCTACACGTCCCGTAACACATAAGCCGTATTTTGGCTCATCGTCCTTTATACTGTGTCCGCCTGCGATTATAGCGCCTGCTTCCAATACTTTATCAGCACCGCCGCGCAATATTTCGCCTGCAATGTTAACATCTATACAAGAGGGGAAGCACAGTATATTCATTGCAAGAAACGGCTTTGCGCCCATAGCGTACACATCGCTCAAGGCATTAGCCGCGGCTATTTGCCCATAGGTATATGCGTCATCTACCACAGGAGGGAAAAAATCTACAGTTTGCACTAAAGCCTCGGTATCACTAATGCGATACACACAGGCATCGTCAGAGGTATCAGTACCCACAAGTAAATTGTCGCTTTGCATTGGGGGCAGCTTACACAGAACCTGTTTAAGCGCACCCGGAGCTAACTTCGCCGCTCAGCCTGCCGAATGAGAAAGCTGCGTTAAGCGTATTTTTTCCATTGGTATCACCTCCATAATGCAGTGCAATTTTTATACTCTAGTATATCATACGAAAATTTAGGTCAAAATGCAAGAATAATCAATAAAGTAATGCCTTTTCGGTAAAAATTTGGTATACTATAATAGCAAAAAGTAATTTTAGAGGTGTCAAAGATGGATTTATTAAATACGCTTGAGCTTACAGGACCTGAAAAGCTCGTAGTATCTCTTGTAGGCTCCGGAGGCAAAACAACGTTACTGTATAAAATATGCGATGCTATGCGTAAAGAAGGGCGCCGTACAGCCGCCCTTACCACTACGCATATTATGCGCCCTCTAAATTCGGACGGGCTGCAATGTATCATAGATGATGATGTATGTCTTGCGCAAACGTATTTTGACGACGGCAAGGTGGTGCTTGCAGGCACGCAAACAGGCACAGGCAGGCTAGAAGCACCAAATGAAGATATGCTCACGTTTTTGATGAAAACAGCTGATGTGATAGTGGCGGAGGCTGATGGCTCACGGCGCTTGCCGATAAAGTTTCCAAGCGATACAGAGCCTGTATTGCTGCCAGGCACAACGCATTTGTTTGTAGTGGCAGGGCTTTGCGCAATAGGTAAGCCACTGAGTGAGGTGTGCCATCGCTGGCCGCTTGCAATGGCTGAATGTGGGCTGAAAGGGCAGCAATCACTTGTGACACCCCTTATGTTAGCTCAAATTTTGGCACGCGGCTACGGAGTGCTTGCACCTGTATTTGTTTTAAATCAGGCAGATGACGAGATAACCGCGGAATATGGCAGAGAAACGGCAGAAGCTTTAAAAAAATACGGCTGCAATAAAACGATAGTGTTGTCTTTGGAAAAGGAGAAAATATGGTAGTATTAATAAAAGGCGCAGGAGATATCGCCTCAGGCATAGCGCTTCGTTTAGCGCATTGCAAATATAAAATAGTGATGACCGAGCTTTCGCACCCCACTACAGTACGCTGTACCGTAGCTTTTTCGCGTGCAGTATACGATAAATGTGCGCAGGTAGAAGATGTAAATGCCGTGCTTGTACAGGATATCGATGAAGCACGCAAAATTATCGAGCAAGGCAAAATAGCTGTGGTAATAGATAAAGATGCAGCTGTATCCAAAGAGCTGAAGCCCGACTTGATAATAGATGCAATCTTGGCAAAATATAATACAGGCACAAAAATTACCGATGCAAAATGTGTTATAGGTATAGGTCCCGGATTTATAGCAGGTGAAGATTGCCACGCCGCCGTGGAAACAAATCGTGGGCATACTTTAGGACGAGTGATATATAAAGGCAGCCCCATAGCCAATACAGGAGAGCCGGGGAATATCGGCGGATATACAAGTGAACGCATTATAAGAGCTGTGTGCGACGGAATATTTGAGCCGCTGTGCGCTATAGGTGATATCGTTACTCAAGGACAAAAAGTGGCAATAATAAACGGCGAAGCCGTTTATGCGAATATCGGCGGTGTAGTACGGGGTATGCTTCCGAAAAATACGCAGGTACATAAGGGAATGAAAAGCGGAGACATTGATCCGCGCGGTATTAAAGATTATTGCTACACTGTATCTGATAAAGCGCTTGCCGTGGGCGGCGGAGTGCTGGAAGCTATGTTAAATATTTTTGTGGAGGAATATTAATGCAAAACTTTTATAAATCTGTGGCAAGACAGCTTAGCCGCGGCAGCGAAGTAACAATGGAAACAAATATTAAAACAGGTGAAAAGGCTATTGTAAATAAAGGCTCATCAGGAATAAGCGGAGATATTTTGCGTGAACATTTAATGCCAAAGCCACTGCTTATTTTGTGCGGAGCAGGACACGTAGCAAAAAGCCTTTGCTCGTTTGCAGTAAAGCTTGGGTTTGACGTAGCCGTAATGGACGACCGTCCTGAATTTGCCAATAAAGTGCGGTTTCCAAATGCCAAAACATTATGGTGCGCGCCATTTGAAGTGGCACTGGACAATGTGCCACATACGGACAATACTTATTTTGCCGTGCTTACAAGGGACCACGCTCACGATGCGGCTTGCCTTGAGCGAGTACTGCTTGGCGACTACGCCTATGCAGGAATGATAGGCAGCAAGCGCAAAAACGAGATGGTGTTTGCAGAGCTTGAAAAGCACGGTATATCAAAAGAAAAGCTTGCCACAGTACACGCACCTATAGGGCTTGCCATTAAAGCCGCCACACCACGCGAAATAGCGATAAGCATATTGGCGCAGCTTATTGAAGTGCGTGCCGAGCGCAGAAAAGAAGAACCTATTGATTTTGATGTGCTTGCCGCGCTATCGAATGGCAAGGTGAGAGTACTTGCTACTTTGATAGAAAAAGAAGGCTCTGCGCCAAGAGGAGCAGGCGCAAAGCTTGCACTTATGCAGGACGGTACTTTTATAGGCACAGTGGGCGGTGGTAAAGCGGAGGGTGCGGTGATACAGGCTGCACGGATTATGTCTCAAACCAAAGCGCCGCAAATACTGGATTTTGATATGACAGGCAAAGCGATTACCGATAATAATATGATATGCGGCGGCAAAATAAAGGTATTGCTTGAAGCGATTGTAAATGCGTAAAGTTAATATACAGCAAAACGGCAGCCTTGCAAAAGGCTGCCGTTTAAAATTATTGTAAATTAAAATGCTCGAGTAATTTATTTTCGTCAAGCTCTATAATAAGCTCTTTATCATAGCGCGGACATTTTTTAATTGTCTTTACAAGAGGGCTTTCGGATACAGCCGCTACGCCATCTCGTCCGCCGCCGTCCTCCACTTCTTCTACGCTAAGCACCTCGTCTACTGCAAGCCCGTAATATTTGCCATCGTGTTCTATTACTAAAGCCATTTCTCTAAAGCTGTCTTTCATTACCTCTTTTGCCTCTTCTATAAGGTCTACTACAGCTTTTGCATATATGTGTTCCGCTTCATTCAAAATGTCTTTTACACATTTTTCACGTTTGCATTTATCGTGTTCCTGTTTGCAAGCAGTTGCCTCAAATGCCGATTCGTGCAAAAGGCGATGTGGCTCTTCTATTTTGCGCATATGATGATTTATGGCATTGTTGTCACTCTTAAATTCGTAATACCATTTGCCAAACGCGCATTTATGGGGATCGGTGGCAAGTGTAAATGGCTCGTGCGCCTGCACGGAGCGATTTAATTCTTCTACCCAATGATAATGATCCTGCTTGCGCTGCTCGAGCATTGCCACAAAATCTTTGTATTCATTATCTAAAGTTTTTTTGCCAAGCGCCGTACGCAAATCAAGCATCGGCACAGCACAGTCCATATACATAAATATTCCGCGCATACCTACAGGCGCTTCTGGAATAATCTCTATATTCGGCATTTCACGGATTGCCATTACATTGGCACTGTTTACAGTGAAAAGACCTGAATCAACACGAAATACTATATAAGGGCAGCTTGCGGCTTCTATATTATTTTCCATAATAATCGTCCAATCCGCCTGATAGAGCAGGCAAGTTTAATTGACTTAATATATACTACTAGCTTATAACAAAAAGGATAAAAGTGCAAGATGTTTTGCGCAATTTAACACTTTTTTTGCTTTTAAAATAGAAATTTGTTAAATTGCGGCAAAAAAGGCGGCAAACAAAATGAAAACTCATTTCGTTTTGCCACCTTTTCATTTATTCTATAATTGTTCCTGTTCTGCCTTCTATGCCGTCTTTTGCTTTTTCCAGCAATGTGATAAGCGATTTTCTGCCCTCTTTAGAAGATGCAAATTCAATAGCTGCTTGTACCTTAGGCAGCATAGAGCCTTTGGCAAAATGCCCTTCGGCGCAATACTCTTTAGCTTCGTCTACTGTGATATTGCCAAGCCATTTTTGGTTTTCTTTGCCAAAATTTATAGCGGCTTTTTCTACTGCAGTAAGTATAATAAGCACATCGGCATCAAGCTTTTGCGCGAGCAGTGCCGAGCAAAAATCTTTATCAATTACAGCAGAAGCACCCTTTAAATGATGTCCCTGACGCAATACGGGGATACCGCCGCCGCCGCCTGCAATTACCACTTGCCCTGCATCTACAAGAGCTTTTACGGTGTCTAGCTCTACAATGTCTACAGGACGGGGGCTTGCCACTACTCTGCGATATCCGCGGCCTGAATCCTCTACCATTGTATAGCCTTTTTCTTCTACAAGCGCATCGGCTTCTTCTTTAGTCATAAAGCGGCCTATCGGTTTTGTCGGGTTTGCAAATGCAGGATCAAGAGGATCTACTACCACTTGAGTTATTACAGTAGCTACGCTCTTTTGCATATTGCGGTCTACCATTTCTTCGCGCAAAGCATTTTGTAAATCGTAGCCGATATAGCTTTGGCTCATAGCTACGCATACCGATAAAGGTATAATAGGATATTTAGGCTCGTTGCGTGATAATTCACCCATTGCAAGCTGTATCATACCCACCTGCGGGCCATTGCCGTGAGATATTACCACCTCATTGCCTGCCTCTATAAGGTCGGCAATTGCTTTTGCTGTGTGCTTTACAGCCGCCATTTGCTCTGTAAGATTGTTGCCCAGCGCATTGCCGCCAAGCGCTATAACTATACGTTTTCCCATTGTATTAGCTCCTTATATTTTATATTGTAGCCTTATGATAATTCAGCAGTGATTATTATAGGACGGGAGCAAACCCCCGTCCTATAATGTGCTTTTCACTGATTATTTAAAACAATCAAGGTGCAAGCAAAGCTTATTTCATCCAACGTGGTGCATTGCGCTCGTTCAATGCTTTTAAAGTTTCCTGTGGATTTTTTTCTTTAGATAAGAAAATCATTGCGGCGATGATGTACGGCTTAAAGCTTGCTTCCTTGTAAAGCGGTGTGCGATAGCGGTCGAATACGCTCGCTGCCACTTCGCCCTCTTTGCAGGATACATCAGTGATATCAGCAGGCAAGCAGTGCAGATACAATGCCTTGCCGCCCTTTGTTGTCGCCATCAAATCCTCTGTACATTCCCAGTCCTTGTGGTTTGCATTTTGGCTCAAAAGCTCTTTTTCCAGCTTGTTTATGCCGTCTGTATCGCCATTGCCATACAGCTCGGTACGCTTTTCCATTGCGGCAAACGGCGCCCAGCTCTTAGGATATACGATATCGGCATCTTTAAATGCCTCTGCCATACTGTTTGTTTTGGTGAACGAACCGCCTGATGCGGCTGCATTCTTGCGTGCTACCTCTTCTACCTCAGGCATTACTTCGTAGCCGTCCGGATGTGCAAGCACTACGTCCATACCAAAGCGTGTCATAAGCCCGATAACGCCCTGCGGCACGGATAAAGGCTTGCCATAGCTTGGCGAATATGCCCAAGTCATCGCTACTTTTTTGCCCTTTAGGTTCTCAATGCCGCCAAACTCGTGGATAAGATGCAAGGTATCAGCCATTACCTGTGTAGGGTGGTCAATATCGCACTGTAGGTTCACAAGAGTAGGAGTTTGCTCTAATACACCGTCTTTATGTCCCTCGCGAACGCTCTCGGACACAGTGTGCATATATTTGTTGCCCTTGCCGATATACATATCGTCACGAATACCGATAACGTCAGCCATAAAGCTAATCATATTAGCGGTTTCACGCACTGTTTCGCCGTGTGCCACTTGGCTTTTGCCCTCGTCCAAATCCTGCACCTCTAAGCCCAGCAGATTGCAAGCTGAAGCAAAAGAAAAACGTGTGCGTGTGGAATTGTCACGGAACAGGCTAATGCCAAGTCCCGATTCAAATATCTTAGTGGAAATATTGTTTTCGCGCATATAGCGCAGAGCATCTGCAACTGTAAATACAGCTTCCAGCTCATCTGTTGTCTTTTCCCAGGTTAAGAAAAAGTCGTTATTATACATTTCCTTAAAGTTTAGCTTGTTTAATTTGTCGATATAGCTTTGTAATGTTTTATCCATTGTAAAATCTCCTTTATAATTGTGAATTACTTACAGTATGCGGTAGGAAGTGCTGCATAAACAGCGGCGCAGGTAACAAGGTCTTGCTTGAATGTTTTTTCGTTAGGTGCGTGAGCTTGTGCTTCTGCACCGGGGCCAAAGCCTATGCAGGGAATACCGTTACGTCCCATAATTGAAACACCGTTTGTGGAGAATGTCCATTTGTCGGTAAGTGGACGAGCCTTGCGCATTGCCTCGGCAACAGGTGCGCCGATACGCTCTGTGCCATATAATCCGTTATATACTTCTTCCATTGCCTTAGTAACATCGTGGTCTTTTGGTATTACCCAAGTTGGGAAATAACATTCTATTGGATATACACAGCCCGTATAAGACGGACGGTCGTAATTGTACATTGATACTTCTACGTCCTTGCCATATTTTTGGCAAGCAGGCAAAGCGCGTATTTCATCTAGGCAGCTTTCCCAAGTTTCGCCGGCTGTCATACGACGGTCTAGCGATACAGAGCAGGAATCGGCTACTGCACAGCGGCTGGGGCTTGTAAAGAATATTTCCGACACTGTAATAGTGCCGCGGCCGAGGAACGAAGCCTCTTCCCATTCTGTGTTATGCTTTTTATCAAGCATTTTCACAAGGCCTCTTACTTCGTTTGTATCAGCGGCATCGTTTTCGTTAAGCGCGCGTACATCTTGCAGTACGTCTGCCATCTTAAATATAGCGTTATCGCCGCGCTCAGGAGCAGAGCCGTGGCAAGATACACCCTTTACATCTACACGTATTTCCATACGTCCGCGCTGTCCGCGATAAATACCGCCGTCTGTAGGCTCTGTAGATACTACAAAATCAGGACGTACCTTGTCTTCATTGATGATGTACTGCCAGCATAGTCCGTCGCAATCCTCTTCCTGTACAGTGCCTGTAACAAGAGCTGTGTATTTATCGGTAAGTAAGCCCATATCCTTCATTATTTTAGCACCGTATACAGCGCTTACTATGCCGCCCATTTGGTCTGACGTGCCACGTCCGCCAATTTCGGTATCGTTTTCATAGCCCTCATAAGGGTCAAACTGCCAGTTAGCTTTATTGCCGATACCCACTGTATCGATATGTGCATCGTAGCCAATAAGTGTTTTACCTGTACCCATATATCCAAGTACGTTTCCCATTGGGTCAATCTCTACTTTATTAAAGCCTACTTTTTCCATCTCTTGCTTAATGCGGTCGATATGTCCCTTTTCTGTGCAGCTCTCACCCGGTATGCGCACTAAATCGCGCAAAAACTTGGTCATATCTGCCTCATAGCCCTCAGCTAGTTTTTTAATTTGTGCAAAATCCATTGTTATTTCCTCCTTAAATTTTTATTATAATGTTGCGTAGTCTCCGTCCCAAACAATTTTCTTATAGTTTTCGGGATCAGTGTCGCCCTCTGTTGAAAACATCAGTACTTTACTGTCTTTGTTTAGCCCTATCGCATCGCGTAAATCGGCATAATCGGAATTTTGCATTAATGTGGATATAAGCCCCATACCCACAGCACCCGATTCACCTGAAATCACGCGCTCATCGCCCTTTACAGGCGCTCCCAATAGGCGCATACCGCGTGCCGATACCCAGTCGGGACAAGCTACAAAAAAGCCTGCGTGATTTTTAAGTATATCCCACGATATTGTGTTTGGTTCGCCACAGGCAAGCCCTGCCATTATCGTTACAAGGTCGCCGTCTACTATACGCGGCTTGCCGTCCTTTGCCATAGCGCCCTTATAAAGGCAAGCGGCTGTATCTGCTTCCATCACCACTACTGTAGGAGGATTGTCTTTATACTTGTTTGCAAAATAGCCTTGCACTGCGCCTGCAAGCGAGCCTACTCCTGCTTGTATAAATATATGTGTGGGGCGCTCTGTGCCAAAAGCTTCCAGCTGCTCTGCTGCTTCGCTCGCCATTGTGCCGTATCCCTGCATTATCCAAGCCGGTATTTTCTCGTATCCGTCCCAAGCTGTATCCTGTACCATTACGCCGTGCTGTGTTTTTTCTGCCATAGCATTTGCCATACGCACACATTCGTCGTAATTTACTTCCTCTATAGTAACGGTAGCGCCCTCTTTGGCGATATTGTCAAAGCGCGGCTTAGTAGAACCCTTTGGCATCAGCACTACTGCTTTTTGTCCCAGCTTATTTGCAGCCCAGGCTACTCCTCTGCCGTGGTTTCCGTCGGTAGCTGTAAAGAAAGTAGCTGTGCCAAAATCTTCTTTAAGGCTCTCGCTTGTGAGATAATCGTAATTTACTTCGGCAATGGGTTTGCCTGTTTCCTCTGCAATGTATCTTGCCATTGCAAAGCTGCCGCCAAGCACCTTAAATGCGTTTAGCCCAAAACGGTAGCTTTCGTCCTTTACGTACATACCGCCAAGACCAAGCTCCTTTGCCATTCCATTAAGCTCGCGCAGCGGCGTTACCGTATACTGAGGGAAGCTCTCGTGAAATTTGCGTGCAATGCTCACATTGTCAAGGCTCATCACTTTAAGCTGCTCATCTCCGGTTTTAGGTAGCTTATTTTCTACCCAATCAATCTTTTTCATTTTGCTTGCCCCTTTCGTGTAATGCTTAGTATTACTTTTGTCTATGTATCTATATTATCATACGTTTTACTAAAGTCAACAGTTTTTCTAAAAATTTTTATGGTAAGCTCACAAACTTTTAGTATGTGGCATTAATAAACTAAAAATACTTGCCTTTCGTTTGCAAAAATGTTAATATAGTAAAAAGTAATACTATTCTTCACCTACATTAAGGAGGACGCGATGTATACATTTATAGTAAACGGCAAAGAGGTAAATACCGAAAAGGATGAAAAGATTTTAGGCTTTTTAAGAGACACTTTATTTCTTACAAGCGTAAAAAACGGCTGTTCCGAGGGCGCGTGCGGCACGTGTATGATATTAGTAGACGGTAAAGCTGTAAAATCTTGCGTACTTACTACAGCGAAGGCTGTGGGCAAAAGCATTGTTACTGTAGAGGGCTTTACCCCTCGCGAAAAAGAGATTTATTCATATGCCTTTGTAGAAGCTGGCGCTGTGCAATGCGGATTTTGCACACCGGGTATGCTTATTTCGGCAAAGGGATTAATAGATGTAAACCCTGCGCCTACGCGCGCGGAAGTAAAAGCTGCAATACGTATGAATATTTGCCGCTGCACAGGCTATAAAAAGATAGCGGATGCAATACTGCTTGCGGCAGAGCTATTGCGCACAAACGCGAGCGTGCCAAGCGTAGAGTTCACAGGGCGAGTAGGCGAAAACTTTTATCGTGTAGATGCTAAAGACAAGGCGCTCGGCGTTGCGGAATATTGCGATGATATACATATTACAGGTATGCTGCACGGAAGCGCTGTTCGCAGTGAGTATCCAAGAGCAAAAGTGCTATCTATAGATGTAAGCGAAGCGCGTAAGGTAAAGGGTGTAAAGGCAGTGCTTACGGCAAAGGATTTGCCAGGCAATGCTAAAGTAGGACATCTTAAAAAAGATTATGATGTACTTATCCCCGAGGGCGGCATTACTCATTTTCTCGGTGATGCAATAGTGCTTGTGGCGGCGGACTCAAAAGAGGCTTTGGCACAGGCAAAGGCGCTTGTACATATAGAGTATGAGGAATTACCTGCTATATTTACGGCAAAAGACTCTGCCGCCGAGGGAGCGCCGCTTTTACACGAAACAGGCAATCTTTTGGCGCACGAGCATCTTACAAGGGGCAATGCCGCCAAAGCTCTTGAAAACAGTAAATATACTGTGACAAAAACATATAATACTCCTCCCACAGAACACGCGTTTTTAGAGCCTGAAACTTCAGTGGCACTGCCTGAGGACGATGGAATATTAGTGTATTCAGGTGATCAGGGCATTTATCAAACTAAGGGCGAATGTGCCGAAGCCACAGGATTGCCACCTGAAAAAGTGCGCGTAATAGCTAAAATGGTAGGCGGCGGCTTTGGCGGCAAGGAGGATATGAGTGTACAGCATCACGCGGCTATTTTAGCGCTCATTACAAAAATGCCAGTTAAGGTAAGCCTTACACGTGCCGAAAGTATGCTTATACACCCTAAGCGCCACGGCTTTGATATGGAATTTACTCTTGGCTGTGACGAAAAAGGCAAGCTAACAGGGCTTATAGCATCGCTTGTAGCCGATACAGGCGCGTATGCTTCGCTCGGCGGCCCTGTACTGCAACGCGCGTGTACTCACGCGGCAGGCCCTTACAATTATCAAGATATAGAGATAGACGGCAAAGCATATTATACAAACAATCCGCCAAACGGCGCGTTTCGCGGATTTGGCGTAACGCAAAGCTGCTTTGCACTAGAATGTACGTTAAACCTATTAGCCGAAAAAATAGGTATTTCACCGTGGGAAATACGTTATCTTAACGCTATTCGCCCCGGGCAAGTATTGCCAAACGGCCAGATAGCCGACGACAGCACAGCGCTTGCCGAAACCTTGGAAGCAGTAAAGCCGTATTATGATGCGCACCCTAAAGCAGGGCTTGCCTGTGCCATTAAAAACAGCGGGCTTGGTGTAGGTATACCCGACGTTGGGCGCTGCCGTTTATTCATTAAAAAAGACGGTGTGCATATCTACACAAGCGCCGCTTGTATAGGGCAGGGTATGGGTACTGTGGTAACGCAGATTGTATGCGAAACCGCACATCTTACACCGAGCGAGGTGCATTACGAAACACCCGATACCTCTGTAGCGCCAAACTCGGGCAACACTACAGCAAGCCGCCAAACCTTGTTTACAGGCGAAGCCACGCGCAAGGCATCCTTAGTACTGGCAAAGCTACTTGAAACAAAGCATTTAAGCGAGCTTGTCGGGCAGGAAATTAACGGTGAATATACCGGCATCACCGATAAGCTCGGCAGTGACAAGCAAAATCCTGTAAGCCATATCGCATACGGATACGCAACACATCTTGTAGATTTAGATGAAAACGGCAAGGTAAGCACTGTATTAGCCGCTCACGATGTGGGTAAGGCGATAAATCCTAAGAGCGTAGAGGGGCAGATAGAGGGCGGAGTGGTGATGAGCCTCGGATATGCGCTCACAGAGGATTTCCCGTTAGTAAACGGCAAGCCTACGGCAAAATATGCACAGCTTGGTCTGTTTCGTGCGCCCGACACACCTGAAGTGGAAGCAATACTGGTAGAAAAAAGCCATTCCGAGCTTGCACACGGCGCTAAAGGTATAGGCGAGATAGCATCTATCCCCACAGCACCTGCCGTGCAGCTTGCGTATTATAATTATGATGGAGTTTTTCGTACTAAGCTGCCATTAGAGCATACAGCTTACAAAAAATAGAGGTATATTATGGGCTTTGACAGTAAATTATATTGCATAATTATGGCTTCGGGCTACGGCAAACGTTTTGGCTCTGATAAGCTTACAGCTTCGTTTAAGGGCGTACCCTTGTGCGAATATGTGTTTGCCAATCATCCAAGCGAGCTTTTTCATTCCACCATCGTGGTGGCGCGCACCGCCGAGGTAGCACTTTCAGCTTGCGCGCATCATCTTACGGTAGCCGAAAATCTTGACGATAAAGACGATATTGCAGCCACAATACGTCTTGGAATGTCTTTTGTGCCAAAAGATGCGTTTGGCTGTATGTTTTCGGTGTGCGATATGCCGTATTTTACGCAGGAAAGTGTAAATAAGCTCACGGCTGCTTTTGCACAGGATAGGTCTTGTATAGTGGCGCCGCGCTCCGCAGACGGCCACGCAAGCCCTGTAATATTTCCGCAAAGCACCTTTGAGGAGCTTGCAAGCTTGCCGCCAAACACAAGCGGCAATGCCGTAATAAAGCGCCATTTGGACAAGCTGCGCCTTGTTGATATTGATGAAAACGAGCTTAGGGATATTGATTTGCCACAGGATATGGTATAATAACCTCAAAGTTTGCCTTGCGGCAAAGCGCTTCGCGCTTACAAGGCTTGCGCCTTGTCTTTGAGAACATTGAAACACGCAAAAGTGACACATCACTTTTGTTGTGCGCAGCTAAAGCTGCGGATGTGTTATAATAGAAATATCCTATTTTAGCTTGGAAGTGCTTATACTTGATAAACAATAAAGATATGCGCGCTTTGCCGTCTTTTGATGCGCTTTTAAATAGCGAAGAGGGCAAAGCTCTTGTAAAAGAGATAGGCGAGGCAAAAGCAAAATATGCTTTGCATACAGCGCTTTGTAGCGCGCGCAACACCCTTTTACAAGGCGAGCAGAAAGATATATCTTATACAGCCTTAGCGGATAACGCTAGAGCTGTTTGGGATTTGTCGGTATCGCCAAAGCGAGTGATAAACGCAAGCGGCATAGCTTTGCACACTAATCTTGGCAGAGCGCCTTTGGCAAAGCGCGCGATAGATGCTGTAATAAATACCGCAAGATATTCTGCGCTTGAATACGATTTAGAGCGCGGCGAGCGCGGTGTGCGAGGCAAAGATATAGAAAAGCTTATCTGCACAATTACCAATACCGAGGCGGCAATGGTGGTGAATAATAACGCAGCCGCGCTATTGCTTGCACTTACAGCGCTGTGCCGAGATAAAGGCACAATAGTGTCTCGCGGCGAGCTTGTGGAGATAGGCGGTAGCTTTAGAGTGTCGGATATCACGGCGCTCGGCTCTTGCCTTATAGAGGTAGGCACTACCAATCGCACGCATTTACAGGATTATTCAAAAGCCGTTAACGAGGCAGGTGCTGTATTAAAAGTACATACCAGTAATTACACTGTAAACGGATTTACTGCAAGTGTAAGCGCGAAAGAGCTGGCGAAGCTATGCCATACGCACGATATTCCGCTTATTTACGATGTAGGGAGCGGCGCTATAATGGATAAAAGCGAATATCCTTTTTGCGAGCCTACCGTGGTAGATGCCGTTAAAGATGAAGCGGATATTATTACATTTAGCGCCGATAAGCTTTTGGGCGCGGCACAGGGCGGTATAATATGCGGCAAGCGCAAATATATAGATATAATGCGAGCGCACCCACTGGCAAGAGCCGTGCGTATAGATAAGCTGGCGCTTGCGGCAATAGGGGCTACCTTAGAGCTGTATCAAGACAATGCTACAGCTAAATTGGAAATACCTGTATTGCAGATGCTTACCGCCGATGACGACAAGCTTTTAAATAGAGCAAGGCTATTGCAAAAAGCACTTGGAAATATAAAAAGCGAGATTATTCCGACTGCACGTCCTGTGGGCGGCGGCAGTGTGCCGTGCGTAGAGCTTACTTCATACTGTGTTGCCGTGGCAACACTTTTGCCAAAGGATACGGCAGATGCTTTGCGCAAAAGCGCAATACCGATAATAGCATTAGTGAGAGATAATAAGCTATGCCTTGATGTAGCTTGTATATTTGATGACGAAATAGATATTGTGGCGCAAGAGGTGAAAACAGCATTGTGATATATATTACCGCAGGACATATAGACCACGGCAAAACGGCATTAATAAAGGCTCTTACAGGGTATGACGGAGATACGCATAAAGACGAAAAAAGCAGGGGCATTACTATAGAGCCGTCGTTTACACCATTTGGCAACGGCACTATTATAGACGTACCGGGACACGAAGGTCTGCTATGCAATATGGCGACTGTGGCAGGACACATTGATGTGGCAATATTAGTGGTAGATGCTCACGAGGGTGTGCGCCGTGAAACGATAGAGCATTACAAAATATTAGAGCTGCTTTGTGCAAAAGACGGAGTAGTGGTATTAAATAAATGTGATATTGCCACAAAAGAAGAAATAAGAGCCGCGCGCAAAGGTATAGAGCAGCTTTGCAAAAACGGCTTTTTACATAATGCCGATTGTATAGAGGTATCGGCAAAAACAATGCTTGGCATAGATGCTCTTCGTGCGAAGCTGCTAAGCTTTACTTGCGAAAAAGCAATAGCCGAAAGCGAAATGTTTTTTATGCCGATAGACCGTGTTTTTACTATACAGGGCGCAGGCACTGTTGCCACAGGCACAGTGTATAGCGGACGTATAGTTAAAGGCGGCAAGATTTATCAGTATCCGCAGGGCAAGGCAATAACGGTGCGAAATATTAATGTCAATAGCGAAAATGTATCAAGCGCAAATGTAGGGCAAAGAGCGGCTGTGAATATTAATACCGATACAAAATCCGTAAAAAAGGGCGATGTGCTATGCTCTTTTGCGCACCTTGAATACAAATGCGCGTTTGGCGCGCGCATCACTTTACTGAATGACAATTTACCTTGTGAAGAAATGCAGCTTTTTATCGGTACTTGTGAAAGCATATGCCGTGTGCAGTGCAAAGACGGTATCGCACTTATTAAAACCAAAAATCCCGTGGCCGTTTACATAGGGGAGCGCTTTATTTTGCGCCGTATGGCGGCAGGGGAAATTGTGAGTGCAGGCGAAGTGATATGCCCGTTTCCTACAAATATAAAGCGCTTAGATACTCACGAATATGAAGAGCTTTGCGCTTATAATGATGGCATAGAGAGCGCTGTAAATTATTTATTGCAAAATAAAATCGAAATTGACATTATACGTAAAAATCTTATACCGTATGATGTTTCAAATGCGATTTCAAAGTACAATAAAAAAGAGCCTGACAAGAACGAGCTAACCTTGCAGGCAAAGCAATTGCTTGATATTTATGTACAAAGCGGGCTTACTCCGCCATATTTACAAGATGCGCTTATTATGGCAAGGTTGCCAAAGGAGCTTGGCGGACATATAATTAAAAAGCTGTGCTTTACATATTTAATAAAGCTGACAGACGATATATATATGCACAAGCAAGCGTTTGACACAGCTTTTGATATTGTATGTAAACAGGCTGAAAACGGCGGCTCTACAGTGGCATCCTTGCGAGACGAGCTATCTATATCGCGCAAATACGCGCGTGCAATACTGGAATATTGCGATGCCGAAAAGCTTACAATCAACGATAATAACACAAGATATATAAGCCGATAACATTATTTAATTATTTACCGATAGCTCAAAGGTAGCGCCGCCGCCGTCTGTATCTTTCACGCTGATTTCTGCATTAAGTGCAAGTGCCAGCGCTTTTGCCACACAAAGCCCCAGCCCTGTATGGTTTTTGTCTGTATGCGCGGTATCTCCTCTGTAAAATCTATCGAATATTTTATCCTTGCTATCATTTTGTATTCCTGCGCCGTGGTCTTTTACGCTAAAGACTACGGCGCTTTTTTTGGCAAGGACGGATAGCTCTATAGAGGTATTACACGGGGTGTATTCTATGGCGTTCATAATAAAAATACCGAGGATTTGCATTATTCGTTCTTTATCCTGATATAGAGCCGGCAAGGCACAGCTTGGAAGTGCAAGCGTAAGCTTGTGCGCTTTATCCAAACACGGCAACCGATACTGCTCGTACATTTCTATAATAAGATTATCAGGCTCTATTTGCTTTTTGTTTACGCTATATGCGCCGGCATCACTGCTTGCAAGCGACAGCATATCTTCCACTAAGCGCCCCATACGTGCAGCCTCGCTGTCGGCGCTTTGTATTAATTGTACAGATTGCAAAGGCATCGCTTTTTTCGGCACTGCCGCAAGGCTTGCCCGTATCACCGTGAGCGGAGCGCGCAGCTCGTGGCTTGCGGCGGCGATAAATTCGTTTTGCTTTATAATATTTTTGCGCGTAGGCTCAAAGGCAATGCGCGCAAGCATATAGCATATACCGCAAAGCGCTGCGCTACAAACGATAAACAAGCACAAATATTGCATAGCAAGACGATAATTTTTATTTTTATAAAAGCTAATATGCTGAAGAATAGTGATATCCACAGCTTTTGGCAGCAATAAATGCTCTGATAATACAGCATATTCTTCATCGCCGTCACCCTTTATTATATTGCCGCTATTGCCTATGGCACGCTGTGCCAAAATGTCTCTATCGGTATCTGTGGCGAGCGTACCATTAAAATGCAAAGGCGCACCATTATCGGTGATAAGTATAGTGCAGTGATTATCACTTTCGAGCAAAGAAAGCCAATCATCGCTTATGGATTTACTATCCACTATGCGGCTATGTATAGTAGACAGCAAATCATTCAATGCTTTTACGCGCTGAGCTTCGTTTTGGTTAATGGATATAATAAACGTTGTTATCATCGCTAATATTAAAACAAGCGAAGTAAATGCTGTAAATATTACCGTGAGGCGCAAATGCAACGCTTTAATCATCTTTGCGCCTCCAAGCGGTAGCCCATACCGCGCACAGTAACAATAGTACATAATGAATGTACACAGGATAAGCGGCGGCGCACAAAGTGAATGTAGCTGTCTAGGCACGAGTCCTCTATTGTGGCATCTGCACCCCACACCCTTCCTAATAATATATTGCGCGGCAATAAAGTATTAGGGCTTTTGATAAAGGCTTCCAGTAATTCACATTCTTTAATAGATATAGTAAGGCTCTCATCTTTACAGCTAAGTATAAGCTGATTTGTATTAAGAGCGATATCGGCATATTGCAATAAAGCTTCGTTTACAGGCTGCGCGCTTCGTCTTGCGAGCGCACGTATACGCGCTATTAATTCACGCGTATCAAATGGCTTTACGAGATAATCGTCTGCGCCCTGTGCAAAGCCGTCTACCTTGTCTTGTATACGAGACAGCGCGGTAAGCATTAATATAGGTGTACTTATTCCGAGTGCGCGCGCCTCTTGCAGCACACAAAGCCCGTCGCATACAGGGAGCATTCTGTCTAGTACGCACATATCGTAGATGTCCTGCTTTAGATAATAAATCCCCTCGTCACCGCTATGGCAAAGGTCCGCTTGTATACCCTCGGCGGCAAGAGATATCCCTAAAGCTTTGCACAGCGCTATATCGTCATCTATTATAAGTATACGCAATTAAATCACCTCTATATTATATTAACATAGTTTATCTTGAATTAACCTTAAAAAATGTATTTTGCTTTAAAGGCTTTTTTAAGCTTCGTTTGATATGATTGTAACATAAGAAAATATTGGGAGGCAAATAATATGAAAAAACTTATTTCCGCTATATTATCGGCGGCGCTATTGCTAAGCCTTACCGCTTGCGGCGATAAAAGCTCTGTAGGCGGTGAGATAAAGGTAAATAGTAATACGGTAGGCAATACCGTTTCAAGCGATGCACCGATGGGGCGCTGGGTGGAGACAAAGCTAAGCTTCGGGGAAGATATGTATATTTATTCTATAACTGCATTAGAAAACGGCACATTGCTATGCTACGCAAGCCAAAGTGACGGTGATAACCCCGAAAGCATTGTCCCCTATAAATGCACCTCTAAAGACGACGGCGCTACTTGGGATGTGCAAAAAGCCGATTTTGCCGACAAGCTCGGCGGCTATGTAATACATATGGCGGTATCTCCAAAAGGGGCGGCTATAGCTACCGTGCGCAGTACACAAGGCGGCTCAGGGCAAGAGCATTATGACGAGCTATTTTATATCAGCGAGGGGCAAGAGCCTGTAAAGCTTGAAAACAAATGGGTAAACGGGCAGATGAGCCTTGCATTTGTGAGCGAGGACGTATTTTACGGCGAAAGCATCGGTAACGTTGCTTTTACAGATAAGGACGGCAAGACGATAACTACACAGCAAGCAAACGCTGTATACAGCACCAAAACAGGTGAAAAGCTGGCGGATTGCAGTGGAGAATTAGATGTGCTATATACAGGCACTGCCATTCAGGCAAGCACTTGCAGCGGCGACAAGCTATTGATAGCAAGCTACGACGGCAAGCTGATAGCTATGGACGAGGGCGGAGTATTGAGCGATATAGGTACGCTTGAATTAAAAGATGCGACGGTAAAGCTGGCGACGGATGCAGATGAAAACATATATTATATCACTAAAGAGGGCATAGGCCGGCAAGCGCAGGGCGGCAGTATTGCAGAAAATATAGTGCAAAACCCTACCTTTGCATTTAGCGCACAAAATAATTATAACAATCTGTTTGCACGCAATAAAAGCGGAGATTTTTACGTGGCAAGCTATGACACAAGCGACGGACAAAATCGTAATCACAGCCTTTATCGCTACCATTTTGACACTACCTTACCGGCGATTAGCCTAAGCACCTTTACGGTGTGGAGCTTGTACGAGCAAGGCACGGTACGCGCGGCGATATCGGCATTTGCCAAAGCAAACGGCGGCGCAGCGCCCGAATATATAGTGGCATTGCCAAACCATAACAAGTATATTCCAGCAGATAAAGCGGCGATAGACGATAAGATAAAAGCGCTTAATACCGAGCTTTTAGCAGGTAAAGGGCCTGATGTAATAATATTTGACGGTATTGACTATGCGCCTTATATAAATAAAGCTGTGCTGCTTGATATTAAAGAAGCTGTACCTCAAGACAAATTAGCACCGCATATTAAAGCTGAATATTGTACGGATAAAATAAATATTATGCCAATGCGCTTTAGCATACCGATGATATTTGGCGATGATAGCATACAAAGCATTAAAACCATTGACGATGTGACAAATGCAGTATTAAGCGGCGCTGTGCGCCCCGATGCGGCAGCGGATAGCCCCGATTATTACACTAAGCTTGAGGGCGACGATAAATACGCATTTACCTTTACGAGCAGTGAAGATATATTAAACTTTTTATTGTTGGGAGAGGCAAATGCCCTAATTATCAAAGACGGACTTAATGCAGAGCTGCTGACAAATATATATACTAACGGTAAAAAGATATACGATTATTACCAAATGGATACTTATAACGAGAAGCAAGAAAAAAACGGAATAGCGAGCGGTGTAGGCGGAGAGGATACCGCCGAAATGAGCTACACACTAGACGAATACTTTAATGGCAGAGCGCGATACGGGTACGAAAGCATCACAGCTACAAGCGTACTTGGTATGCTCGCAAGCTTTAAAGACGATTTAGCGCCTGCCGTTTTACAGCCGG
Organism: Oscillospiraceae bacterium; assembly: GCA_036641735.1. GTDB lineage: Bacteria > Bacillota > Clostridia > Oscillospirales > Ruminococcaceae > JAGPHI01. The sequence goes on from JAVWEG010000011.1 coordinate 23,635, forward strand.
GGCATACCGAGGGCGCGTATATGCCGCTTTTGCTCACAGGTGTAAATGCCGCCACACAAAAAAAGGCAGAAGCGCTGAGCTTTATAAAAGCTATGCTTAGTGACGAAGTGCAAAATGCGTTTTTCAGTGATGGCATTGCAGTGACTCAAGGGGGCATAAATGCGGCAAACGAGCGCAATATCACGGCAAGCACCAAGTACAAGGGCGATGTAAACGAGCTGATAAATAAGCTTAAAACTCCGATTAATATAAACACAGTAGCACAAGAAAAGCTGCAAGCGGTATTTAAAAAATATTGCAAGGGAGAATTGACGATTGATAAAGCAACGAGTGAGGCACAGCAAAGCCTTGCGATGTATTTTGCAGAGCAAAGGTAACGCAAAGCGCGAAGCTTTGGCGGCTTGGTTGTTTTTATTGCCGAGCCTTAGCGGAATAATAATATTTGTGCTGCTGCCGTATGCCGAGACCGTGCGCCGCAGCTTTACAAGCGCTGTGGGTGATAAATTTGTAGGTATGCAAAATTATAAATCCGTATTTAATAATGATGCATTTCGCCTTGCTTTTGCAAATACAGCACGCTTTATTTGCATTTGTGTACCGCTGCTTATTACATTCAGCCTTGCTGTTTGCCTTTTGCTGCGAGCTGTAAAAGGGCGCGGCAAGCTTATGCGCACAGCGCTTATCCTTCCTATGGCTTTGCCTGTGGCAAGCGTGGCGCTCGCTTGGCAAATATTGTTTAACCAAAACGGGCTTGTAAATGCTGAATTAAATAAGCTGCATTTACAAGCAGTGGACTTTATGGGAACAGGCGCTGCGTTTTGGCTGTTAGTAGGCACTTATATATGGAAAAACGGAGGGTTTGATATTATACTTTTGGCGGCAGGGCTTGATGGAATATCAAGCAGCTTATACGAGGCAGCGCGTGTAGACGGAGCAGGCGCTGTAGCAAGCTTTTTTTATATTTCGCTGCCGCTCTTATCACCTACGCTGATACTCACTGCGGTATTAAGCGTAATAAACACCTTTAAAATATATAGAGAGGCATATTTAACAGCCGGCAATTACCCTCATCAAAGCATTTATATGCTGCAGCATTTATTTAATAACTGGTTTACGGCGCTCGATTTAGGGCGGCTTACGGCGGCGGCAATAATAATGACGGCAGTGCTTTTGTGCGTAATAATACCCATTAGCAGATATTGGCAAAGCGAGGATTGATATTATGAAAAAAGCTAAAATGCTTGTGCCTTATTTCTTTTTGCTGCCTATATGCGCACTCGCCGTATTACCCATATATTTTGTATTGACAGGTGCATTTATTGAGGGCGGTGAGCTTAGCAATAAGCTTATTGCATTATCGAGCGGCGGCAAAGGCTTTGTGCAATGGAGCTTTATACCGCAGTATCCCACTTTACATACTATTATAGAGCTTTTACTTGATAATGCCGAGTTTTATGTAATGTTTTGGAACACGGTATTTATTACAGCGGCGCAATTAACAGGGCAATTTATAGTGGGTACTATGGCTGCGTGGAGCTTATCGCGTATGCGATTTTTCGGCAGACGAGCGGTGTTTATATTATATACGGTGCTAATGCTTTTGCCGTTTAGCGTTACTATGGTGCCGTCGTATCTGGTGCTGGATAAGCTGCATTTGCTCGACACTATGTGGGCGGTAATATTGCCCTCTATTTTTTCGGCACTGCCTGTATTTATTATGGCGCGAGGCTTTGACAGTGTGCCGCGTGCTTTATTAGAGGCGGCCGAGCTTGACGGCGCAGGAAAATTTGGCACATTTATACGTATAGGCTTACCGCTTTGCGTACCGAGCATAATGGCGGCGATGATATTATCGTTTATTGAAGCGTGGAGCGCTATAGAGCCTGCAATGATTTTTATTAAAAAAGAAAGCCTATGGCCGCTATCGCTTTATTTACAAAGCATACCGCCGCAAATGGCAGGTAAAGCTATGGCGGCAAGCCTTATCACATTGATGACAGCGGCGCTTGTGTTTTTATTCGGGCAAAAATATTTAGAGCTTGGCATACAAACAAGCGGAATAAAGGAGTAAATTATGCGTAGGCTTATGCTCAAAATAAAATCGTATTTTGATAATAAAACCAATTATCAGGCACGGGCGCTTGCTAATATATTACGCTTTTTCAGTGTGATGCTGCTGCTTACATTGCTGGCAAAAGGAATATCTGGCGCGGTAATGCCGATAGTAGATATAGATACCGCAAAGCGAAAAGAGCTGGTAGAGAGCATTAATGCAGATGGTAAAATAATATATGGCGCGCTTGAGGCAATGCCAATAGTACAGGGGCTTAATATTATATCGGTGCTTGTGCGTGATGGCGAAAAAGTGAGCGAAGGGCAAGTGCTTGCTACTGTAGACGGACACAAGCTTTCTGCGGAGCTTGATATGGCTAAAGCCGAATTAAAAAAGCTGGAAACGCAAAAAGCGCAGCTTTTTATTAACGACAAAGTGAAATCCGAAGGGATAGATTTTGCTCAAGAAACGCTAAACGATGCGTATGCCGCTTACGACAAGGCAAAAAAAAGCGGCGATGAAGATGCTATAGAGGCTGCTTTATCACAGGCAAGGCAAGCGGAATATGCGCGCAATGAAGCAATTGCCGCATACGAAGGCGCTATAAATGAAAACAAAACAAAAGCCGAAATCAATAAAGCCGAAGGCGATGTTTTAGAACAAAATATAAAAGCAAAAAAAGAGCGCATTATGCAGCTAACGCAGGTACTCGCTGCCGATAATTGCGTAAAAGCCGTGAAAAGCGGTACTTTGCAAGGACTAAGCCTTGCCGTAGGCGGCATTACACCGCAATATTGCAATATAGCAAATGACAGCATAGGATATATTTTAAACGTAAAAACAGGCAAGGAAAAAGCAGATAAAATAAATATCGGCACAATAATATCTGTAAAGCAAGGCGCTTGCGAAGCCAAAGTGAAAATAGACAATATTAAAACTGACGGTGACGAAATAATATTAAATGCCCTTTTGCCAAAAGCATTAAACTGGGAGCCGGGCAATGCCGAGTGCAATATAGAGCTTGCGCGCGCTTCATACGAGCTGTGCCTGCCTACAAAAGCAATAATGCAAGATAATAAAGGTAGCTTTGTGTATGTGATAGAGCAAAAGCAAACTGTACTCGGCGTTTGTGATACAGCCGTAAGGCGCGACGTAACCGTGCTTTATACGCAAAACGGATATTCGGCAGTGAGCGGCACTATTATGCCGCAGGATAAAGTAGCGGTGCTTTCCACTCGCATTTTGTCCGTGGGCGCAAGGGTGAGAATAAATGTTTAATATTCAAAAAAAGCGCATAATAAACTATATAATATTATTTATGCTGTGCCTTGCGTGCTTTATGAGTGCAGAAAACATCTCGCAACAATGCAGGCATATAAGTGTGCGCTACACGCAATCTTTCATCAAAGAGGAAACGGCAAAAAATGTCATTCAATATCTGCAAAGCAAAAGCAATATAAATGGTATTAATTGCGCTTTTTTACGCAGTGAAAAAGCGGAAATAAAAACAGAGCTTCGTGAAACAAAAATAGATATTATATTTTATATGGCGAGCAGCGGCGACAGCGCTTGTTATATTACAAATAGCGCGGCACAAGCGCTGTACGGTTCGGCTGAAGCAAGCGGGCTTACATTTAGTATAAATAATAATAACTATACTATTAGTAATGTAATTAAAAGCAAACAAAAAATAGTGGCGGTAGGTGTAAGCAGCGGTGAATTTACAGATATAGAAATGAGCGGTGATTTTGGAAATGACAGTCAAAGTGCAGTGAATGATTTTATTGCAAAAGCAAAGCTTAATACGTCAAGCGGTGTTTTATACAGGCAAAGCCTTGCGCAAATAGCTTTCGTTTTATGCTTTATACCTCTTGCTATTTGTTTTATATTTGCAATTTTTATATTGATAAAATACATTTGCAGCTTAAAAGGGATAAATAAAGATATCGCTTTATTTGTTTTTGGGCTTTTGTGCGTGGCAATAATAGTAATAGGTGCAAATGCAGTACCGAGCTATCTTTTGCCTGCAAAAATATCGGATATAGGCGCATTTAAAGAAATATTAAACGAGATAAACCGTAAAATAGACGAGCTTATAATGCTGCCGCCGAGAATAAGCGATATACCACTGTGGAGAGCATTAAGCGCGCATTTTATTCTTGTAATAGCATCGGCTTTTGCAGCCGTGCATTTATGCTTTACGAAAAAAATATGTAAATAAATTTATGTAAAACGTAGTATTTTGTTTTTATTTATGATATACTTATATGCTATCTATAAAAAGATATTAAATAAAAAAGAAATTAGGTACTAAGAACAGATGCTATTTACGCAATTACCAATTAGAGAAGAAATATTAAAGGCCATTGAAGAAATGGGCTTTAGTGAAGCCACAGATATACAAAGCGGCGCTATTCCCCCGATTTTGGACGGAAGCGACGTTACAGGGCGCTCGTCTACAGGCACAGGAAAGACGGCGGCTTTTGGCATACCTATAGTGCAGATGGCGGCAGACGGCGGCAAGGCGAGCGTACTTGTACTTTCGCCTACGCGTGAGCTTGCAGTGCAAACTACAGGTGAAATACGCAAGCTATCGAAATATTTGCCAAACGTATCGGCGGCTACAGTGTATGGCGGCCAGCCGATGGACTTGCAAATACGTCAATTGAAGACAGCGAAAATAGTGGTAGGCACTCCGGGCCGTGTGCTTGACCATATCCGCCGCAAAACATTAAAGCTTGATAAATTACGCACTATCGTGCTGGACGAAGCAGATGAGATGCTTAATATGGGCTTTATCGACGATATCCGCACCGTGCTTGAAAGCACTCCCGAAGGCAGACAAACAGTGCTATTTAGCGCTACTATGCCTCCTGCAATATTAAAGATTACGCAAGATTTCCAAAGCGAGCCTGTGTTTATCGCGGTGGACGGCGGACGTAAGACAGTAGCGAATATCGAGCAAAGCTATTACAATATTCCTCAAGGAAGCAAAAACGACACTTTAAAGCTTTTGATAGAATATCACAAGCCAAAGCGTGCGCTTGTGTTTTGCAATACCAAGAAAATGGTAGACGAGCTTGTTACAGAGCTTGGCGCAGGCGGATTTCACGTATCGGGCTTACACGGAGACTTAAAGCAAAGCCAGCGTAACAGCGTAATGGCAGACTTTAAAAGTGGACGTGTAAATATTCTTGTGGCTACAGATGTGGCGGCAAGAGGTATAGACGTAGATGACGTGGAAGCTGTATTTAACTATGATATTCCGCAGGAATATGAATATTATATACATCGTATAGGCCGTACGGGACGTGCAGGCAAAAAGGGCGCGAGCTACACTCTTGCCGCTAATCGCGGTCAGGTATCACGCGTGCGCGAAATAGAGCGTTATATCGGCGCTCATATTGAAGAAAAGCCTGTGCCAAGCCTTGAGAGCATTGCACAGCACCGCTCGGGCGAATTTGGCGCAGAAATACGCCGTATGGTAGACGAGAACGAGGGCTACGAATGGCTGCAATTTATACAGGCAATTGAAAAAGATGGTTATTCTGCACAAGATATTGCGGCTGTATTATATGCAAAGCTGCAAAATAAAAATAAGCGTCTTGCCACTGTACGCAATGTGCGTGCAATAGTGACAGGCGACCACCGCAATGCCGCAGTGCGCACCGAAGCCGGCAGAGCGTGGGTACGTGTAAATATCGGCTCTGATGCCAAGATAGGTCCTAACTTTATCGTGGGAGCTATAGTGGAAGCTACAGGGCTTGCCGCAAGCGCAATAGGTAAGATAAATATTTTTGCCGACCATACCGATATAGAGCTTGCACGAGACGATGCAGCGCAAGTAGCGGCTGAGATGAAGGATGCTAAAATAAAACAGCAAAAAGTATCTTTTTCTATGGTAGAAGAAAAATTTGGCTCTAAAAAGCCCCATTCCTACAGCGACAAGGCGGCATTTAAGGGCAGAAAGGCTCGCCCTTATGACAAAGCAAGATATCGCAAAAATTAATGAGCTTGCCGCCAAAAGCCGCACAAGCGAGGGGCTTACTAAAGAAGAGGCGGAAATGCAAAAAACACTTAGGGATATATATATAAGTGAAATGCGTGACAGCCTTAAAAGCCAGCTTGATAATACGGTGATAGTAGACGAAAACGGCAATCGCACAAAGCTTCGCCAAAAATAATTTAAAAGACAGGACTGCTGCATTAGCCGTAGTCCTGTTTCGCTTTACGGAATTTAAACAAAACTATGCAAAAAATATTTTTTACAATCATTATGCATAAATCCGTCAGTAAAATTTTGTGATTGATAACAAAGTTTAATTTTTAATGCCAAATTATATTTGCTTATCAAAAAAACGCTTGAAACACTTACAATATAAGAGTACTATAGTGGTATATGGACATACAAACTACGCAAGAAGGAGTATATAAATATGAAAACTATTAAAGCCAGAATAATGTCCGGTACTATTATTCTCGTTTGCGCGGCGCTGTTAATTGTGGGGGGCACAAGTATTGTATTAAACTATAACAGCACAAATCAGCTGTTAGAGCAAACATTGTCTGAGGCGGCAAAGCTTGCTGCACAGCGTGTAGAAAAAGAGCTTGAGGCATATTCTAATGTAGCTTATGATGCAGGCAGTATAGCACGTCTTGCCGATGAAAAAAGCACGACAGATGCGAAAAAATCTCTTATAGACCAGCGCGCTAAATCGCACGGCTTTGAGCGCGGCAATATTATAGGAGTAAATGGCAAAAGCGTATTTGACGGCAAGGATTATTCCGATCGTGAATATTTTCAAATGGCTATGCAGGGGAAAGCGAGCGTTTCGGAGCCTGTTTTAAGCAAGGTGACGAATAAATTAGCTATGATAGTAGCGGCGCCTTTGTGGGAAGGCGGTATCCCCGATACAAAAGTAGTGGGCTGTGTGTATTTTGCACCGCCGAGTGATTTTCTTAACAATATCGTTAATTCTATCAAGATAAGCGACAACGGCAGTGCTTACATAGTGGACAAAGACGGCTTTACCATAGCGCATAAGGATATTAAGCGCGTGGAGGACGGCGAAAATGTAGAGGAGCTTGCCAAAAACACACCTGCCTTACAACCGCTTGCCGATATTCACGCAAAGATGCGTGCAGGCGAAACAGGATTTGAGCCTTATACCTTTAGCGGTGTAAAAAAGTTTTCGGCATATTCGCCTATAGCAGGCTCCGACGGATGGAGCATTGCAGTAAACGCACCTATGTCTGATTTTATGGGTGGATTGAAAACATCGATAATAGTAACTATAATATTGATGGTTGTTGCATTTTTTGTGGCGGTAATAATAGCAAGGCGCTCGGCACACGCAATAGATGTGCCGATAAAAGCTTGTGCAAAGCGTTTGGCACAGCTGGCAGAGGGCGATTTAACTACGCCTGTGCCTGTGATTAACACTAAGGACGAAACTCGCCAATTAGCACAATCTACCGAAACAATAGTTCATACCGTGAGCGGTATTATCAAAGACCTTGATTATGGTCTTGAATCGCTTGGCGATGGGGACTTTACAGTAGACAGCAAGGTAAAAGAGCTATATGTGGGCGATTTTAAATCACTTGCAGGCTCTATGTATCAGATTATAGGCAATTTGAGCAATGCCATATCGCAAATAAGCATATCGTCAGAGCAAGTGGCAAGTGGCTCAGACCAAGTATCGAGCGGCGCACAGGCATTGTCTCAGGGCGCTACAGAGCAAGCATCGAGTATAGAGGAGCTATCTGCTACAATACAGGAGATGTCGGGGCAAATTAAACAGAATGCCGAGAATGCGGCTACGGCAAACAATAATGCCTCTATAGTGGAAAAAGAGATAGAAAATGGCGACGAGCAAATGAAAAACCTTGCAAAGGCAATGGAGGAGATAAATGCTTCGTCCGGCGAGATAGGCAAAATAATTAAGACGATAGAGGATATCGCATTCCAAACAAATATTTTGGCGCTGAATGCGGCTGTAGAAGCTGCGCGTGCAGGCGCTGCTGGCAAGGGGTTTGCCGTAGTGGCAGATGAAGTGCGAAACCTTGCCAGCAAATCGGCTACTGCCGCCAAAAACACAAGCGAGCTAATCGTAGGCTCTATAGCAGCAGTAAACAAAGGTTCTAAAATGGCAAATGCCACTGCAGAAGCTTTAGATGGAATTACAAAGGGTGCGCAATCGATAAATGCACTTGTAAATGAAATAGCGCAAGCATCTACAGAGCAGGCTAACAGTATGGCGCAGGTAACTCTTGGCATAGAGCAAATATCCGCCGTAGTTCAAACAAACTCCGCTACGTCCGAGGAAAGCGCCGCCGCAAGCGAGGAGCTTTCGGGACAAGCGCAAATGCTAAAGGAGCTTGTGGGCAAATTTAAGGTGAATGGCAGTATAGAAACCCCTGAGCAAAGCTATAGCGAAGAGGAAGAAAACGAGATAAGCTACACTGACAATACAAGCAAATATTAATAAAAACAGATGTCGGCAAAATTTTGCCGACATCTGTTTTTTATTTTGATTTAAAGAACAATGAATATATGTTATACTTGCAATAGTATAATGACTTATTATAAGATAGCGTACATCGCAAATATTATCACGTATTTGCCACAAGATTTCACGGTGTTTTCACAATCATCAAAAATATTGTTCACAATTGCGCAGTATACTGTAGCACATAAGGTAAATATATTAATACAAATATTAATTGTATACATTTCAAAAGGAGATTTTTTTATGAATAACGATTGGGAATTTGATTATCGAGACAGCTACCAAAGCCCTTATACACAAAGGCCGCCCGAGGTAGAGGTAAAGCCTAAAAAAAGCGGCAAGCTAAAACGTGTAATGGCAGGGCTATTAACGCTTGTATTATGCGGTGCTATGGGAGTAGGCGGCGGATTTATCGGCAGCACTATAGCCAACAAAAACAAAACAGTAATATATAAAGCGCCGGCAGAAGGCACTCAGTCTCAAAACGGCACTGCCGCTACAGGAGATGCACTAAAGAGCGGCGGAGCGCTTACTGTGTCTCAAATAGCGGCAACGGCAGGCCCGAGCGTAGTAGAGGTAATGACAGAGGGCGTGCAGACAGATCCGTTTTTCGGGCAAAGGATTTTGTCGGGAGCAGGAAGCGGAGTTATTATCTCTGAGGACGGCTATATTATCACTAATCAGCACGTAGTAGATGGCACCAATAAGCTGACAGTCACTTTATCCGATAAAAGCAAGCACGATGCAAAGCTGATAGGTGCAGACAGCAAAACAGATATTGCTGTGATAAAGATAGATGCACAAGGGCTTACTGCGGCAGTACTTGGCGATTCCGATAACCTTACAGTAGGCGAATTTGCTTTAGCAATAGGCAATCCTATGGGTACACTTGGCGGCACGGTGACAGACGGTATTATCTCGGCATTAAACCGCGATATAGTAGTAGGTACACAAACTATGACCTTGCTGCAAACTAATGCGGCGGTAAGCCCCGGTAATTCCGGCGGCGGATTGTTTAACGAAAAAGGCGAGCTTGTAGGCATAGTAAATTCAAAATCCAGCCAAGCAAATACAGAGGGACTCGGCTTTGCAATACCAATAAATACAGCATTTAAAGTGGCTACAGAGCTAATGGATAACGGATATGTTTCGGGGCGTCCGGCACTCGGAATAAAGATATTAAATGTTACGGATTTGCAAACCGCTATGCAGGCAGGTGTGGATAATCTTGGAGTGTATATCACCGAAGTCACAAAAGGCGGCGGCGCTGAAAAAGCAGATTTGCGTAAAGGCGACAGGTTTATCAGTGTAGACGGCGCGGCAGTAGGCTCGCTGAATGATATTACCGATGCAATCGGCAAGCGTGCCGTGGGTGACAAGGTAGAGGTGCAAGTAGCGCGTGACGGGCGCATAGTAACCGCTACGGTAACTTTAGGTGAGATGCAGCACGAATAGGCAAAATAAGTATGTCTAACTGTGTTTTTGCCAAAAATATTATTGCTTAGCATAGCATAATTGATATGTTTTTTATCTTGTTGCCACTATTGTATTTGTGATACAATAGTGGCAACAGATTTATCTGTAGGGATTTTAGAAAGGAATAAAATATATGAAAAAGGTTTATACCGGCAAAACAAAGGACGTATTCGCACTCGATAATGGCAACTACGAGCTTAAATTTAAAGATGATATGACAGGCACTGACGGTGTGTTTGATCCGGGCGCCAACACAGTAGGCGCGCACATCGAGGGCATTGGCCGCGAAAACCTAAAAGTAAGCGTGAAATACTTTGAGCTTATAAATGCAAAAGGCATTAAAACTCATTTTATCAGCGCCGATATTCCTAATTCTACAATGGAGGTTAAGCCTTGCACTCCATTTGGCAAAGGACTTGAGGTTATTTGCCGCTACCGCGCGGTTGGCAGCTTTTTACGCCGCTACGGTATGTATATCAGCGATGGTGCAAAGCTAGATGCTTATGTGGAAATGACGTTAAAGGACGACGACAGAGGCGATCCGCTTATCACACAAGAGGGCCTTGAAGCGCTTGGCATTATGAGCCGCGCACAGTATGATGCCATAGTAAAATCCACTAAAGCCATCACTGCAATAGTGGCAGATGATATGAGCAAAAAAGGCTTGGATTTATATGATATTAAATTTGAGTTCGGATTTAACGGCAGCGACGTACTCTTGATAGACGAGATAGCAAGCGGCAATATGCGCGCATATAAAGACGGCACTGTTATGGAGCCAATCGCTCTTACAGCAGCTTTACTGGCAAAATAAATTGTTAAAAGCAATGCACACGAACAAAAATTGTTTGTGTGCATTTTTTTAATTATCGGCATTTATTTTGTCTGCTAAATCATTTAGATATATCCACCGCTCGGTTTTCGCTTCAAGCTCTGCTTCCAATGCTTCTTTTTTATTCATACGCTCTTGCAGCAATACATAATCGCTTGCGGCAGCTGTAATCTCGTTTGATAAAACACTTATTTGCGCTTCCAGCTTTGCGATATCATCATCAATATTGTCGTACTCACGCTGTTCATTAAACGTAAATTTAAGCGCGCGTGTACGAGCTTTCGCTTCGGGCTTTGCAGAGGATATGGCTTTTGCCTGTGCTAAAGGCGGCTTTATCTCAGACTTTATTTTAGCATCGCGCTTATCGGTATAATCGGTGTAATTTCCCGAATAATTTGTTATTTTACCGCTGTCACTTACTTCAAAAATAAAATCCGCTATTTTATCAAGAAAATATCTATCGTGAGATACCGCTATTACAGCGCCGTTAAAAGAATCGAGATAATCTTCTAAAATCGTTAATGTTTCAATATCAAGGTCATTTGTAGGCTCGTCCAAAAATAAAATATTAGGCGCCGCCATCAATATGCTTAAAAGATAAAGCCGACGTTTTTCTCCGCCGCTCAATCGCCCAATCAAAGTATATTGCAAATCCGAGGTGAACAAAAAACGTTCCAGCATCTGTGAAGCCGAAAAAGTGCCTTCGTTTGTTTTTATTTCTCCTGAAATTCCGCAAATAAAATCGTAAACCCTCTGATTTAAATTAAGCTCCTTGCACTCTTGCTTAAAATAACCTATTTTTACGGTGCTACCCATATCCACATATCCGCTGTCAGGCACAAGCTCACCCGAAGCGATATTGAGTAAAGTGGATTTGCCTGCGCCGTTTCTGCCCACTATCCCTATGCGGTCATTGCGGTTTATCATATACGAAAAATCGTTTATTACATAGCGCCCGTCATAGCTTTTACTCACGTTTTCAAGGGATATTATTTTGCGCCCAAGACGGCTCGACATTGCCGCCATTTGCACGGTATCGTCCTTAGTAGGAGCATCTTTGTTTTTCATTTCCTCATATCGCTCAATGCGGTCGCGGCTTTTTGTGGCGCGCGCACGCGGGCCGCGCATTATCCACTGATATTCTTTGCGCAATATAGATTGGCGCTTGCGCTCACTTGCTTCGTTCATTTCGGCACGCTCTGCTTTAAGCTCCAGATACTTAGAGTAATTTGCCTCATATGTATATAGCTTACCGCGCGATAATTCCACTATATGGTTAGCTACACGCTCAAGAAAATACCTGTCGTGTGTCACCATTACAATACCGCCTGTAAAGCGGCACAAATATTGCTCTAGCCAGCAAACCATTTCGCTGTCAAGGTGGTTTGTCGGCTCGTCTAATATCAATATATCACACGGGCGCACAAGAGCTGCCGCAAGCGCCACACGCTTACGCTGCCCACCCGATAGCGTACCGATTTTCGCACAAAAATCGGTGATGCCAAGCCTGTTTAGCATCGCTTTGGCTTCGTACTCGTTGAGAGTATCTTTTTCTGCGGCAGCGTGAGCAAACACCTGCTGTGTTACGGTAATCTCATCGTCCATATCGGGATTTTGCGGTAAAAATACAATTTTGCGCCCCGAGCCTATCGTGATATTGCCTTCGTCACATATCTCTTGCCCTGCAAGTATTTTCAGTAATGTGCTTTTGCCTGTACCATTTATGCCGATAATACCGATACGGTCTTTTTCGTTTAAATACAATGAAGCGCAATCCAGCAATTGCTTCATTCCATAATTTTTAGATATTTGCTCTGCGGATAACAGCATATTTTTCTCCTTGTACTCATCTAATTCTAAAACGCTTGGATTAGCTTGCGAGGATTTTTATTTCACAGCGGCCGCATTAGGGTTCGTGAA